>NZ_JAAKZV010000274.1 GCF_011044975.1 Streptomyces coryli | reverse complement strand
GGGTGGGGGCGGCCGGGCCGTCAGGAGTGGAGCGCGGGGCGGCTGCGCGGCACCGGGGACGGTGGGCCGTGCGCCTGGCGGCCGCCGGACGCCCACTCGTCCGTGCGCGGCGAGTCACCCCGCCGGAAGGCGCCCCGTTCCGCCGCCTCGATCGCGTCCGCGAGGCGCGACAGCACCGCCGACGCCTGTTCGTCCGTCAGCGTCAGCGGTGGCAGCAGGCGCAGCACCCCGCCGTCCCGGCCGCCCAGTTCCACGATCAGGCCGCGCGCCAGGCACTCCGCCTGCACCGCCGCCGCCAGCTCCGGGTCCGCCGGATACGGTGCCTTGCCGTCGCCGCCGGACGCCGGGTCGACCAGCTCGACGCCGATCATCAGGCCCCGGCCGCGTACGTCCCCGACACACGCATGCCGCTCCGCGAGCCCGCGCAGCTGCGTCAGCATCCGCGCGCCTAGGTCGGCGGCATGCCTGGCCAGGTCCTCTTCCCGTACGAACTTCAGCGTCGCGGCGCCCGCCGCCATCGCCAGCTGATTGCCGCGGAAGGTGCCGGCGTGGGCGCCCCGGGGCCAGACGTCGAGGTCCTGGTCGTAGACCACGACCGCCAGCGGCAGCGAGCCGCCGACCGCCTTCGAGAGCACCATCACGTCCGGGATCACGCCGCTGTGCTGCACGCCCCAGAAAGCTCCGGTGCGCCCCACACCCGTCTGCACCTCATCCGCGATCAACGGGATGCCGCGCGCGGCCGTCAGCTCCCGCATCCGGCGCAGCCAGGCGTCCGGCGCCGGCAGCACGCCGCCCTCGCCCTGCACCGGCTCGACGATCATCGCGGCGGGCGGCTCGACACCCCCGCGCGGGTCGTCGAGCAGGCTCTCCGTCCAGCGCGCGGCGAGCTGCGCGCCGCGGTCGCCGCCCACGCCGTACGGGCAGCGGTAGTCGTACGGATACGGCAGCCGTGTCACGCCCGCACCCGCGGCGGGCACGGCCGCGCCGCGCGCCCCGCTCGCGTCCAGCGCGCCCGCCGTCATGCCGTGATACGCCCCGGTGAAGGCGAGCAGCCCGCGCCGCCCCGTGGCCGCGCGGGTGAGCTTCAGCGCGGCCTCGACCGCGTCCGTGCCGGCCGGGCCGCAGAACTGCACCCGGGCCCGGTCCGCGAATCCGGCCGGCAGCGACCGGAACAGCTCCGTGGTGAAGGCGTCCTTGACCGGCGTGGCCAGATCGAGGACATGCAGCGGGGCGCCGGAGTCGAGGACGGAGCGGATGGCTTCGAGCACCACCGGGTGGTTGTGGCCGAGGGCGAGGCTGCCGGCGCCGGAGAGGCAGTCGAGATAGCGGCGGCCGTCGGCGCCCTCGATGGTCAGGCCGCGGGCGCGCACCGGGACGATGGGCAGCGAGCGGGCATAGGTGCGCGCCGTGGATTCGCGCGCCGACTGCCGGCGCAGGATCGCATCGCGCTCGGACAGCTCGTCGGCATTCCCAACTGCACCGGCTTCGGCTGCGTCTGCTGCGAGCACGGCCGCCCCCTCCGTCTTCTCCGGGCCACTGCCTCGTCGCGGGTGAGTCGGATGACGCCCGCCCCCGTACGTACCAACGACGCTCGCGGCGGCAGAACACGGGCGGGTGCCAAGATCCTTGGCACCCGCTGGCGGCGGTCCGGAACCGGTGGCCCCCTGCGAGCCGTCCACACCGTCACGGCATAGTTGTGTTCCGCATAAAGGCCACACGCCTGAAAGACATCCATGAATCCAATGGGGGAATCGATCCAATGCGCTTCATAGCCCGGCCCGCCCTGGCCGCGGCCGCCGTCGTATCCGCGCTCGCGCTGACGCTGAGCGCCTGCAACGAGGGCGGCGGCGACGACAACGCGGACGCCAAGCCGAGCGCCTCCGAGAAGAAGGGCAAGGAGGTGGGCGGCATCGAGTTGCCCGACGACCTGCCGACGTCGATGGAGGACCTCGACAAGTGGAAGGACGGCGGCTGGAAGCAGTGGGACCGGGACGACTGGCTGCGTGAGGCGCAGCAGTTCATCAATCCCATCATCGAGGACCTGTGGGACCCGGACCGGATGCGGGACGCGGAGCCCCCGGACAAGAACGTCGAAGAGGACGTGGCGGACGACCAGGGCGTAACGGACCCGGCACCGCAGGCGGTTCCGGCGCAGCAGGCCCGGACGCCCTACACGCGCACCACGCCCGGCGTCGGGAAGATCTTCTTCGACAGCCCGCAGGGGTCGATGGTCTGCTCCGGCACGGTGGTCGCGGACCCGGCGAACCCGGGGAAGTCCAACCTGGTGGCGACCGCGGGGCACTGCGTGCACGCGGGCCAGAAGGGCGGCTGGTTCCGCAATGTCGCCTTCGTGCCGTCGTACAACCCGCAGGGCAAGTCGGCGACGCAGCTGAAGGCCGAGCAGCCGACCGAGCAGGAGATCGCGCCGCAGGGCATCTGGTGGGCGACCCAGGCTCGCACCACCAACCAGTGGATCTCGCAGGGCAGGACCGAGGGCGGCGTCGGCGCGCCGTACGACTTCGCGGTGCTCAAGGTGAAGCCGAAGGACGGCCGGGCCAAGTCGCTGCAGGAGACGACCGGTTCCGCGACGCCGGTGTGGTGGGACGCGCCGAAGGTGTCCGAGGTCGGCGACACGACGGCGATGGGCTACCCGGCCGCGAAGCCGTACGACGGTGAGCGCTCGTTCTCGTGCACCGACGGCGTCGGCCGGCTGTCGATCCAGGCCAGCCAGCCGACGATGTACCGGATCGGCTGCACGATGACGGCCGGTTCGTCGGGCGGCGGCTGGTTCGCCGAGGACGGCGGCAAGCGGTCGCTGGTGTCGGTGACGTCCATCGGCCCGGTGACCGCCAACTGGCTGGCGGGACCGCGGCTGGGGCCGGAGGCGAAGAAGGTCTTCGACCAGGTGAGCGGCGGCTGATCCGCAGCGGATAAACGGCGGCGGCCCGTCCCGGGAGAACCGGGGCGGGCCGCCGCACTATGTCCGGGGGCTAGTCCTGGAGGTGCTCCAGCTCCTCCAGTTCCTCGCCCTCCGCTTCCAGCGCCTCGCGTACGACCCGCAGGGCCTGGCCCTGGTTGTAGCCCTTGCGGGCCAGCATGCCCGCCAGGCGGCGGAGGCGTTTGTCGCGGTCGAGGCCGCGGGTGGAGCGGAGCTTGCGGGCGACGAGCTCGCGGGCCATCTCGAGCTCCTGGTCGGAGTCGAGCTGCGCCACCGCCTCGTCGATCACCGCGGTGTCGACGCCCTTGGTGCGCAGCTCGCTCGCCAGGGCGCGGCGGGCGAGTCCGCGGCCGTGATGGCGGGACTCGACCCAGGCGCCCGCGAATTGGGCGTCATTGATCAGCCCGACCTCCTCGAAGCGGGAGAGCACCTCCTCCGCCACCTCATCCGGGATGTCGCGCTTGGCGAGGGCGTCGGCGAGCTGCTTGCGGGTACGGGGCGTGCCCGTGAGCAGGCGCAGGCAGATGGCCCGCGCCCGCTCGGCGGGATCGCGCTCGTCGGCAACCGGCCCGGCCCCGTCCGGGCCGTCCGCGTCCTGCGACGACTTCCGCCCGGCCCTCGACGAGCCGAAGCCACCGCGGCCGGCGTTCAAGGACTAACCCTTCGCCGCCGCGCCGGCCTTGGCCTTGGCGGTGGTCTTGGCGGCAGGAGCCGGGACCTTCTTCTCCGCCGCGGCGTCCGCAGCCGGTGCGGCAGTGGCAGCGGCGGCATCCGCGGCCGGCTCGGCCTCCGCCGCCTCCGGCTTGACGCCGACGCCCAGCTTTTCCTTGATCTTCCGCTCGATCTCGTTGGCGAGATCGGGGTTGTCCTTCAGGAAGTTGCGGGCGTTCTCCTTGCCCTGGCCGAGCTGGTCGCCCTCGTACGTGTACCAGGCGCCGGACTTGCGGACGAAGCCGTGCTCCACGCCCATGTCGATCAGACCGCCCTCGCGGCTGATGCCCTGGCCGTAGAGGATGTCGAACTCGGCCTGCTTGAAGGGCGGGGCCACCTTGTTCTTCACGACCTTGACGCGGGTGCGGTTGCCGACCGCGTCGGTGCCGTCCTTCAGGGTCTCGATGCGGCGGATGTCCAGCCGCACCGAGGCGTAGAACTTCAGCGCCCGGCCACCGGTGGTGGTCTCCGGGGAGCCGAACATCACGCCGATCTTCTCGCGCAGCTGGTTGATGAAGATCGCGGTGGTCTTCGACTGGTTGAGCGCGCTGGTGATCTTACGGAGCGCCTGGCTCATCAGCCGGGCCTGCAGACCCACATGCGAATCGCCCATCTCGCCCTCGATCTCCGCGCGCGGGACGAGCGCCGCGACGGAGTCGACCACGATCAGGTCGAGGGCGCCGGAGCGGACGAGCATGTCCGTGATCTCCAGGGCCTGCTCGCCGTTGTCCGGCTGGGAGAGGATCAGGGAGTCGATGTCGACGCCGAGCTTCTTCGCGTACTCGGGGTCGAGGGCGTGCTCGGCGTCGATGAACGCCACCGAGCCGCCGGCCTTCTGCGCGTTGGCCACGGCGTGCAGCGTGAGGGTCGTCTTACCGGAGGACTCCGGGCCGTACACCTCCACCACACGGCCGCGCGGGATGCCGCCGACGCCGAGGGCGATGTCGAGAGCGGTCGAGCCGGTGGGGATGATCTCGATGGGCTCATTGGGACGCTCACCGAGACGCATGACCGCGCCCTTGCCGAATTGCCGTTCAATCTGGGCGAGAGCGGCGTCCAGCGCCTTCTCGCGGTCACTTGCTGCCATGGGCTCCACCCGGGATGTCTGGTTCGATCGCTTCACGTCCACGACGCTAGCGCCTGCCACTGACAATGCGGCCGGACGCCGCCCCGACCTGTGGATAACCGCGGATCGCGGGCGGCCGGAGACCTCCATCTGAATGGATGTTCGATTTTGGTGTCAAGCGAAACCCGGATACCGGAACCCGCCTACCCGTAACGCCGGATACCCGGGTGCGCGCCCCACCGGCGCGCACCCAGCGACGCGCCTTACTTGCGCGCGCCCTCTCCGGACTCACTGTCGGGGGCGTCCTGCGGGGTCTGCTGCTGCGGGATGGTGCCCGCGCCGGTGTCGGCCTTGGCCGCGGCTTCGGTCTCCGCTTCCTCCGCCGGGGCCTGGTCACCCCCTTCGGCAGCGGCGCCGTCGGCCGCCTCCGTCGCCGCGGCGGCAGCAGCGTCGGCCCCCGCCTCCTCGGCGGGTGCGGCCGTCTGGGTGGCCGACGCCGCCTCATCGGTTGACGGGTTCTTCTTGCGGCGGAGAAGCGTGTCAAGAACGCCCATTATCACTCCATAGCTGACTCATGTGGGCGAAATTCCGCACCATCCGGAGCGTCTCATTGCGTCGCTCCGGCTATCGGTCCGCAAACCGGCGGTCGGAACCTCGCAACGCCAAACGACCCCGGGGGCGGCACGTCACGTCGCTCGTTCGTGGCCGGGCGCTGCGTGTCGCTGACTTTCCAGCCTTTGCGAGACTTACGGCGTGACCGCAGCCGCACCTCTCCCAGCCCCCGCACCGCAGGTCGTCGCCGTCGTCGGCGCCACCGCCGCCGGCAAGTCCGACCTCGGCGTCGCCCTCGCCCGCCACCTCGGCGGCGAGGTCGTCAACGCCGACTCCATGCAGCTCTACCGCGGGATGGACATCGGCACCGCCAAGCTGACGGAGGCCGAGCGGCAGGGGGTGCCGCATCACCTGCTCGACATCTGGGACGTGACCGAGGCCGCGAGCGTAGCCGAGTACCAGCGGCTCGCCCGCGCCGAGATCGACCGGCTGCTCGCCGCCGGAAAGACCCCCGTGCTGGTCGGCGGCTCCGGCCTGTACATCCGCGGCGCCATCGACACCCTCGACTTCCCCGGTACGGACCCGGCGGTACGCGCCCGCCTCGAGGCCGAGCTCGCCGACGCCGGCTCCGGCGTCCTGCACGCGCGCCTGGCCGCCGCCGACCCGGACGCCGCGCGCACCATCCTGCCGAGCAACGGCCGCCGCATCGTCCGCGCCCTCGAGGTCATCGAGATCACCGGGCGGCCGTTCACCGCCAACCTCCCCACCCACGAGTCGGTCTACGACGCCGTCCAGATCGGCGTCGAGGTCCCCCGCCCCGAGCTCGACGAGCGGATCGCGCTCCGGGTCGACCGGATGTGGGAGGCGGGGCTCGTGGACGAGGTGCGCACCCTCGAGGGCAAGGGGCTGCGCGAGGGCCGTACGGCGTCCAGGGCGCTCGGCTATCAGCAGGTGCTCGCGTTCCTCGCCGGCGAGTGCACGGAGCAGGAGGCGCGCGACGAGACCGTGCGCGCCACCAAGCGCTTCGCGCGGCGCCAGGACTCGTGGTTCCGCCGGGACCCGCGGGTGCACTGGCTGAGCGGTGCGAGCGCCGGTCAGGAGAGGCTCGAGGGACAGGCGCGAGCCCTGCTCGAACGACCGGTCACAGGCTGATCACGTGATGGCATCGGGACGTCCCCGTGGTGCTTGAGGGGTTCCGGGGCGTGCCATCATCAATGCGAATCGAGCCGTATTCGATCGGTACCGCCGGAGGTTGAGGGAGGGCATGTGGCAATGGAGGCCGGCCCTCGTGACACCCGTCGGAAGCCGGAGCCGCAGGAGCTGCCTGCGGCTGACGAGCTGACGCCCGGCGGTCTCGCCGCGGATGGTCCCGACGAGGACGAGCAGGCGGCAGCGGCAGAAGGCGGCGAGTCCTTCCGCGAGCTGCGCCCGCCGAAGCTGCTGCGCTTCTGGCAGCTCGCCCCGATCGTCGTGCTGGCGGTCCTCGGCTCGCTGATGTTCGCCTTCCCGCTCGCCTTCGAGTTCGGGGACAGCGGCGCGGTCGTGGCGATGCTCGGCCTGCTGATCACCTGCTGCGCCGGCGGCTGGGCGATGATGGCGGCCCGCAGGGTCGGTTACGTGCTGCCCGGGCTGCCGCCGAAGGGGTCGGGACGCAAGGCCGACTGGCGGATCGTGGCGCTGTATCTCGGGCTGGTCGCGGTGCTGGCGGCGCTCGCCGTCTGGCGCGTGGCCCGGCTTCGCTGAGGGCCGTACGAGCCGCGGCGCGGCCGTTGTCGGCGCCGCCCCGTACGATTGATCGCGTGAACGCGCTGCACTTCCTCAAGGGCCACGGCACCGAGAACGACTTCGTGATCGTTCCGGACGCCGAGGGCGTCATCGAGCTGTCCGCCGCCGACGTCGCCAAGCTGTGCGACCGGCGGGCCGGGATCGGTGGTGACGGGCTGCTGCGCGTCGTGCGGTCCGCGGCGCACCCGGAGGCCCGGGAGATGGCGGCCGAGGCCGAGTGGTTCATGGACTATCGCAACAGCGACGGCAGCGTCGCGGAGATGTGCGGCAATGGCAGCCGCGTCTTCGCCCTCTATCTGCGGCGCGCGGGCCTCGTGGAGGCCGGCGACCTGGCCATCGCCACCCGCGCCGGGATCCGGCGGGTGCACCTGGCCAAGGACGGCGATGTCACGGTCGGGATGGGCGCCGCCCGGCTCATCGACGGCGACGTCACCGTCAGCGTCGGCGACCGCTCCTGGCCCGCCCGGCACGTCAATATGGGCAACCCGCACGCGGTCGCCTTCATCGACGACCTCGACGAGGCGGGCGACCTCTTCCGCGCGCCCGGCGTGGCCCCTGCGGGGGCGTATCCCGACGGTGTGAACGTGGAGTTCGTGGTCGACCGCGGCCCCCGGCATGTGGCCATGCGGGTGCATGAGCGCGGCTCCGGCGAGACCCGCTCCTGCGGCACCGGCGCCTGCGCGGTCGCGGTGGCCAGCGCGCGGCGGGACGGCGTGGACCCGGCCGTTACGGGCCGGCCGGAGACGTACACGGTGGATGTGCCCGGCGGCCGGCTGGTGATCACCGAGCACCCGGACGGGGCCGTGGAGATGACCGGACCCGCGGTGATCGTGGCGGAGGGCCGTACCGAGGACGGCTGGCTCTGAGCGCGGCCGAGGGCCGCTGAGCGCCACTGCGCGCCGCTGAGGACCTCACTACGCAGCTCGCAGCGTCAAAAACGGCCAGCACACCCCCAAACCCGGTGGCAATTCGCTCGATTAGGTGATCCGGCGCACTCTCGGCGAGAGCGGCGTCGCGCTCCGTGATGGGCTCGGTAGCATCAAGCACCGGTTCGGCAGGTCCTGGACGACACAGCACGGACTGCCCAGGGCGACGCTGCCACCGGTTGACCTGCCGGAGGTGCCTGTTGAGCGCAGAGGTTGGCCCGGTCCCGGAATCCTCGGGAGACCCCGCGGGCGGGGCTGTTCCCCGCCGCCGGCCCAGACTCGACCTGCGCCGACTCGGCCGCGTCGCACTGCTGTCGGCGGCCGCCGCCCCGCGCGGCCGGGTGCCGGACGCGCTGGAGCATGTGGCGAAGGCGCACCGCGCCTATTTCCCGGACGCCGACCTCGACACCCTCAGCCGCGCGTACCTGCTCGCCGAGCTCTCCCACCGCGGCCAGATGCGCAAGTCCGGCGAGCCGTACATCACCCACCCCCTCGCGGTCACCCTGATCCTCGCCGAACTCGGCGCCGAGACCACCACCTTGACCGCCTCCCTCCTCCACGACACGGTCGAGGACACCGACGTGACCCTCGTCCAAGTCCGGGAGGAATTCGGCGAGGAGGTCTGCTATCTCGTCGACGGCGTCACCAAGCTGGAGAAGGTCGACTACGGCGCGGCCGCCGAGCCGGAGACCTTCCGCAAGATGCTCGTCGCCACCGGCAGCGACGTCCGCGTGATGTCGATCAAACTCGCCGACCGGCTGCACAACATGCGCACCCTCGGCGTGATGCGCCCCGAGAAGCAGGCCCGGATCGCCCGCGTCACCCGCGACGTCCTCATCCCGCTCGCCGAGCGCCTCGGCGTGCAGACGGTGAAGACCGAGCTGGAGGACCTGGTCTTCGCGATCCTGCACCCCGAGGACTACGCCGCCACCCGCGAGCGGCTGCTGGAGCACGCCGCCCGCCCCGACCCGCTCCAGGACACGGCGGAGGAGCTGCGCGGCATCCTCGGCGAGGCCCGTATCGCCGCGCAGGTGCAGCTCCGGCCGCGGCATGTCGTCTCCGTGCACCGCGTCCGGCTGAAACGTGCGGGGCAGGGCGAGCACGGCGAGCTGCGGCAGAGCGACTTCGCGCGGCTGCTGGTGCTGGTCGAGGAGCCCGCCGACTGTTACGCCGTGCTGGGCGAGCTGCACACCTGCTTCACGCCGGTGGTGTCGGAGTTCAAGGACTTCATCGCCGCGCCGAAGTTCAACCTCTATCAGTCGCTGCACACCGCCGTCGTCGACGAGCGCGGCCATGTCGTCGAAGTCCTCGTCCGTACGCGCCAGATGCACCGCATCGCCGAGGCCGGCGTCATCGCCCTGGACAACCCCCTCGCCCGGCCCGCCGGCAGCGGCGTCGGCGACTGGCTGACCCGGCTGCTGGACTGGCAGCGGGCCACCCCCGACCCGGACACCTTCTGGTCCACGCTGCGCGACGACCTCGCGGCCGAGCGGGAGATCACCATTTACGGCGACCGCACCGGGCCGCTCGGCCTCGCCGCGGGCGCCACCTGCGTCGACGCCGCGTACGCCCGCTACGGCGAGGCCGCCCACGCCTGCGTCGGCGCGCGGGTGAACGGCCGCCTCGTCAGCCTCGGCACGGTGCTGCGCGACGGCGACACCCTGGACCTGCTGCTCGCCCAGGACAGCTCCTCCGCCCCCGCGCCCGAGTGGCTCGACCACGCGCAGACCCCGGCGGCCCGGATCGCGATCACCCGCTGGCTCACCGAGCACCCGCCGGAGGCCGAGCGCGAGCCCGACGGCGGCGCCACCGGCCGGCCCCCGCAGGCCGAGGCCCGAGGGGGCAGGGG
>NZ_JAAKZV010000273.1 GCF_011044975.1 Streptomyces coryli | reverse complement strand
CGTTAGCGGATTTCCCTGGAGGCTCCTAATCGGGCCTTCGAATCGTATTTTCGGCATGCCGAAATAGACCCGGTCCGGGGATCTTGCAGTCGTAGTGGAGGTGCCGCCTAACGGCGGCTGAGGTGCTGCCGCTGAACCTGACCGGCTCTGTGGCAACCCGATGAACCTTACGGATCGGCGAACGCCATGTCAACCGATCGTGGCCCAGGACACTCGGTGTAGTCTGGTGCCATGTTCACGCACACGCACACGCGCACGCATCAGTGGTGGCCCGCCTGACGGCGGCCGTCCCACCTGCGCGTATGTACTCGCGGCCGCCGCTTCCGGCGGCCGTTTCGCGTTTCTGAGCAGCTCTCTCCGCTCACGCTTCCTGGCCGGCGGTCGCGGCACGGACTCACGGAGATGAGAGACATGACCATCACGCTCAGCGGCGTCACCCCCAGCGGCAGCCTGACCCTCGGGAACCTTCTCGGTGCCCTGCGGCAGTGGGTCCGGGTCGACCAGCATCGCCCAGGTGCGCTGTTCTTCATCGCCGATCTGCATGCGCTCACCGTCGATCACGATCCGGCGCGCATCCGGCGGCTGACGCGGCAAGCCGCCGCCACCTATCTCGCGGCCGGGCTGGATCCCGAGCTGTGCACGGTTTTCGTGCAGAGCCACGTCGAGGAGCACACCCGGCTGTCGTACGTGCTGGAGTGCACGGCGACGGACGGGGAGATGCGGCGGATGATCCAGTACAAGGAGAAGGAGGCGCGGGAGCGGGCGCGGGGGCGGAGTGTGCGGCTGTCGCTGCTGACGTATCCGGCGCTCATGGCGGCGGACATCCTTGTCTACGGGGCCGAGGAGGTGCCCGTGGGTGATGATCAGGCGCAGCATGTGGAGCTCACCCGGGATCTCGCCGTCCGCTTCAATCAGCGGTACGGGCACACCTTCGTCGTTCCCAGAGCCACGCACCCTCCCGTAGCGGCGCGGATCATGAATCTGCAGGAGCCCGGCGCCAAGATGAGCAAGTCCGAGGAGGGCGGGGGCGGGGTCGTCTATCTGCTGGATGATCCCGATGCCGTGCGGCGGAAGGTGATGCGGGCCGTGACGGACAGCGGCAGCGAGGTTGCGTACGACCGGGAGAAGAAGCCTGGGGTCAGCAATCTGCTGGACATCCTTGCCGCGTGTTCCGGGGGTGGTGAGCGGCCCGATGAGCTGGCCGGGCGGTACGAGTCCTATGGGGCGCTGAAGAAGGATGTCGCCGATGCCGTGATCGCGGTGCTCGAGCCGCTGCAGGAGCGGTATCGGGAGCTGTCGCGCGATCCCGGGTATGTGGAGAGCGTGCTGCGGGGCGGGGCCGAGCGGGCGCGGAAGCTGGCTCGGCCGCGGGTGGACGCTGCCTATGCGGCGATCGGGCTGCTTGCTCCGTAAGGCCGCGGTGGTCGGCTCAGCCGGCCGCGCGGATTGTGATCGAGCCGTCGTTGGCCTGCGAGTCGATCGTGTGGCGGCTTGAGTCCGAGCGTGGGACGTCGATGTGGCGGCTGCCGTCGCGGAGCTTGGTGGCGATCTTGTACGGGTCGTTGCCGGGGAGCTCCAGCGTCGTGCTGCCGTCTCGCGATGACGTCTGCACGCGGTCGGGAGTCGAGGCGAAGGCGAGGTGCAGGCTGCCGTCGTTCGTGGTCGCGCGGACATCCGGGGTCTTGATGCCCTCCGCCGTCACCGAGCCGTCGCGGCTGTTCAGGGTCAGTGGGGCCTTTGGGTCCTGGATGTTGATCGAGCCGTCCACCGTGCGGATGTCGAGCTTGGCGTCGAGGCCCGAGGCGCGGACGCTGCCGTCGCGGCCGTTCACCTTGACGTCCAGGCCTTGCGGGACCTCCACCTTGTGGCGGGAGTCGCAGTCGACCACCACGCCGCTGCACTTGGTCTTGAGCCGGAGGGTGGCGCCGTCGGCGGACCAGCTGGTCTCGGTGGTGCCGTTCCACTTCTTGGCCTGGAACCAGCGGGTGACGCGCACGTCCTTCGTCTTCGCGTCCTCGGCCGGTACGAGGGTGAGGCCGCTGTCGTCGGTCTCGATCGTCAGCTGCTTGGCGTCGGACGGGAGGGCGAAGGTGCGGTGTTCGGCCTTGCCGTCGCCGACCGTCGTGCAGGAGGCGGCTACGGCCGCGACGGTGACGGCTGCCGCGGCGGCGAGGGTGGTGCGGAGGACGGGGTTCGACGGCTTCGACATCATGCCTTCGACGGTAGAAAGCGGGCGGGCGCGGAGGAATGCGGTGGGCTACCGGACCCGGGGTAGGGCTAACCCCCCGGGGCTCCCTAAGGGTTCAAGGGGCCGGGGGGTCGGTGCCGTACAACTCCGGGGGCGTCAGGCCGCAAGCGCCACCGCCTCCACGGCGGGGGTGCGCAGCCGGCGGTGGGCCGTGGCGACGCTGGTGACCAGGGTCGCGGCCACTGCCGTGCCCGCCACCGCGAGCCAGATGCCGGGGCCTTGCTCGGGCATGGAGTCCGTACGGGCCAGGGCGAAGGGGACGATGCCGGCGATGGCGGCGATGGTGCCGAAGAAGATGCCGGTGGCCGCCAGGATCAGCGACTCCAGGCCGACCGTGCGGAGCACCTGGCCGGGGGTGGCGCCTGCCAGGCGCTGCTGGCCGAACTCCTGGCCGCGGTAAGTGGTGGTGGCGTACAGGGTGTTGATCAGCATGACGCAGGCGAAGGCGGCGATGATGCCGACGACGACGAAGTTGAGGGTTTCCAGCTGCTTGTCGTCGATGGTCTTCGCGATGCCGGACTGCTTGATGTGGTCGTTCTCGACCGCCTGCATGTAGAGGGTCGCGGTGGTGATGCCGACGAAGAGGATCAGCGGCATCAGGACGCCGGAGAGTTGGGCGGTGCGGTGGCGGAGGTTCGCGGCCGTGAGGCTCAGGTCGCCGGACTTGCCGACGATCGCCGCCAGGAGGCGGGGCGAGAAGACCGCGAAGCCGACCGAGAGCATGATCGCGCCGTAGGCGGGCGGGGCCATGGCCTCCGGGCCCGCGTCCTTGCCCATCGCGAAGGTGGTCAGGCACATCGCTACGCCGAGGCCGAGGGCCGCGTAGCCGGAGATGGTGCGCAGGCGGGTGCGCTGGGGCTTCTTGTCGTGCGCCTTCGTCGCGCGGCGTACGGCCAGGAAGGCGGCGCCGACGGCGGCGAGGAGGGTGATGTCGATGCCCGAGGAGAGCGCGATCGGGCCGAAGGAGTGGTCGACCGAGTCCTTGACCTGGCCGCTGTCCTTGAAGAGGTCGAGCAGGGCGTTGCCGGCGAGCATCGCGGGGACGATCGCGAGGGCGGCGCCGAGGAGCGCGACGACCGCGGCTTCGACGACGACCATGCGCTTGAGCTGGGCGGGGGTGGCGCCGGCGGAGCGGAGGAGGTCCATCTCGCTCTCGCGCTGGCGGACGTTGACCGTCAGCGTCGAGGCGATGGCGAAGAAGACCAGGAGCGAGCCGTAGCCGCCGACGACCGCGGCCGCCGTGGAGAGGGATTCGGAGCTGACCTTGTCGACGCCCGCGGCGCCGGCCGTGTCGTGCATCGAGTTGAAGGTCATGATGATCGTCGCGCCGAGGAAGGCGGCGAGCAGGGTGGCCGCGAAGCGGCCCGGTCGCTTGCGGATGGAGTGCAGGGCCAGGGAGAACATCGTCGTCACACTCCAGCGGGGGTGGCGTAGGCGGGGGTCGTGGTGTCGGTGGCGTACTCGTCGCCGAGGTGGGCCATGCGCTCGGCCACGGCGTCGGCGGTCGGGCGGTCCATGCGGCCGGCCAGGCGGCCGTCGGCGAGGAAGAGGACCGAGTCGGCGTACGAGGCGGCGACCGGGTCGTGGGTGACCATGACGACGGTGCGGCCGTGGACCCGTACCGCCTCCTGGAGCAGGCGCAGGACCTCGCGGGCGCTGCGGGTGTCCAGGGCGCCGGTGGGCTCGTCGGCGAAGACCACGCTGGGCTCGGTGACCAGGGCGCGGGCGATGGCGACGCGCTGGCGCTGGCCGCCGGAGAGCTGGTCGGGGCGGTGGCTCACCCGGTCGCCGAGGCCTACGCGCTGGAGGACCTCGCGGGCGTGGGCGCGGTTGACGCGACGCCCTGCGAGCTTCAGCGGCAGGACGGTGTTCTGCAGGACGTTGAGGGTGGGCAGCAGGTTGTACTGCTGGAAGACGAAGCCGATGCGGCCGCGGCGGAACTTGGTCAGCTCGGCCTCGGTGCCGCCGGTCATCTCGGTGCCGTCGACCATGACGATGCCGTTGTCGGGGCGGTCCAGGCCGGCGGCGCACTGGAGGAGGGTGGACTTGCCGGAGCCGGAGGGGCCCATCACGGCGGTGAAGGTGCCGGCGGGGAGGCTGAGGGTGACGCCGTCGAGGGCGGTGACGGCGCTGTCGGCCTCGCCGTAGGACTTGGTGACCTTGACCAGGCGGAGCGCTTCGCCGCCTGCGGGGTGCTGCCTGCCTGCCTTGTTTCCCTTGCGTCCGAACATCGTCCTCGACTCCTCGTCGTTGGTGAGTGCGTGTCTCTTTTCGACCTGTCATCGAAGTTACGGACGGTGATCGGCGGCGGCACTGGGCGTACGCGGCCAGTGGGGGGTGGACTTTCATGAACCCCGGGGCGGGGGGTGGTGGTAGTACTCAGGGCATGCAGCGCTCCGGCTATCACCATGGCTCGCTGCCGTCGGCGCTGGTCGCCGCGGCGCTCGAACTGCTCGACGAGGGCGGGGCGGAGGCGGTCCGGGTGCGGGAGGTGGCCCGGCGGGCCGGGGTGTCGCCGGGGGCGCCGTTCCGGCACTTCGCCGACCGGGAGGCGCTGCTGACGGCGGTCGCCGGGGAGGTGCTGGAGGACTTCGCGGCGTGGCAGGGGGAGGCCGCGGGTGCTGCGGAGGGTCCTGTGATGCGGGCGTTCGGGCTCGGGTTCGTGCGGTACGCGATCCGGCATCCGCATCGGTTCGGGCTGCTGCGGTCGCGGGTGTTCGGGGCCAGTCAGCCGGAGGAACTGCGGCCGCGGCTGGGTGAGTTGGAGCTGCTGCTGAACGGTCTGGTGGTCGCGGCGCAGCGGGACGGGGAGCTGCCGCCCGGGGATCCGGAGGTGGTGGCGCTGGGTGCGCAGGCGCTCGTATACGGGCTGGCGCAGATGATCGTGGACGGGTTTCTGCCGGCCGAGCGGGCGGAGTCGCTGGCGGAGCAGGTGCTCAACACGTATGCGGCGACGGGTTATTGACCCGTGGGTAACCTGCTGATGTAATCAGCGATTACATCACCGCGGAGGAGGCCCGTCCGATGGAGATACCGCGACGCATCCCGCGCTACCCCGAGCCCGCCGCCACCGGGTCCGTGACCATCCGCTCCACCCCGACCGCGGCGTATCGCGTCATCAGCGATCCGCCGGCGCTGGCGCGGTTCACGGCGGAGCAGTACGCCGCCGAGTGGGCGGACGGGGCGACGGGCGCCGCGGTCGGGGCGCGCTTCCGGGGGCGCAATCGCAACGGGGTGCGGCGGTGGGTCACCACGTGCCGTATCACCGACGCGGATCCCGGGCGGTGCTTCGCCTTCGAGGTGACGGCGGGGCCGCCGGGGATTCCGGTCTCGCGGTGGCAGTACGACATCGCGCCGGCCGAGGGTGGCGGGGAGGGGTGCACGGTGACCGAGACGAGTTGGGTGCGGGCGCCGTTGTGGTTCATTCCGGCGGCGATTCTGATCACCGGGATCGTCAATCGGCCGGGGGCGAATGGTGCGCATATCGCGACGACGCTGGGGCGGCTGAAGGCGCATCTGGAGGCCGCACCCGATGGGACGCCGGACGGGGCTACGGCTGCGTCTTGACCTTGCCCTTGTGACTGAGGCGGCCGTCCGTGAAGCACAGGCGGTACGCCGGGTCCAGGCTCCATGCCGTGGTGCGGTAGAAGCGGCATTCGTCGGTGCCGGGCGGGTCCGGTGGGGCGTGTTCCGGGCGGGTGTCGTCGTCGGCCTGGTAGGCGGGGAGGTGCTGTTCGACGGTGTGCTCCGGCCGGCCGATGTGCAGGTCGGCGTAAGTGTCGGCATCCAGGACGGAGCGGTACGAGGTGTAGATGTTGAAGCCGTACAGCACCACGGCGATGGCGATCGTGCCGGCAATCGGGATCCAGATGGCGTCGAGGATGCCGCGGTGGACCTTGCGGCGGGCGGCGGCCAGTTCGCGCTGGGAGACGTACTCGCGGGGCGGGGTGGCGGCGGCGCCCGGGGTGACCGGGAGGCGGGCCTTGACCTCGAATCCGCTGTCCACAGGCTGTGCATGGAGAGTCCCGCCGGCGAGGCGGACGCGCTCGTCGAGGCCGACGAGACCGTAGCCGCCGGAGACCGCTGCTGACGGCAGCGGGCCTGCGGGGGGTGGCTCGTTGGCCACGGCGACCTCGGCCGTGCCGTTCGTACGGCGCAGGGTGACGGTGACGGCGGCGCCCGGGGCGTGCTTGGCGGCGTTGGTGAGGGCCTCCTGGACTACCCGGTAGAGCGCGCGGTCGGCCATGGGCGGGAGCGGAGAACCGGCGTCACCGGGCTGCTCGAGCGTGACTGCCATGCCGGAGTCGCGGGCGCGTTTGACCAGGGCCTCGATGGTGTCGTCCGCGGGGTGTACGGGCGCGTCCTCGCCGTCCTCGCGGAGCACGCCGATGATCTCGCGCAGCCGCTCGGTGGCGGTCGCGGCGGCCTCGCGGAGCTCGGCCGCGGACGTGCGGTCGGCGTCGTCCAGGCGGGGGCTGACCTGCAGCGCCGCGGCGCGCAGCGCGATGAGTCCGAGTTCGTGGCCGAGGGAGTCGTGCATGTCGCCCGCGATGCGGGAGCGTTCGCGCAGCCGCATCCGGTCGGCGACCAACTCCTGCTCGCGCTCCAGGCGTTCGGCGAGCTCCCAGCCGGTGCGGACGAGTTCCGCCTGCTGGCGGGCGTAACGGCCGACGAGCCACGGCAGCACGCCGCCGAAGAGCAGCGTCAGCAGGAGCGTGCCCCAGCCGGGGACGCTGGCGCCCGGGACGATGCTGAGCAGGACCAGGCCGGTCACGGCGGCGGCGACGAACAGGAGCAGCGGCCCGCGGGTGGCGCCCGAGCGGCGGCCGAGGAGGAAGCAGAGGATCACCTGGGCGAAGGTGAAGTTGTTCGTGAACAGCTCCGGGGTCGCGGCCAGCCCCAGGGCGATGGGCACGGCGGCGGCGAGGAGCGGGGCGCGGCGGGCGTACCAGCAGGCGAGCGCGAGGAGAGGGACCGCGGCGATCTGGGTCCAGAGGAGGGGGATGCCGGTGGCCTGCTCCTCCCCGCCGGGCATCCGCTGGGCGGAGAGCAGCGGAATCATGATCAGCAGCCAGACCAGCGCGTCCAGCGTGCGAGGGCTGCGCGCCAGGCGGAGGAGGGGGTCGGAGAGCCGGATCATGGGCTTCACGGTACGGGGCGGCCTGTCGGCCGCGGTGCTGTCGAAAGTAAGGGATTCGCCTGCGGCGGGCTTATCGCGCCTGCGGCGCTCGGCCTCAAGCGCCGGCCGGGCTTGATGGGGCGTCGTCTCGGCCTCGAAAGGGCGGCTTGGGCGTCGAAGGCATCCTGACGAAAGTCAGGGGTTGTCGCTTCCCTTCGTGTACGGCCGGAGCCAGGGTCCGCTTCGTAGCTTCGCTTACATGAATGACGCCATAGTTCACGCCGTTGAAGGCGTGGTCACCACACCCTGGGTCTACCTGGCGCTCTATGCCATCGCGGCCCTCGACGGCTTCTTCCCCGTCGTGCCCAGCGAGACTCTCGTGATCACGCTCGGCGTGTTCGCGGCGGCCACCGGCGATCCGCATCTCGTGCTGGTCATCGTCGTCGGCGCGCTGGGCGCGCTCACCGGGGATCACGTCTCGTACGCCATCGGGCGGCGCGCCGGGCCGCGGCTCTTCGCTCGGCTGAAGCCGGGGGGCCGGACGCAGCGGGCGTATGAGCGCGTGGGGCGGTTGCTCGAGGAGCGGGGCGGTCTTGTGCTGATCGTCGCGCGGTATATCCCGGGCGGGCGCACCGCCGCCACGCTCACCACCGGGGCGACCGGGTTTCCGCGGCGGGACTTCACCCGGTACGCCGTCGTGGCCGCCGTGACCTGGGCCGTGTATTCCGCGGGGCTCGGCTATCTCGGGGGGCGGGCCTTTGAGGAGAAGCCGTTGTACGGGGTCGCGCTCGGGCTGGCGATGGCGTTCGGCATCACGCTGCTGCACGAAGGGGTGCGGGCGGTGCGGATGCGGCGCCGCGCGGCGGACCCGGAATCCATGGACCGTACTCCCGAAGGAGTCTCATGATCAGCCTGCAGGGCGTGACGAAGCGCTACGGCGCCAAGACCGCCGTGGACGATCTCTCGCTGGAGCTGAAGCCCGGCACCGTCACCGGCTTTCTCGGCCCGAACGGGGCCGGGAAGTCCACGACGATGCGGATCATCCTCGGCCTCGACCGGCCGACGGCCGGCGCGGCGCTGATCGGCGGCCGCCCGTACCGCGAGCTGGAGCGGCCGCTGCGCACCATCGGGGCGCTGCTGGACGCGAAGGCCGTGCACCCGCATCGCAGCGGGCGCGATCATCTGCGGGCGATGGCGCTGAGCCAGCGGATTCCGTACGCGCGGGTCGAGGAGGTCCTCGGGCTTACGGGGATGGCCGAGGCCGCGGGGCGGCGCGCCGGGTCGTATTCGCTCGGGATGAGCCAGCGGCTCGGCATCGCGGGGGCGCTGCTCGGCGACCCCGAGGTGCTGATGCTGGACGAGCCGGTGAACGGGCTCGATCCGGACGGGGTGCGGTGGATTCGCACGCTGCTGAAGTCCCTTGCGGGGGAAGGGCGGACCGTCTTCGTCTCCTCGCATCTGATGAGCGAGATGGAGCAGACCGCGGACCGGCTGGTGGTGCTCGGGAAGGGGCGGCTGATCGCGGACGAGCCGATGGAGCGGCTGCTGCGGGGGGCGGGGGTGGTCGTGCGCGGGCCTGCGCTCGAGCCGCTCGCCGAGGTACTGCTCGACGCGCGGTGGACGGGGGCCGGTGAGCTGACGGTGACCGGGCCGAGTGTGGAGCAGGTCGGAGATCTTGCGTACGAACTGGGGCTGCGGGTGCATGAGTTGCGGGCGGTGGAGTCGTCGTTGGAGGAGTCGTACATGCGGCTGACGGAGGGTGACGTGGAGTACGGGGCGGTGGCGGTGTGAGCGGCTTTCAGGAAGCGGCGGCGGCCGAGTGGCTGAAGCTGCGGTCCGTACGGTCGACCTGGTGGTTCCTGGCGGGGGCGGTGGCGCTGATGCTGCTGGTCGCGCCCGGGACGGCGCTGACGGTCGGCAACAACCTGGAGGGGACGGACGAGCCTCTGCACTCGGTGGCGGTCGCGCCGCTGGCGGGGACCGGGGTGTTGTACGGGGTCAACATCGTCTTCGGGGCGCTGGCGCTGCTGGCGGTGACGGCCGAGTTCGCGTCGCGGTCGATGAGCGTCTCGCTGGCGTGCGTGCCCTCGCGGGGGCGGCTGCTCGGGGCGAAGGCGGTGGTGGCGGGTGCGGCGGTGTTCGCGGCCGGGGTGCCGGTGGCAGCGCTGGGGCTGGTGACGAGCGTGGGGCCGCTGGGGGACTATGCGGCGCCGGTCGCGGCCGGTGCGGCCACCGGGCAGGTGCTGGCGATGGGGTACTACCTGGCCATGGTGGCGGTGCTGGCGGTCGGGCTCGGCGCGGTGGTGCGCAGCACGGCGGGGGCGCTGGCGGTGCTCTTCGTGCTGCTGTGGGTGCTGCCGATGGCGCTGGAGTCGCTGGCGGAGCTGGTCGGGTCGTGGGTGGGGGTGCTCGCGGAGCTGACGCCGACGATGGCCGCGGAGCGGTTCATCGGCGGGGAGTGGGCGTATGGG
>NZ_JAAKZV010000272.1 GCF_011044975.1 Streptomyces coryli | reverse complement strand
GTCGTGGGCCGCGTCGCGGCGGGGCGTGGCCGGCGCCGGGGCGAGCAGCGCCGGGAGGAGGGCGATGGCGATGCCGGCGGCGGGCAGGAGCGGCAGCTCGGGGGCGGTCAGCGGGTTGACCGACGGGGTCAGGGCGGCGGGGTCGTGGATTGCGGTGTAGATCATGAGGGCCGCGGCCGGGAGGCCGGAGGCGGCCACCAGCCAGGCGCGTGGAGTCCAGCGGTCCGGGCGGTAGTTGGTGCGCAGGGTGCGGCGGCCGCCGACGCGCAGGCCCGCCAGGGCGGCGGCGAGGCCGGCGAGCAGGGCCGGGAGGCCGTAGGTGGCGCCTTGCGCGGTGAGCAGGCCGAAGGTGCCGACGCAGACGGCGAGCAGGCCGCCGAGGGTGAGGGCGGTGGTGGTGTGGCGGACGGCGGGGGAGACGGGGTTGGCGCGGCCGTAGCCGCGGGCGTCCATCGCGGCGGCGAGGGCCACCGAGCGCTCGAGGGCGCCTTCGAGGACGGGAAGGCCGACCTGGAGCAGGCCGCGGAAGCCGCGGTCCGCGCGGCCGCGGAGGCGCCGTGCGGCGCGGAGGCGCTGGACGTCGGCGATGAGATTGGGAGCGAAGGTCATGGCTACGACCACCGCCACCCCGGCCTCGTAGAGCGCGCCCGGGAGGGATTTGAGCAGGCGGGCCGGGTTGGCGAGGGCGTTCGCGGCGCCTACGCAGATGAGCAGCGTGGCCAGCTTGAGCCCGTCGTAGAAGGCGAAGACCAGCGGCTCGGCCGCCACCCTGCCGCCGAGGCGGACGCCCTGCGCCCAGTCGGGGAGGGGGACTTCGGGGAGGGTGAAGAGGGTGTGGGTGCCCGGGATGGGGGAGCCGAGGAGGATCGCGAAGAGGAGGCGGATGAGGAGGACGATCAGCCCGAGCTTGAGGAAGGCGGTGTACGAGCGCGCCCAGGGGGCGTCCGTGCGGCGGGCGGCGACGACATAGCCGGCGGTCGCGATCAGGAGCGCCAGGAGGAGCGGGTTGGTCGTCCGGGAGGCGGCGGTGGCGAGGGCGAGCGCCCAGAGCCACCAGGCCCCTGCGGGGAGCGAGTTGGAGCGTGTCGCCTGCGGCGCGCGAAGAGGGTTGGGTTTACGGGGGTGGGCGGCCCCGCCCGGCCGGGCGGGGCTCGCCTGGTGCTGCTTGTTCGTCATGTGCGGCGGCGGCGTAGCTGCCAGATGGTGGCGGCGGCCAGGATGGAGATTGCGGCGGCGCCCGCGAAGAGGCCGACCGACGGGCCGCCGTCGTCCTGCTTGTCCTCGGCGGCGGGTTTGGTCTTCTTCTCCGCCTCCGTGTCCACCGTTTCCGCGCAGCCCGACTTCGGGTAGCCGGCGATCGCGCAGATCAGGCCGTCCGAGCCGGTGCGGAGGGGCTTTGCCGCCAGCGCGAGCGCTTCCGCTGCCGTGCCGTCCTCCGGCAGCGTCGCGCAGTCCGTGCGGGGCTTCGGCGGGGTCGCCTTGGTCGCGGCGTCCTTCGGGGTGCCGAAGTCGATCACCACGGCGACGCGCTTCTTGCCGCCGCCGGCGGCGGGCGTGTCCGCGCACGCCGTATCGAAGGACGGCTTCGTGCGCGGCTTCGCCGCCGAGCCGGAGTCCTCGCTCACGGCGTAGCGGAAGCCGACCACGTCGCCGTCCGCGGGGCGGGCGATGGCCGGGCCCTTCGTGGCGTACGACCAGGTGCTGCCCTTCGTCTCCCAGAAGGACCAGTAGCGGTACGCGGATGCGGCCTGGGCCGGGGTGGCCATGAGCGCGGCCAGCGCCGTGCCGAGAGCGAGCGCCAGGACGCGCCTCACGACTGGCGCTTTCGGCGCAGGCTGACCAGGAGGCCGCCGCCGATGCCGGCGACCAGGCCGACGGCGATCACGGCGATCACGGTCGTGTTGACGCCGTCGTCGCTGTCCTCCTCCTTGGTCTCGCTGCCCGTGGCCCGCTTCACCGGTGCCGGGCCGGACGCGTTCAGGGCCTTGACCGTCTTCGCCGGCGGGGTCTCGCCCGTCGCCTGGGCCGCCAGGACGAGCATGCCGAGGGCGGCCGGGGTGGTCTTGGACCAGGCGGCGGAGTTCTTCTCCAGCCAGGCGTACGGCTTCTTCGCGGCCTCGGTGTGGCCGCCGGCGGCCAGCGCGAGGACGGCGACCGTGGTGGCGTTGTGGTCGGGCGACTTGCCGTCCATCGCGCTGATGAGGTGGCCGGTCTTCGCGAGCTTCTTGTCCAGGTACGCCGCTGCGCCCTCCGCGGCGACGGCGGGGGTCTCCTTCGTGGCGCACTCCGGGGCCTTGACCGGCTTGTCGGCGTCGGGCGCGTTGACCGAGAGGCCGGAGCCGAAGCCGGCGAGGGCGGCCGCGGCGGTGGCGTAGTCGTTGGCGTAGAGCTTGTTGTTCTTGTCCGGCTGGAAGGTGTACGCGCCCTTCTCGGCCGGCTTCGCGTCGCACGGGAGGCGGAGCGCGGCGAGGGCGTCGTACGGGGACTTGCCGCCCTTGACGACGCTCGCCGGGCGGGCGCCGGTGGCGGTGAGGGCGCCGATGACGACGGCGGTGGAGTTGGCGTCGGAGGGGGCGCCGGCGTAGAACGGCCAGCCGCCGTCCTTGTTCTGGCTGGTCTTGAGCCAGGCGACCGCCTTCTCGACGGTGCTGCCGTCGGTGTTGCTCCCGGTGGCGGCCAGCGCCTGGACCGCGGCGGCGGTGGCGTTGGTGTCCAGCTTCTTCGGGTCGCAGGCCTTGGCGGTGTCGGCGCGGTAGGACATGTAGGCGCCGTTGTCGCACTGCTGGGCGCGGAGCCAGCGGGTCGCGGTCCCGGCGGGTACGTACCCGTCGCGCTGCTGCGCGAGCATCGCGATCGAGGTGCGCCAGACGCCGTCGTGGGTCGGGTCCTTGTCGCCGTAGAGGCCGTCCTTGGCGGACGAGGCGGCGGTCGCCGCCGGCGCGAGGGTGACGCAGAGCGCGGCGAGCGCTGTCGCGCTGATGAGGCCGGTACGGCGTATGGGAACCATGGCGGGGTTGGTGCCTTTCGTGGTCGGCGGGCGTCGCAGCTGGACACGGCGCCGTCACTCCGCGCACGGCGCGGGGCACCGGCTCAGCTCCGTATTCCTCGACGGTCTCGAGCCTGCAATGCCCCGGGCGGGTGCTCCGGCTTTACGGTTGCGGGTCAGCGCCGGAGTCGCACCGGCTTCCCCCGCGGGGGGCAGTCTGCGAGTTTACCTTGCGTAGGATGTAATCCATGACTGGTGTTGTGGACCCTTACGAGCTGCGCGTCGGTGTGCCGTCTGTCGAGGTCTTCCGGCGGCTGCGGACCGATGCCGGGCTCTCGGACCGGGCGGCCGAGGCCGTCGAGATCGGACTGCGGAACACCTGGCACGGGGTGGTGCTCCATCACGAAGGCGAGCCGATCGGGATGGGCCGGGTCGTCGGTGACGGAGGGACCGCCTTCCAGATCGTCGATATGTGCGTGCACCCGGCGCACCAGGGGCGGGGGCTCGGGCGGCGCATCATGGCCGCGCTCACCGAGGAGCTGGACCGGCGGGCGCCTGCCACCGCGTATGTGTCGCTGATCGCGGACGGGCCCGCGCGCTTCCTCTACGAGAAGTTCGGCTTCAGTGATGTGGCCGGGCATGACTCCGTAGGCATGTACCGCGTCTGATCATGAAGACGTCGACGGGGTCCTCGTGCTCCACCGCGAATCCGTGCCGCTCGTAGAGGCGGCGGGCCGGGCTGCCCTGCAGGACCTGCAGGCGGACGGTGGCGTCGGTGCCCTCCAGCAGCTCGCGCAGGACCGCCGAGCCCAGTCCGCGTCCCTGATGTCGCGGCGCCAGGTAGAAGTGCTCCAGCCACTGGCTGTCGTCGGCCGGGCGGAGGGCGACGCAGCCCGCGGTGTCGCCGCCGACGGTGATGATCGACGTGTCCCGCGGCGAGAAGTGGTCGCGCAGCCGCTGCCGTACCCGGTGCTCGTCGTAACGGCCGAGGCGCTCCAGGTCCGGCCGCAGGACCGTGGCGCGCAGCTCGGCGATCGTCTCGACGTCTTCCCGCACCGCGCCGCGCAGCCCCCAGTCCATGGCCGCATTATGGCAAGCCCGCCGCCGGGTCAGATGGCCGCGTAGCGGACCGGGTCCGAGCCGGGGACCGCCTCCGCCGAGCCGCGTTTCACCAGCCTGCGCACGTGGGCTTCCGCCTCCGATACGGCGATGTTGCGCGAGCCGAAGCGGATCTGGTCCCACGGCCGGTTCCACTCCATCGCGACCGCCAGCTCCCATGCTGTCTTCGGCGCCTCCACCAGCAGCTGGCGGACGTCCTGCAGCCGCGTCTCGTGGTGCGCGAGCAGCTCCTCCACGCGGGCCGGCGCCCCCGTGAACGCGTGCTGGTGCGCGGGCAGCACCTCCGCGGGCGTCAGCCGGCCGACCCGCTCCAGCGACGCCAGGTAGTCGCCCAGCGGGTCCGTCATGACGTCGTCGTCCGGGTCCTCGTACAGGCCGATGTGCGGGGAGATGCCGGGGAGCAGGTGATCGCCGGAGAAGAGGCGGCCGTTGCCGGGCAGGTTCGACGGATGCTGCTCCTCCAGGTGCAGGCATACGTGTCCCGGGGTGTGTCCCGGCGTCCAGACCGTGCGCAGCCGGCGGCCCGGGAGGTCCACCAGCTCGCCCGGTTCGATCGCGCGGTCGGGGAGGGCGCCGCGGAGGCCGGGGACCGCGCGCGCCTTTCCGGCCGACAGCGCCTCCCGGATCGGGGCCACGTGCTCCTCCGGCGCCCCGGCCGCGGTCAGTTTGCCGACCATGTACTCCATCCACACCGACGGTTCGGCGTCGCGGCCGCGGCGGACCACCGCCGCGTCCGCCTCGTGCATGGCGATCCAGCAGCCGGAGGCGTCCCGGACCTTGTCCGACAGGCCGTGGTGGTCGGGGTGGTGATGGGTGATCAACACCCCGTGGAGTTCGGAGACTTCGACCCCGCACTCGGCGAGGCCGGACACCAGCGCGCCCCAGGAGTCCGGGTCGTCCCAGCCGGTGTCGATCAGGACCGGGCCGCGGTCGGTGTCGAGGAGGTAGATGAGGGTGTGGCCTAGGGGGTTGTCGGGGATGGGGACGGGGATGCTCCACACTCCGCCACCGTGAGCCTGCACCTGCACGTCGGTTCCCCTCTGGAAGTAGAACTGGTATCAGTTTTAGCTGAAACAGCGTCAGGTTAACCCGAATTCCCGGGAGGCGATCGATGAGCGCCCTCGTCGAGTACGAGAAGCTCTATATCGGGGGCCAGTTGGCCGCCCCCGCGGGCAAGGACACCATTGAGGTGGTCTCCCCGCACACGGAGGAGGTCATCGGGAGGGTCCCGCATGCGTCGCGGGAGGACGTGGACCGGGCGGTGGCGGCCGCCAGGAAGTCCTTCGACTCCGGCGTGTGGGCGGACCGGCCGCTCGAGGAGCGGATCGAGGTGGTCACCCGTATCAAGGACGCCTTCGCGGTCCGGTACGAGGAGATCAGCCGGCTGATCAGCCAGGAGAACGGCACCCCCATCACCGCGGGCGCCATGATGCAGGGCCTCGCCTCGATGATGGTGTGGGACGCGAACATCAACATCGCCCGCGACTTCACCTATGAGGAGCGGCGGCAGGGGGCCATCGGCCCGATCCTCGTCCGGCGGGAGCCGGTTGGCGTCGTCGCGGCCGTAGTCCCCTGGAACGTGCCGCAGTTCACCGCGGCCGCCAAGCTCGCCCCTGCGCTGCTGTCCGGGTGCTCGGCGATCCTGAAGGTGTCGCCGGAGACGCCGCTGGACGCGTACCTCCTCGGGGAGATCTGCGCCGAGGCCGGGCTGCCGGACGGGGTGCTGTCGATCCTGCCGGCCGATCGCGAGGTCAGCGAGTATCTGGTCGGGCATCCGGGCGTGGACAAGGTGTCGTTCACCGGGTCCGTGGCGGCCGGGAAGCGGGTCATGGAGGTGGCCTCGCGCAACCTCAGCCGGGTCACGCTCGAACTCGGCGGGAAGTCGGCGGCGATCATCCTGCCGGACGCCGATCTGGACGCGACCGTCGCCGGGATAGGCCCGTTCGCCTGGATGATCAACGGGCAGGCGTGCGTCGCCCAGACCCGGATCCTCGCGCCACGCAGCCGGTACGACGAGATCGCGGAGCGGTTCGCCGCGTATGCGTCCGGTCTGCAGGTCGGCGACCCGCTCGACCCGGCCACCGAGGTCGGCCCGCTGGTGGCCAAGCGGCAGCAGCAGCGGTCGCTCGACTACATCGCCATCGGGCAGGAGGAGGGCGCGAAGGTGCTGACCGGCGGCGGCCGGCCGGAAGCCCTCGACAAGGGCTGGTACGTCGAGCCGACGCTCTTCGGCGAGGTCAGCAACAGCATGCGGATCGCCCGCGAGGAGATCTTCGGCCCGGTCATCAGCCTCCTCCCGTACGAGGACGAGGCGGAGGCGCTGCGGATCGCCAACGACTCCGACTACGGCCTGTCCGGCAGCGTGTGGACGGGCGATACGGAGCGGGGGATTGAGATCGCCCGTCGGGTACGGACGGGCACGTTCAGCGTGAACACCTTCAGCATCGACATGCTCGGGCCCTTCGGCGGCTATAAGAACTCTGGAGTCGGGCGGGAGTTCGGGCCCGAGGGGTACGCGGAGTACCTCGAGCACAAGATGATCCACCTGCCGATGGAGGGATGAGGCGCTGATGGGTGACCGCTGGCGGGTCGAGGTGGACCGCGGCGTGTGCATCGCCGCGGGGATGTGTGTCGGCACCGCGCCGGAGGCCTTCCGGCTCGACGGCGCGCGGCAGTCGCACCCTGTGGCGGAGGTGACGGACGCCTCGGAGGACATCCTGGCGGCGGCCGAGAGCTGCCCGGTGGAGGCGATCTCGATCCGGCTGACGGAATCGGACGAGGCGGTGTTTCCGCCGGACGACTGATGCGTGCGTTCGATTGATGCATTCTGCATGATTCGGGCATGACAGTCGCAGCGTCACCTGGTGACAGCTGCGACTGTCGGCGCCCCCCTGCGGCGTGGAACCGTTTTGTTCCACGCCGGGCCTTTGGGGGGCTTACATGGACAAGCGGTACGAGGTCTTCTGCCTCGCCGACGAGTGCTTCTACGAGACCCCCGACCGGCTGTCGCGGCGTGCCGCCGGCGGCCGCTTCGAGGCCGCCGGGCGGCCGCTCCCCGCCGGGTGGCGGCGGGCGGCCGTGGGGGACTGGCTGCAGTTCACGCCCGCGGACGGCCCGGAACTGCCCGCCCAGGGCTGGAAGATCCACGTATCGGCGACGCTGGACAACGCCGAGAAGATCGCCGCCGAGGTGTGGGACTACTGCGTGCCGCGCGGCATCGCCTTCAAGTTCGTGCCCGGCCGGCGGGCGCTGCACCTGCGGAACTCCAAGTACGCGGCGCGGTCCAACAGCGGGAAATTCGCCACCATTTATCCCGGTGGGGTGCCCGAGCTGCGGCGCATTCTGACCGAGCTGGGCGGGCTGCTCGCCGGGCAGACCGGGCCGTACGTCCTGACGGATCTGCGCTGGCAGGACGGGCCGCTGTACGTGCGCTACGGGGCCTTCGCCAAGCGGCAGTGCACCGACGACAGCGGGGCGCTGGTGCCGGCGATCGAGGGTCCCGACGGGACGCTGGTGCCGGACCGGCGGGATCCGGCGTTCCAGGTGCCCGAGTGGGTGCGGCTGCCGTCGTTCCTGGAGGAGCAGCTCGCGGCCCGTAATGCCGTCACCTTCGCCGAGATGCCGTACCGGGTGCGCCGGGCGCTGCACTTCTCCAACGGCGGCGGCGTGTACGCCGGGACCGACGAGCGGAGCGGCGAGCAGGTCGTACTCAAGGAGGCGCGGCCGCACGCCGGCCTGGCCGCCGACGGGGCCGACGCGGTCGCCCGGCTGGAGCGGGAGCGGACGGCGCTCGAGCGGCTCGCCGGGCTGGATGTGGCGCCCGGGGTGCGCGACTTCTTCACCCTCGGCGACCACCGCTTCCTGGTGATGGACTTTCTGGAGGGGCGGACGCTCAACTCCTTCTTCGCCGAACGGCATCCGCTGCTCGCGGCCGACCCCGACCCGGCCGAGGTGGCGTCGTACACACGCTGGGCGCTGCGCATGCACGGGCTGGTGGAGGAGGCGGTCGCGGCGGTGCACGAGCGGGGGATCGCCTTCAACGACCTGCATATGTTCAACATCATGGTGGCCCCGGACGAGGAGTCCGTGCGGCTGCTGGACTTCGAGGCGGCCGCGGACGCCCGCGAGGAGCGGCGGCAGGCGATGGCGCACCCCGGCTTCATCGCGCCGGCCGGGCTGCGCGGCTTCGACGTGGACCGGTACGCGCTGGCCTGTCTGCGGATCGCGCTGTTCGTGCCGATGACCTCGCTGCTGGCGGTGGACCGCGGCAAGGCGGCGCATCTGGCGGAGACGGCGGCGGAGCAGTTCCCGGACGTGCCGGGGGAGTTCCTGGCGGAGGCGGTGCGGGTCATCGGCGGGGGGCGGGCGGCCTCCCGGCGCCGCCGGTACCTGCCGGTGGAGCCGCCCGCGGCGGCCGCGGGGTGGCCCGCCGCCCGGGACGCGATGACCGCGGCGATCCTCGCCGCCGCCACGCCGGAGCGCGACGACCGGCTCTACCCGGGCGACATCGCGCAGTTCGGCGACGGCGGCGGGCTCGGCATCGCGCACGGCGCGGCCGGCGTGCTGTACGCGCTGCACGCCACCGGCGTCCGGCACGCGGAGGGCGAGGAGTGGCTGCTGCGGCAGGCCGTCCGGCCGCCGGAGGACACGCCGCCGGGGCTCTACGACGGGCTGGCGGGGGCCGCGTACGTACTCGACCTGCTCGGCCACGAGGAGCAGGCGCGGATGGTGCTGGGCCGGGTGCTCAACGAGAACTGGGAGCGGATCGGCCCCTCGCTGCACGGCGGGCTGGCCGGACTCGGCCTGGTCTTCGGCCACTTCGGGCTCGAGGACCTCGCGCGCCGGGCCGCCGAGCTGGTGGCGGGCAGGCCGCAGGGCGCCGACGGCGGGGCCCGCGCCGGGCGCGCCGGGCTGTTGCACGGCGCGAGCGGCGCCGCGCTGCTGTACCTGCGGCTGCACGAGCGCACCGGCGACGCCGGGCTGCTCGACCTCGCCGAGAGCGCGCTGCGCCGCGACCTCGCCCGCTGTGTGCCGGACCGGAGCGGGGCGCTGCACGTCGACGCCGGGGACCGCACGCTGCCGTATGTGGGCGCGGGGAGCGCCGGGGTGGCGATGGTGCTCGACGACTTCCTCGCGCACCGGGTCGTGGAGGATTTCGCGGAGGCGCGGACCGCCATCCTGCCCGCCGCGTGCGGGCGTTACTACGCCCAGCCCGGGCTCTTCAACGGCCGCGCGGGCATGGTGCTGCACCTCGCCCGCACCGGCGCCCCGGCCGCGCGGCTGGGCGCGCAGGCGCGGGCGCTCGGCTGGTACGCGATGCCGTACCGCGGCGGCCTCGCCTTCCCCGGCGACCAGATGATGCGGCTGTCCATGGACCTGGCCACCGGCACCGCCGGCTGCCTGCTCGCGCTCGGCGCGGCATACGGCGGCCCGCCGGCGGCCGGCCGGGCCCAGCTGCCCTTCCTGCCGCCGCTACGGCGGCCCTCGGACCGGCCCCGGCTTCGTACGGGGTCGTCAGGAAAAACCCGCACCGCAACCGAATGAAGGGAACACCGTCATGGCACTTCTCGACCTGCAGATGCTCGAGCCCCCGGAGACGACCGGAGGCGGCGGCAGCGGCGTGAGCCTGCTGCTCTGCGACAAGCACAGCTCGCACAGCGAGATCCTGTGTCTCTGATCGCCGAGCCCGCCGGCGCGTGAACATCACCGCTGACGAGCCGGCCCCGGGCGGAGCCACCGGCCGCCCGGGGCCGGCGCGTGCGATGGGTGGGGG
>NZ_JAAKZV010000271.1 GCF_011044975.1 Streptomyces coryli | reverse complement strand
GCCCCAACTCCCTCCCGTAGCCAGCCATCCCACCGGCACCGGCCCTCAAGCAAGCCGGCGACGCTGCCGCCACCATCCGCTACCAACCCACCCGCCGCTCCAAGCCAACAGAAGCCACCAAGCCCCGGGTGTTGAATAGAGACCATGACCACCCCCCACAAGCAGATCGCCAGCCTCTCCGTACACCCCCTCTGCCTGGGCGGCAACGTCTTCGGCTGGACAGCCGACGAGGAGGACTCCTTCGCCGTCCTGGACGCCTACGCCGCAGCCGGCGGCAACTTCATCGACACCGCCGACGCCTACTCCGCCTGGGTCCCAGGCAACTCCGGCGGCGAGTCGGAGGAAGTGATCGGCAAGTGGCTCACCACCCGCGGCAACCGCGACGCAATGATCATCGCCACCAAGGTCGGCGCCCACCCCGCCCACAAGGGCCTAGCCGCCTCGACCATCAAGTCGGCAGCCGAAGACTCCCTCCGCCGCCTCAACACGGACTACATCGACCTCTATTACACCCACTTCGACGACGAATCAGTCGAGGTAGAAGAGATCATGACGGCCCTGGACGACCTGGTGAAGGCCGGCAAGGTCCGCGAACTGGGCGCCTCGAACATCTCGGCACCCCGCCTGGAGGCCTCCCTCCGCGCAAGCGAGCAGAACACCCTCGCCCGCTACGTAGCCCTCCAGCCGCACTACAACTTGGTCTCCCGGGACACATACGAGGGCGATCTGCAGTCAGTGGCCGCGGACTGGAATCTGTCAGCAGTCCCGTACTACGCCCTGGCCTCGGGCTTCCTGACGGGCAAGTACCGCGAGGGCGCCGCGGTCGAAAGTGCCCGCGCCGGCAAGGCCGCAACCCACCTGAACACGGACCGCGGCCGCCGCGTCCTGGCAGCGCTAGACGAGGTGGCAGCCGCCCATGCCGTCCCCCAGACGACAGTGGCTCTCTCCTGGCTTGCCGCCCAACCCACGGTCGTCGCGCCCATCGCTTCAGCCCGCACCCTGGAACAACTTCCGGCCCTGCTAGGGGCAGCGGCCCTGACGCTGACGAATACCGAATTGACTCTGCTGGGAGATGCCTCGGCCTGAGATGGCCGAGGCCGCCAGCAGGCACTGCTGCGTCTGAAGCGGCAATGTGGGTACCTTCGAACGCATGAAGCTAGGCCCCGACGCCGCGCGGCAGAGGTTTCAGTCGTCACCGGTCGCGCGATTGGCCACGGTCAGCGCCGAAGGTGAACCCCACCTCGTTCCCTTCACCTTCGTCGTCGATGGGGATGTCGTGTACTTCGCTGTCGATCACAAGCCGAAGAGCTCGATGAACCTGCGCCGCCTCCGCAACATCCACGAGAACGACCATGTGGCAGCCCTCGTGGACCACTACGACGAGGACTGGTCGCAGCTCTGGTGGGCCCGCGCTGACGGGCGTGCTGAAGTGATCGATAGCGACGAGCGGCGCTCCCGCCCTGTGGAGCTGCTGCAGAACAAGTATCGACAGTATCGAGATCACCCGCCGGAGGGACCCGTCGTAGCTATCGAGGTCACGGCCTGGTCGGGGTGGTCCTTCAGGTGACCGTGTCTGCGTCCGTGCCGTAGCCTCGCTTGTATATCCAAGTAGAGGTGACTCGATGACTGAGATGACGCCCCCGACCTTTCAGAGGATCGCGAACGACCTTCGTGCTCAGATCCTGGCGGGCGACATCGCTCCAGGAGAGCGCATCGCCTCGGAGAACAAGCTCGCTGAGCAGTACCGGACCACCCGTCCCACCGTGCGCAAGGGGATCGCGCTTCTGAAGGCGGAAGGGCTGGTGGTCAGCACTCAAGGCGCCCGCGCGATCGTGCGTCCGCGGCCGCGCGTGCAGATGCTCTCCACCGGCGCGAACTTCCGCGACCGACTCCAGTCTGGCAAGGCCAACTTCAACACCGAAATCGAGACGCAGGGTGCCAGTCCGGAGCAGCGAATCTTGGGGGTCGCGGAGGTGCCGGCGCCGTCAGAGGTGGCCGAACGTCTTGGTATCCCTTCCGGCGATGCTGTCCTGGTTCGCCGCCGCCTGTTCCTCGTAGACGGCGAGCCGATGCAGCGGTGTGATGGCTACTACCCCGCTGACCTGTTCCACGGCACTGCGATGGAGAGCGCTCGTCGGATCCCCGGTGGCATCGCTGCGCTTGTCGAAGCCGCCGATGGGCCGATCGGCGAACGCCTGGCTCGGTTCATCGAGGACCTCGACGTACGGATGCCTACTCCGGGTGAGGCCGACGAGTTGAGCATCCCGCCAGGGGTGCCCTTGGCCCGCGTCATGCGCACGGCATACGTGGCCTCCGGCAGAGCCGTTGAGGTGCTGGACTCTCGGGTGCCGTGCGATCGGCACGTCTTTCGGTACGTCATCGACGTGCCGTGATCAGTCAGAGGGCCTACCGACGCGCTTCCCCACGCTCGGTCACTTGTATAACCAAGCTCATACGCGTACGGTGGCCTCAACTTGGCTATACAAGTTGGGTGTTGGGCGCAAGTCACCTGCACCCGGCACGCCATCCGACGGGAAGTTGGCGCCATGCTCAGGCAGATGGAGGAAACCGAAGCGCTGGCATCGATCGGCTGCCAAGCGGCCGACATGCTGGCTGAAGCGTTACGCGACGCCGGTATCGTCGTCGGCACTCGAGTGACCACCGGCCCCGTGTGCGAGGACGGCTCCCCTACGGTCGTTCTCGTGGCAGATGTGGCCGCCCGCTTGGCGAACTGGATCGGCGAGCGCAGATGACCGTGTGCACCGCGCCCAATCTCACGCGCCGCGTCGAAGTCGACACCTTGGCGGAGTTGCCTATCCTGCTCCTTGAATGGCGGGGCAGTCGGCGCAGGGCAGGGGGCGGCCGCCGCGGGAGCGTCTGACTCGTGTACCGCTCCGCAGTTCCGTGAAAGTGCCGTCTGACTCTTGGCAGATGAGGCCGATTTGGTAATCGGCGAGCAGTTCCTGAGTGGCAGCGCTGGGGGCTCCTGGGGAGAGGATCATCAGGCGGAGCGGCGCATCTTCGCCGGGGAGTGTCACCTGCTGGCTGATGTCGAGCAGCCGGCCCATGGCGTCTCTGAGAGCGGCGCGCGACGGGCTCTCTGAGGGCTCGCAGAGCGAGCCATCGCCGGCGTCAAAGACGCCGGAGACGAGCACCTGTGCGTCATATTCCACTAACTGATGCAGTCGCCCGACATTCCCACCCTGGCCGTGACGGTATGCCTCGAAGTCGTCGTTGAGCGCCGCCCGTCGGCGAGCTGCGACTGCGGCGAGGCTCATGTCGCGCTCTCTCAGCTCGCGAACCTCAGCCGGCTCTACGGGGCGGCCACCGGGTGAGTAGGGGATGAAGCTGGTGCTTGGTTCGCTTGGTGGTGGGATTACGTCTGAGCTGAACCGGCAGTACGCGTCGATGGGGCGCAGGCGGAATACGATGACGCTTCGCAGTTGCTGTCTATCGTCGACTGCCTGGCGGCCACGGTATGGCTCGATCTCGTCTAGCTTGAATGGGCCGACGTAGCGGTGTGTCTTGGTAGCCGTGCCCGGTACGCGTCCCACCGCAGTGAAGAGGTAGAGGGTGCGGTCGTCTATAACGTGCCTCAGAATCGCGGAATTTCCCTTGCCATGCAACCCGCCAAAGGACTGGTGTCCGCGGGATCCGGCTCCCGTGTACTCGAAGATCGGCCCCAACGCGTCTTCTTCGGTTAGCCAGCCGTCGCGATAGCCGTACCGATCTCCGGAGCTCTTGTCCGAGAAGAGTGAGATGGCCCGTTTCGGTACCGACGGGCAGATACCCCCCTGCTTGCTTCCGCCTAAGTCTGCGCGGATGTCGTCGCGGGTAAGGATGTCGCCTGGCTGAAAGGCGAGAGTCCGCATGCTCATGCAAGGTAGGTTAGTGGGTCCTTGGGGAGGATGGCTCGGGAGTTCGCAAAGTAGGGGGTAGAGAATGGATCAGGGGCTGGCGGCTGCGTTTGCGGGGGCCGTGGGAGTGGTTGGGTCCATTGGCGGCGGGTTCCTCGGTGGCTGGCTCGGCGGCAAGAAGACCGTAGAAGCGGCTCGCCTGCAGGTGATGGCGCAGGCCGAGCTGAGCCAGAAGCAGTGGCTTCAGGAGAAGCGGCAGGAGAACTACGTCGCTATGCAGCGCGCCCACGCCGATGTGAAGGAGCTGCTGATGAAGCTCGGTGGGGATGTTAGGAAGCGTCGAGGCTTCACTGATGCCGAGTATGAAGAGCTCACCGGCAGAGTGCTCACGTTTAATTCGGCCCTTTGGGGGCTAAGGCTCCTGGGGCCTAAGCATGTAGCCGTCGCAGGGCTGGAATTGGCGCAGAAGACTCAGGCGGCAGTGAGGTCACTGAAGATGCTTCGGGATGGGGAGGTGAGCTGGGAATCCTGGGATCGCCTCAGGGTTAAGGTTGTGGATGGTGAGAGTCACTTTACCGAACTGGCCGGCGATGTGATCCGTGACCAGGGCGCGAACCTCCGGTAGCAAGCTAGCTAGCTTGCTTGAGCCGCAATCGAGGAATAGGTCAAGACGTCGGCCGGCAACTGGTACTGAAGGCGCCAGGTAATTCCCATTGGTCGGCTGCCCTTATGCTCGACGTAGGTGGCAGGCCCTAGAAAGAGCCAGGGATGGGGTCCCCCGATGTCGTTGTATTTGTAGCGTCGGACGAACACCAGAATGTGCGTGTTCCGCTTAACGTGAGTCTGATACCGGATGCCTGTTGCGGAATCCTCGGAAGTCCGGCCCTGTGACTCCCAGTGGAGGAGGTAGTCGCTCAGCGCGTAGTCCCGGTAACGGGTCTCGGGGGAGAAGTCCTTCTCGTCCTTCTCCAGCGTGACGAACAAGGCGTCTGCCTGGATCTCCTCGCACCACCGAACCCCCTCGCGGAAGGTATTCGGCTTCATCCCCCCGATGTAGGCCTGCCCGAGTGCTGCGAGAGTCTCCTCGCGGTTGTACGAGGCATGGACGGTCAGTGGCAGTTGTCCCAGTTCGCCGCCGAGGGAGACAGGCATGTGATCCGTGTGCTGGAGTCCGTAATTGAGTATCTGCTGAAGTTCGCTGCGGACTGCCGTGTGGGGCTGCAGAGTGTCCAGACCCGATTGGTACTCGGGGAATCCGGATCCTGGCCAGAGCGTGTAGTAGAGCATCCGCGCGTAGGCCTGGTCGCGGGGGGAGAGCTGCGCATACGGGGCCGGCTCGTCACCAAGTAGCCGAGAGTAGGCGTCGATACGTTCCGGGTCGGCAACGTGGAGGAACGCAGACGCACGCTTCAGGAGCTCGGCTTCGCCGTCAAGCGGTGGCTCCTTCAGCAGTCCGGCCCGTCGGAGGATCCCGGTCCAGGAATGGCCGTTGCGGTAGATCTCCTTGAGCTCACGGCCGCTCTCGCGCAGGTAGTCGGCGATGCGGGCTTCCCCGTACTCGGCGACCTCCCTGGCGAGCTGTGGGGCCTTCACCTCGACCTGGTTCTTGATGTTCTCGTAGACGATCTCCTTGGCCTTCGGCTCCAGGATGATCTGACAGCCTGACGGCAGCTGAGGAAAGTCCTGGTCGACGGCATCCTGCAGGCGCCGGCGAGTGAGGTTGGTGAGCGCGCGGAACTGGTTCTCGAACCGGAACTCCTTACGGTGCATGCCGATCAGGTCCAGCACTGTCAGCACCGGCTTGTTTGGGGTCCGGCGCAGGCCGCGGCCAAGCTGCTGCAGGAAGACCGTGGCACTGGCGGTCGGCCGCAGTAGGAGCAGGGTGTCCACGTCGGGGATGTCGACGCCTTCGTTGAACAGATCGACCGAGAACAGGATCTGGAGCTCCCCGGTGCGCAATGCCTCGAGGGCTGCTTCGCGCTCCGGACGGGCGGTGTTCCCTGAGACGGCCTGTGCCGCGAGACCGGCGCGGACAAAGTAGTCGGCCATGAACTCTGCGTGCTTCACAGAGACGCAGAAGCCGAGGGCACGCATGCTTCCGGGATCGGCGACCTTATCCATCACCGCGCGCACGATGAGCCGCGCCCGGGCGTCGTTACCGGTCACAAGGTCACTCATCGCCGCGTCGTCATAGCGCCCCCGGCTCCACGTGACCGAGCTGAAGTCGGTGCTGTCGGTGATGCCGAAGTAGTGGAACGGGCTGAGCAGTTCGTTCTCCAGCGCCTCCCACAGGCGCATCTCCGCAGCGATGTGGCCGTCGAAGAACTCGTCCTGGACGTTCAGCCCATCCATGCGCTCGGGCGTGGCCGTGAGGCCGAGCAGCTCCTTGGGGGCGAAATGGTCGATGATGCGGCGGTAGGTGGGGGAGACCCCATGGTGGAACTCGTCGATGACAATGACGTCGAAGTGATCTGGGGGCAGCTGCTCCAGGGCTCGCAGGTTGAGCGACTGAACGCTGGCGAAGACGTGGTCCCAGTGACGAGGGTTCTCACCGGCGAAGTAGAGCTCACCGAAGTTGGCATCCACTAGGACTTCTTGGTACGTGCGGAGCGACTGCTGCAAGATCTCCTTGCGGTGAGCGACGAAGAGCAGGCGCGGCTTGCCCCCGAGCTTCTCGCGCAGCTGCTTATAGTCGAGCGCAGCCATGACCGTCTTGCCGGTGCCGGTAGCCGCGACGAGCAGATTCTGGTGTCGGTCATGGACCGTCCGCTCGATCTCCAGGCGCTCCAGCATGTCGCGCTGGTGTGGATACGGCCGTACCTCGAGCCCGGACAGAGTGATGCGTCGATGTCCGGAGGGGGACATGCTGCCGCCCGCCTCGCGCAGCGCGTCGTCGAGTCGGCCAGCGTGCTCGTCTGGCCGGTACTCCTCGAAGGCGTCGTCGCTCCAGTACGAGTCGAAGGTGGCCTCAAACTTCTCCAGGACTCTCGGGGTCGCTACAGATGACAGGCGGACATTCCATTCCAGGCCATCCAGCAGGGCACTCCGCGAGAGGTTCGAGCTGCCGACGTAGGCCGTATCGAACCCGCTGTTGCGGCGGAACAGCCAAGCCTTGGCGTGGAGGCGGGTGGAGCGAACCTCGTAACTGATCTTTACGGTGGCGTTGAAATCCTGGACGAGTCGGTCCAGGGCGCGTCGCTCCGTAGCCCCCATATACGTTGTCGTGATGACGCGGAGGGGGACGTCTCGATCACGCGCGGCCTCGAGAGCCTGCTCAAGCACGCGAAGGCCGTGCCATTTCACGAAGGCGCAGAGGAGGTCGATGCGGTCGGCCGTCGCGAGTTCCGCGCGGAGCTCGAAACCGAGGTTGGGGTCATCGGGGGCGTTGGTGATCAGCGCTGTCTCGGACAGTGGCGTGGCCGGGCGGATCGCGTAGACCCCAGGTGCCTCCTGCTCTGCGAGCGCGAGTAGTTGGCGAGGCCCATCGGCGAGCGGTGTCACCCACTCTGCTGCACCTTCGAGCGTTTCCATCGAGGCCAGGACGTGGTTAGCCGCCTTCACCTGGTCGTCGACCGGCAGGGAGCGCAGAACCTGGAGGACCGATTCGCCGATATGACGCGCCAGGACGTGCGGCGCTGATTCTTTACCGACCGACTCGGCTACGGCATGCCAGCCCGCTGCCTGCAGTTGCTCAATCCGCTCATGCAGGCGGGCGGTGATGAGTTTCTCGTAGATCCCCGTCACCGGTCGGACGTCGTCGGACGAAGGCACGGTCCCCCCTAGTTGTGGCCTGCAACATGTCTATCACCGTGCGCAGACAAGGGCCTTTATCGTGCCGGACCGAAGTCCTCGGCGGTTGATGGGGCGAACGCCGCGTCGTTCCAGTCGTGAGTGTCGGCGTCGCACAGCGACAGCGCCTCCAGCAACGCCGGCTGCGCCTCCGGGCTGAGCGTCCACATGCTCTCCAGCAGTTCCCGCTCCCGCGCCTCATGATCCCGCCGCGGCGCCCCCTGCTCAGCTCGCGCCCGCAGGAAAGCCAGCGTCGTCGCATACGACTCGTACTCGCGCACCGCCCGCGCGCCCCCCGGCCCGTGGTCGCGGGTGGCCAGGGCGCGGGCCTTGCGGCGGGTGCGCATCGATGCGAGGGCCTCAGGTTCCTCCGCCGTGAGCCAGCCCTCCGGGACGTACGCCGGCAGGTGGTCCCGTACCACCCTCAACTCGTGCTGCCGCACCCGCACACCCAAGGCCACCGCCCCCGCGAACAGCGGGAACATCACCAACGCGTACACCAGGAAGAAGCCCAACCCACTCATCGAAGCCGCGCTGTTCCACACCCCGTGCAGGATCATCGCCAACACCAAGCCCGCCAGCGGGAACACCACCCGGCGCACCTTGCAATGACGCGGGGCCGACGCCGCCAGCCCCACCCCGATGCCCGTCAGGATCGTGAACAGCGGATGCGCGAAGGGGGACATGACCCCCCGCACGAAGAAGGTCGCCGCCGTCGACGAGAACAACCCCGACAACCCCAGCGACTGATCCGAGTCGAAGGCCGTGCCCAAGTACAGGATGTTTTCCGTGAAGGCGAAGCCCGTCGCCGTGATGCCGGCTATCACCACGCCGTCCGCCAGGCTGCCGTATGTCCGGCGGCGGTAGAGGAAGAGGAGGCAGATCGCGCCTGCCTTCGCCGATTCCTCGACTATCGGGGCTACGAAAGCCGCGCCCCACAGGTCGGCGTTCTGGGCTGAATCGGGTGGGAGGCCCGTCTCCAGCCATCTCGCAGCGAAGCGGTTCGCCAGCATCGCCACCGTGGTCGCCGCGCAGGCGCCCCACGCGAAGGCGAAGGCCAGGTTGGGCCAGGGTTTTGGTTCTACGCGGTCCAGCCAGCGGAAGGCCGCCAGCAGGATCGGGACCGGGAGTACGGCCAGGGAGATGCCGACCAGGAGGCCGTGGGTGCCGGTCTCGGAGCGGAGCATCGCCAGCATGGCGAGGGCGGAGACGGCGAAGGTGGATATGAGAGCCCAGCGGCGCACGCCGTCCCGGCGCCAGAAGCGGACTTCCGGCGGAGGCGGCTGCGGTGCGTCGCTGTGTGGCTGCACCCGTAGACCTTAGCCATCGCATACCTCCGTACGCGATGGTGCATTGGACTTCATTGGACTTAAATGCGGCGGAAGAGAAGATCGTTCACAACATGGCCCTTGCGCACACCCTGCCCCTCGAAGCGCGTTCGCGGGCGGAAGGACGGGCGCGGGGCGTAGCCGCCGTCCGCGGACGTGTTCTCGAAGTGCGGGCTCGCCGACAGGACGTCCAGCATGTGTTCCGCGTACGGCTCCCAGTCCGTCGCGCAGTGCAGCACCGCTCCCGGTGCCATCCGGGACGCCGCCAGCTCCAGGAACTCCGGCTGGATGATGCGGCGCTTGTGGTGGCGCGCCTTCGGCCACGGGTCCGGGAAGAAGACGCGCAGGCCCGCCAGCGACCCCGGCGCGAGCATGTCCCGCAGCAGGATGATCGCGTCGCCGTTCGCGACGTGGACGTTCGTCAGCGCGCGCTCTTCGATCTGACGGAGCAGGTTGCCCTGGCCGGGGGTGTGGACGTCGACGGCGAGGATGCCGGTGCGCGGGTCCGCGGCGGCCATCTCAGCCGTCGCCTCGCCCATGCCGAAGCCGATCTCCAGGACCACGGGGAGATCGTCGAAGAGCGCCTTCAGGTCGAGCGTGCTCCGGCCGTCCACCTCGATGCCCCACTTCGGCCACAGGCGCTCCAGCGCCGCGCCCTGAGCAGCCGTGACGCGGCTGCGGCGGGGGGTGAACGTGCGGATGCGGCGCTCGGCGCCGCCGCTGCCTGCTGAGGGGTCGGGAGCCGGGCCCGTGGGGTATTTGCGATTCTCGTTCTCGGACACAGTGGTGCGATTCTACGGCGGCGCCGGAGCGCCCGCGCCCGCCCCTCACCCCGCCCTGAGCACCTCCAGCACCCGCCGCGCCACCTCCCTCCCGATCGGCAGCGACGCCGTCGCCGCCGGCGACGGCGCGTTCAGCACATGGATCGTGCGCGGCGGGTGCTGGAG
>NZ_JAAKZV010000270.1 GCF_011044975.1 Streptomyces coryli | reverse complement strand
GAACCGGCCGGTGCCGCGGCACCGGATCGGGCCCGTCATCGAGGCGCTGCTCGCGGTGGAGCGGCGGAAGGGGGTCTCCGAGCTGGCGGCGCGGCTCGAGGATCTGGTGCAGGCCGTGGACACCTTCGCGCGGCGGGATCAGGAGGTGCGGGAGGCGTACGGCGAATCCGACGGCGCCTTCCCGGTGGAGCCGGGGGAGTGGTGGGCGTCGCGGCTGCTGGCGGGGACGCTGCGGAAGCTGCCGGACGCCGAGCCGTATCTGCCGGTGCTGCGGCTGCTCGCCGAGCGGATGCTGGCGCGGGCGGCGGCCGACGGCGGGCTGGCGGCGGCGGGGGCGGTGCTGGAGCCGTTCGGGCCGCGGTTCTGGGCACGGCTGCCGCTGGGGATCGAGCATCGGCTGGGGCTGCTGCGGCGGCTGGTGCCGGCCGATCCGGCGCGGCCTTCCGCCTTCCTGACGGCGGCCGGGGATCTGCTGCGGGCCGATCCGGGGGCCGTGCAGCCGCTGCTCATCGAGTGGTTCAACGACGACCGGGCGTTGCCCGGGGCCGAGGGCGCCACCGTCGCCGACGCGGCGCAGGCGCTGCTGCACACCCTGCGCGGGCACGCCGTCGACGACCTGGCGGACGTCCTGCTGGAAGCCGGGCACCCGCGCGCCGACCAGCTGCTCGCCGCGCTGTGCGAGGACGAGACGCCGGCCATGTGCCGGGCGGTCGACCGCTGGTCCCACGACCCGCGCCCCGAGCGGCACACGGCCGCGGCGGCGTACGGGATGAAGACCGCGCCGCACGCCCGCACGGCCGCCGACCGGGAGCTGCTGCGGTACGCCGCGCAGGCGCTGCTCGCGCTGCCCGAGGAGTGGGAGCTGTACGCGCCGGCGCTGGTGATCCTCGTACGGAACAAGGACACCCGCGGCGAATACCTGGCCCACGCCCTCACGCTCTTCGCCGCGGGCGACACCCGGCTGCCCGCCGCCTCCTTCGTGCCCGCGCTGGCCAGCGACCCGGAGCCGGTGCTCGACGCCTTCCGGGCGCGGCTGCACGAGCCGGGGCCAGGCGCGGGCGAGGTGCTGGACGCCCTCGCCCGGGTGCGCACGCCCGCGACGCTCGCCCGGCGGGCCGCCGCGCTGGTGCGGGAGTACGCCACGCACCGTCCCGAGGGCGCCGCCGCGGTCGCCCGCTACTTCGACCGGCGGCTGGAGGACGGCGCGGCCGCGCGCTCCGTCCTGCACCCGCTCGGTGTGGAACTCATCACGGCGCACCCGCCGGCGATCCGCCGCGCGCTGGCCGCCGTCGTCGCCGAGCCGGGCACCCGGGCCTCGCGGCCGCTGCGCCGCGAGCTGCTCGCCGTGCTGCTGGACCGGGAGCGCGATCCGGGGGTACTCGACGCGCTGCTGGTCGCGGCGGCGAGCGGCAGCGCGCGGCGGGCCGACTGGCGGACGCGCGATCTGGTGCACCGGATCGGCCTGCTGCTGGCCTCGGGCGCCTCGGCGGCGGAGGGCGCGGCGGCCTTCGACCTGCGGCTGGTCGGGCTCGCGCGGGAGTATCCGGGCTTCGGGCAGCTGCTGCGCTCGTGGCTGGACGAGGCGCCGGAGGAGTGGTCGGCGGTGATCGGGCCGAGCGCGCAGGTCACCCTCGGCCCGCGGCAGGCGGGCTGACCGCCGCGTGACCGCCGCGTGAGCTCCGCCTCTCGGGGCCTCCGCAGGGCCCGGGGCATGGGAGGCTTGGTCCGGCATTGCATGATGGACATGCACCAACGGACATACGGTCGAGGACGGAGCAGGCGTAGTGCAGCGCTGGCGTGGCTTGGAGGACATCCCCGAGGGGTGGGGGCGCTCGGTCGTCACCATCGGCTCGTTCGACGGCGTGCACCGCGGCCACCAGCTGATCATCGGCCGGGCCGTGGAACGCGCGCGTGAGCTCGGCGTCCCGTCCGTGGTCGTCACCTTCGACCCGCACCCGGCGGAGGTGGTCCGCCCCGGCAGCCACCCCCCGCTGCTCGCCCCGCACCACTTCCGCGCGGAGCTGATGGCGGAACTCGGCGTGGACGCGCTGCTGATCCTCCCCTTCACGGCGGAGTTCTCGAAGCTGCCGCCGGCCGAGTTCGTGGTGAAGGTGCTGGTCGACAAGCTGCACGCGAAGGCCGTCGTCGAGGGCCCGAACTTCCGCTTCGGCCACAAGGCGGCGGGCAACGTCGCCTTCCTGGCCGAGCTGGGCGAGACGTACGACTACGAGGTCGAGGTCATCGACCTGTACGTCTCCGGCGAGGCCGGCGGCGGCCAGCCCTTCTCCTCCACACTGACCCGACGCCTGGTCGCCGAGGGCGACATGACCGGCGCGCTGGAGATCCTCGGCCGCCCCCACCGCGTCGAGGGCGTCGTCGTCCGCGGCGCGCAGCGCGGCCGCGAACTGGGCTTCCCGACGGCGAACGTCGAAACCCTCCCGCACACCGCGATCCCGGCCGACGGCGTGTACGCGGGCTGGCTCACGGCCGACGGCGAGCGCATGCCGGCCGCCATCTCCGTAGGCACCAACCCCCAATTCGACGGCACCGACCGCACGGTGGAGGCCTACGCCATCGACCGCGTCGACCTCGACCTCTACGGCCTGCACGTCGCCGTCGACTTCCTGGCGTACGTCCGCGGCCAGGAGAAATTCAGTGACCTGGACGGCCTGATGGCCCAGATGCGCACGGACGTAAACCGCTGCCGCGAGCTGACGGCGGCGTACGACGGCTAGTCGCTCCGCAGCGCGTAGTGACAGGCCACCCCGGCGTCTCGGGGGCCCAGGATTGTCAGGTCCTTTGTGCGGCACGCGTTCGCGACGCCCGCTCGTTCCGCTTCCCCCGACGCGAGGACCTGGCAGCGGGCGTGGAAGCGGCAGCCCTTTGGGATGCGGGAGGGGTCGGGGGCTTCGCCGGAGAGGACTACGGGGGCGCCTTCTGCGTCCGGGAGGACGGACATCAGGGCCTGGGTGTACGGGTGGCGAGGCGCCGTCAGGACCTGCTCCACCGGGCCCGACTCCACGATGCGGCCGAGGTACATCACCGCGACCCGGTCGGCGATGTTCCAGGCGAGGCCCAGGTCGTGGGTGACCACCAGGGCCGAGAGGCCCAACTCGTTCCGTAGCCGCAGCAGCAGGGCCAGGATTTCGCCGCGGACCGAGGCGTCCAGGGAGGCGACCGGCTCGTCGGCGACGATCAGTTCTGGTTGCAGGACCAGGGCGCCGGCGATCACTACGCGCTGGCGCTGGCCGCCGGAGAGTTCGTGCGGGTACTTCAGGAAGAAGCGCTCCGGGGGGCGCAGGCCCGCGCGCGACAGCGCCTCGGCCACCGCCGCCCGCTCGTCGCCGGCGCTGCCGTGGATGCGGAGGCCCTCGGCGACGGCGTCGTAGACGGTGTGGCGGGGGTTCAGCGATCCGCTGGGGTCCTGCAGCACCAGCTGCACCCGCTTGCGGTACGCCTTCAGTGCGCGCCCGTCGTACGACAGCGGCGCGCCCTCGTATGTCACCCGCCCCTCGGTCGGCCGGACGAGTCCGAGCAGCGACCGGGCCAGCGTGGTCTTGCCGCAGCCGGACTCGCCGACCAGCGCCACGATCTCGCCGGCGCCGATCGCCAGCTCGACCCCGTCCACCGCCCTCGCCGCAGGCGCCCCGTGCCGCCCCGGAAAGGTGACCTGCAGTCCGGAGGCGGACAGGAGCGCCGCCTCCGTGGTCTCCGTATCAGAAGCCACCGCCGTCATCGCGCCTCCTCCGCATGTGCCGCGCCCTGCTCGGGCACCGCCTCCGCCAGTCCGCCGCCCACGTGCACGCATGCTGCCCGGCGGGCGTCGTCAAAAGCGCGCAGCGCCTGGTCGTCGGTCGCGCACGACTCCAGCGCCACCTCGCAGCGCGGGTGAAAGGTGCACCCGCCCGGCAGCCGCGCAGGGTCGGGCGGGTCCCCGGCGAGGCCGCGTGGCGCCAGCCGCGACGCCAGGTCGCCGACGGTGGGGAACGCCGCTGCGAGGGCCTTGCTGTACGGGTGCTGCGCCCCGGTGAACACCTCCCGCGCCGGGCCCTCTTCGACCACCCGGCCCGCGTACATCACCGCGAGCCGGTCGCAGGTGTCCGAGAGCACCGCGAGATCGTGGCTGATCATCAGCAGGCTGATGTCCTTCTCCGCCACCAACTGCTCGATCAGCCGCAGGATCTGCGCCTGGATCATCACGTCCAGCGCGGTCGTCGGCTCATCGGCCACGATCAGCCGCGGGTCGCAGGCCAGCGCCATCGCGATCATGACGCGCTGCCGCTGGCCGCCGGAGAGCTCGTGCGGATACGCGGAGAGGCGGGACGCCGGCAGTCCGACCTGCTCCAGCAGCTCCCCGGCCCGCTTCCGCGCCGCCGCCTGGGAGGTGACCGTGCGGTGCAGCAGCATCGGCTCGGTGATCTGGTCGCCGATCCGGTGGACGGCGTTGAGCGAGTGCATCGCGCCCTGGAAGACGATCGAGGCGCCGGCCCAGCGGACGGCGCGCAGCCGGCCCCAGCGCATCGTCAGCACGTCCTCGCCGTCGAGGAGGATCTCGCCGGTCATCGTCGCGTTCTTCGGCAGCAGGCGAAGGAGCGCCAGCGCCATCGTCGACTTGCCGCACCCCGACTCGCCCGCCAGGCCGAGCTTCTGCCCGGCGGCCAGCTGCAGCGACACCCCGCGTACGGCGGGCACCGCGGACTCGCCCGACCCGTACGTGACGTGGAGGTCCTTCACGTCGAGCAGCGTCACTTCGCGACCCCCAGCTTCGGGTTGAGTACGGTCTCCAGCGCCCGCCCCGCCAGCGTGAAGGCGAGCGCGACGGCGGCGATGGCGAGGCCCGGCGGCACCAGATACGCCCAGTGGCCGGAGCTGACCGCGCCCGCCTCCCGGGCGTCCTGCAGCATGCCGCCCCAGGACACCACCTGCGGATCGCCCAGGCCGAGGAACGCGAGCGTGGCCTCGGTGAGGATCGAGGTGGAGATGGCGAGGGTGGTCTGGGCGAGGACGAGCGGCATGACGTTCGGCAGCACGTGGCGGGTGGTGATGTGCAGGTGGCCCGCGCCGAGCGCCTTGGCGCGCTCGATGTACGGGCGGGCCTCGATGGCCAGGGTCTGGGCCCGTACCAGCCGGGCCGTGGTCGGCCAGGCGGTGACGCCGATCGCGATGATGATCGTGGTCACCGAGCGGGACATCACCGTGGCCAGCACGATGGCGAGGACGAGCGCCGGCATCACCAGGAACCAGTCCGTCACCCGCATCAGCACCGTCGAGAACCAGCCGCCGAAGTGCCCGGCGACGATCCCGACGACCGTGCCGATCGCCACGCACAGGAAGGCGGACAGCAGCCCGACGGTGAGCGAGATCCGGGACCCGTAGACCACCAGGCCGAGCACGCTGCGCCCGAACTGGTCCGTACCGAAGGGGAATTCGGCGCTGGGGTCCTCCAGGGCCTTGCCGGGCGCGTCGGTGACGTTGTCGACGTCGCTGCCGACGAGCAGCGGCGCGAAGATCGCGACCAGCGCGATGACGAGCAGCGCGATCAGGCCGACGACGCCGGCCCGCTGCTTGCGGTACGCGGCCCAGAAGCGGGCGGCGGAGGCGCGGCGGCGGGCGCGGGCGAGGGCGCCGGGGGTGGCAGCGGCTGCTGCGGAGGCATCTGCGGTCATCGGCCCACTCTCGGGTCGAGCAGCGGATAGAGGATGTCGGCGAGCACGTTCATGAGGATCATCGCGCCCGCGAAGACCACGAACAGGCCCTGGACGAGCGGCAGGTCGGGCACGCTGAGCGCCTGGTAGAAGAGGCTGCCGACGCCCGGCCAGGAGAAGACCGTCTCCACCAGGATGGAACCGGCGGCGACGTGGCCGAGGTTGACGAAGATCAGGGTCACGGTGGGCAGCAGCGCGTTCGGGACCGCGTGCCGGCGGCGGACGAGGTCGTCGCGCAGGCCCTTGGCGCGGGCGGTGGTGAGGTAGTCGCTGCCCATCTCGTCCAGCAGCGAGGAGCGCATGACCAGGAGGGTCTGCGCGTATCCGACGGCGACGAGAGTGAGGACCGGGAGCACCATGTGGTGCGCCACGTCCGCGATATACGCGAAGCCCTCCTTGCCGCCCTCCTCCATGCCGCCGGTCGGGAACAGGCCCGGGATCGGGCCGATGCCGACGGAGAAGACGATGATGAGGAGCAGGCCGAGCCAGAAGCCGGGGACGGACCACAGGGTCAGCGCGACGCCGGTGTTGAGGCGGTCGCCGAGGCCGCCGTGCCGCCAGGCGGCGCGGGTGCCCAGCCACAGGCCGAGCATCGTGTAGAGGACGACGGCGACGCCGGTGAGCAGCAGGGTGTTCGGGACCTTCTCCCAGATCAGCTCGGAGACCGGGGCGTGGAACTGGTACGAGGTGCCGAAGTCGCCGGTGACCGCCTTGGTGCAGTAGTCCGTGAACTGCTGCCACAGCGGCAGGTCGAGGCCGAACTGCTCGCGCAGCGCGGCCAGCTGGTCCTCCGATACGGCCCGCCCCTGGGTCATGGACTTCACCGGGTCGCCGGGGATGATCCGGAAGAGGAAGAAGCTGGTGACGAGGACGGCGAAGAGCGAGACGGCGGCGCCGGCCAGCTTTCCGCCGAGATAGGCGAGATACGCGCGGGCCGCGCCCGGCCGCCGCTCCTTGGCGGCGGCCGTAGCGGGCGCGGTGGTCGCGGTGGCTGTGGCTGACATAGGCGAATCAGCCTATTCGCGATCATCGGCGGCGGAACGGCGACGCACCAGCACAAGCCCGCCGATTCCCGCCGCTACGACGGCCGCGGCCGCGATGCCGATGATCATTCCGGTGGAGCTGGAGCCGCCGCTGGACGCCTTGGCCTCGCCGCCGGCGGGCTTCGCGGACCACCAGCTCCAGTAGCCGTCCTGGCCCCAGATGTTCCCGTTGGAGGCGGGCATCGCCGTGATCGACTTGATCTGGTCGGTGCGGTAGGCCTCGACCGAGTTCGGGTACGCGAGGACGTTCATGTAGCCGGAGTCGTAGAGCCAGGACTCCATGTCCTTGACGATGGCCGCGCGCTTGGCCGGGTCGTACTCGGCGATCTGCTTGGCGTAGAGGCTGTCGAACTTCTTGTTGCAGATGAAGTTGTCGGTGAGGCCGACGTCCTTCGGGGTGTTGGGGAGCGCGTCGCAGGTGTGCAGGGCCAGCACCAGGTCCGGGTCGGGGTTGACCGACCAGCCGTCGAAGGCGATGTCGTACTCGCCCGCCACCCAGGGGTCGCCGACATTGTCGAGGCAGGTGGTCTTGGTCTTGATGCCGAGCTCGCCCCACCACTCCTCGAGGTACTTCGAGGCGGCTTTGTCCTTGGGGTCGGTGGCGTGGCACATCAGCCGGAGGGTGATCGGCTTGCCGTCCTTGTCGAGGCGCTTGCCGCCCTTCTCCTTGTAGCCGGCCTTGTCGAGGAGGGCCGCGGCCTGCTTCGGGTCGTACGCGATCTTCTGCTCGGCGGAGGGCTTCCAGAAGTAGTCCTCGTAGCGGGGCGGGATGTAGCCCTCGCCCTCGACGCCGTGGCCCTGCAGCACCTTGTCGACGATGGTCTTGCGGTCGACGGCGTGGAAGAGGGCCTTGCGGAAGTCGGCGTCGAGCAGCGCCTTGTGGCCGTTGCCGAACTTCTTGCCGTTCTTGGCCTTGGCGCCCGGGTTGGTGGCCAGCGCCCAGAAGCGCTTGCCGGCGGCGTCGTTCACCTTGATGTTCGCGGCGCCCTCGAGCGAGGCGGCCTGGGCCGGGGTGAGGTCGGGGACGAAGGAGACCTCGCCCTTCTTGAGGGCGGAGACGGCGGCGTCGTTGTCCTTGTAGAAACGGAAGACGAGCTCGTCGAAGGCGGGGGCGCCGCGCCAGAACTTCTTGTTCGGCTTGAACTTCACGTACTGGTCGGTCTTGTGGTCGGTGAGGATGAACGGCCCGTTCCCGACGATGGGGAAGTCCTTGTCGTTGGTGAACTCGGCGATGTTCTTGACCTTCGTCCACACGTGCTTCGGCACGATCGGCACGTCGAGGGCGAGCATGGTCGCCTGCGGCTTCTTGAGCTTGATGACGAGGGTGCGGTCGTCGGGGGCGGTGACCTTGTCGAAGTTGGCGACGAAGTTGCCGTTCGCGGTCTTCGCGCCGTCGTCGGTCATCATCTTGTTGAACGTCCAGGCGGCGTCCTCGGCGGTGACGGGCTTACCGTCCGACCACTCGGAGTCGTCGCGGATCGTGTACGTCCAGGTGAGCTTGTCCTCGGAGGTCTTCCACTTGGTGGCGAGGCCCGGGAGGACCTTGGAGGGGTCCTTCGGGTCGTAGTTGGTGGGGAAGTCGTACATCAGCCGCATCATGTTCGTCGCCGAGAGCCGGGTGGCGGTGAACGGGTTGAGCGTGTCGACGCTCTGCGCGATGGCGACGGTGAGGGTGTCCTTCTGGCCCTTGCCGTCGGGTGTGGCCTCGCCGCTGCCGGCCCCTTCGGCGAACGCCGAGGCGGGGGCGGCGACGAGCCCGAGGAGCAGGAGGCAGAGCGCGGCTGCGGCGGCCACGATCCCGCGGGCGAGGCGGGTGAACGGGCCGGATTCCGGATGGTGCATGGCACCTCGCATGATGGGAGCGGCTTGAGTGACGTAGCTCACGTAACGTGTGGTGATCGCCTGTGTCTACTTGCGTCGCGGCCCCGCTGTCAACGACTCCCGCCCGGCTTGTCCGCTCCCGAAACAGGAATGAGGCCCGCCACTTCAGCAGAAGCGGCGGGCCTCATTGGTTGGGCCAATGGCGGGGGTGTCAGCGGGGCTGCTGACCCGGGGGATTCGGGTAGCCGTAGCCGGGGCCGGGGAGGCCGGGCTGTCCTGGCTGACCCGGCTGTCCCGGCTGGGACGGATAGCCGGGCTGGCCGGGGCCGCCGGCCGGGGGCATGCCGTGCCCGGGCATCGGCGGCGCCACCTGCGGCGGCGGCTGCCGCCCGTCACCGGTCCACAGACCCTGCGCCTGCTGCGCCCGCGCGAAGTCCTCCGCGATCATCGCGGCGAGCTCGAAGTACGCCTCCCGCGCCTTCGGCCGCATCATGTCGAGATCCAGCTCCGCGCCCGCGGAGAGATGCTCGTCGAAGGGCACCACCTGCACCCCGCGGCAGCGGGTACGGAAGTGCGCCACGATGTCGTCGATCTTGATCATCTTGGAGGTGTCGCGCACCCCGGAGATGACCGTGATGGACCGCGATACGAGATCCCCGTAGCCGTGCGCCGACAGCCAGTCGAGGGTCGTACTCGCGCTGGAGGCACCGTCCACGGACGGTGTGGCAACGATGATCAGCTGGTCGGCGAGGTCGAGCACGCCGCGCATCGCGCTGTAGAGCAGGCCCGTACCCGAGTCGGTGAGGATGATCGGGTACTGCTGGCCGAGCATGTCGATGACGCGGCGGTAGTCCTCGTCGTTGAAGGTCGTCGAGATCGCCGGGTCGACGTCGTTGGCGAGGATCTCGAGCCCCGACGGCGCCTGCGAGGTGAAGCGCCGGATGTCCATGTAGCTGCTCAGATACGGGATGGCCGTGACCAGGTCCCGGATCGTCGCACCCGTCTCGCGCCGCACCCGGCGGCCGAGCGTGCCGGCGTCCGGGTTGGCGTCGATCGCGATGACCTTGTCCTGCCGCTCGGTCGCGAGGGTGGCGCCGAGCGCGGTGGTCGTCGTGGTCTTGCCGACGCCGCCCTTGAGCGAGATGACCGCGATCCGGTAGCAGGACAGGACGGGCGTACGCACGAGCGCCAGCTTCCGCTGCCGCTCCTCCTCGGCCGCCTTCCCCCCGATCTTGAACCGCGAAAGCCCGGCTTTTTGCTGCTTCTTGCCGGCCTTGTGCTTGTCCTGCAGCAGCTGGTCGGAGGAGAGCTCGACGGCGGCGGTGTAGCCCAGGGGGGTGTTCATCTGGGGGGTCTCTTGCT
>NZ_JAAKZV010000026.1 GCF_011044975.1 Streptomyces coryli | reverse complement strand
CCGGGGTGCCGTGCGGCGGGGTGAAGACCGGGGTGCCGTGCGGGGGTGTGATCGGGCCCTGGCCCTGGCCCTGGCCTTGGTCGCGGGAAGCCTGCGGCGCGAACGGGGCCGGGCTGGAAGACGGCTGGTCGGGCGTGCCCGGGGCCTGGCCGCTGCCGCCGACCGGGCGGGTCGGCAGGCCGCTGCGCTGCTGACCGCCGCCGGGGCCCGCGGGACCGCCGGGGCCGGTCTTGCCGGGGCCGCCGGGACCCGTACCGCCGGGGCCCGAGCTGTCGCCGCGGGCGGGCAGGGCCGGGCGGCGGTTGCCGGCCGGGCCGCTGCCCTGGCCGAGCTGACCGCGCGGCGGGACCGCGCCGAGGCGGTTGGTGGGACCGCCCTTGCCGGCGCCCGGCTTGTCGCCGCCCTGGCCGGCCTGGCCGCCCTTGGCGGGGCCGGAGGTGCCGGACTGGGTGACGTCCACCGGCAGCATGACCAGCGCGGTGGTGCCGCCGGAGTCCGACGGGCGCAGCTGGATGCGGATGCCGTGCCGCAGCGACAGGCGGCCGACCACGAACAGACCCATCCGCCGGGACACCGAGACGTCCACGGTGGGCGGCGAGGCGAGCCGCTCGTTAATGGCGGCGAGGTCCTCGGGGGAGAGGCCGATGCCGGTGTCGTGGATCTCGACCAGGACGCGGCCGTCGGGCAGCGCGTGGCCGGTGACCTTCACCTTGGTCTGCGGCGACGAGAACGATGTCGCGTTCTCCAGCAGCTCGGCGAGGAGGTGCACGAGGTCGTTGACGACGCGGCCTGCGACCTGGGTCGCGGGCACGGCCGAGAGCTCGATGCGCTCGTACTGCTCCACCTCGGACGCGGCGGCGCGGAGCACGTCGACCAGCGGGACCGGGCGGGTCCAGCGGCGGCCGGGCTCTTCACCGGCGAGGACGAGCAGGTTCTCGCCGTTACGGCGCATGCGGGTGGCGAGGTGGTCGAGCTTGAACAGCGACGCCAGCTGGTCCGGGTCGGCCTCGCGCGACTCGAGCTCGGAGATGAGCGAGAGCTGGCGCTGGATGAGGCCCTGGGAGCGGCGGGAGAGGTTGGTGAACATCGCGTTCACGTTCCCTCGCAGCAGCGCCTGCTCGGCGGCCAGCCGGACCGCCTCGCGGTGCACCTCGTCGAAGGCCTGGGCGACCTTGCCGATCTCGTCCTTGCTGTGCACGCCGACGGACTCCACGGAGGTGTCGACGTCCTCCGGGTCGGCCTCGGAGAGCTGCTTCACGAGCTCGGGCAGGCGCTTGTTGGAGACCGTCTCGGCGGTGTCCTGCAGCCGGCGCAGCGAGCGGACCATGGAGCGGGCGACGATGAACGCGCCGGCCAGCGAGACGCCGAGGACGAGGATGATCAGCGCACCGTTGATGATGGCGTCGCGCTCGGCGTCGTTACGGAGCTGGCGGGACTTCTGCTCCATCTCCTGGAGCAGGGTCTGCTCGATCTTGCCCATCCGCTCGAGCTTGACCGAGTCCAGGTCGGACCAGTCCTTGTACGACTTCAGCTCGGTGCGCTTCAGGCCGCCGGCGTCCTTGAGGATGTCCCGGGCGTACCGGTCGGCCTGCTGGATGGAGGTGTCCTTGTCCATCGCCGCCGTGAGGTCGGTGGCACTGGACTCGCCGGCATACAGCTGCTCGAACTGGTCGAGGTCGTTGTCCTCGGCCCGCTGCGCGGAGAGCGCCTCGAGGCGGTCGGCCTCACTCAGGTCGGCGGGCTTCTGCGCCAGCGCCGCGGCGATGATCGCCCGCTGGATGGAGGCGTTCTCCTTGGCGGAGGAGAAGACCGCCAGGGCGCGGGTGGCCTGAATCATGTCGCTGTTGCTGGTGGCCTGCGCCATGTCCTGCGACAGCGAGAGGAGGGAGTCGACGAGGTCGCCGTAGGCCTTGACCGTCTGGGAGTCGTACTCGTTGTTCTGGTACGCGTTCTTCCGGATGTCCGACAGCTCGTTCAGCTGGACGACGATCCGCTTCAGGGTCGAGTTGACGCCCTTGAGGGAGGAGTCGTCGGTGGCGTCGATCTCGTCCGTGGCCTCGCGGAACCGCTGCAGCGCGGTGTCGGTGAGCTTGCGCGAGTACTTCACGTCCGGGTCGGAGGCGTTGCCGTCGCGGACGATGAGCCCCGCGGACTCGTCCCGCTCCTCCTGGATCTGCGCGGCCAGCGTGGTGGCCTGCTGGGTCAGCTCCGTCAGCAGCTTCATGTTGTCCTGCTGCTGAATGTCCCGCCAGGAGTCCTCGATACGGAACGCGCCCAGCGTGGTCGCGGCGACGACCGGCAGCGCGAGCAGGGACACCAGACGGGTGGAAATGCGCCAGTTGCGCATGGCTATTCGCGGGCCAGGGCCCGGCGGCTGCTTCGCCTTGGCGGCCTTGCCCTGCGGCGCTATCGCGCCGGCCTCGGGCGCCGGCAGGCGCGGGGCATCACGGCGGGTGCTGTCCGCGGCCTGCCCGGGTCCCTGGGCAGGCTGCTGCGCGGAGCCGCGGCCGGTCATGCCGCGCCCCTGTTCGCCCGAAGCGTCCCCAAGTCCCTGGCGGGCCTGGGGAGACCCCATGCCATCCCTCTTGAAACGTCCCTGCACTAGCGTCGCAACCTCTGGACCTGGCCCCCGGCGGCGCGTGAGCGCGCCCGGGACGGTGTCGAGTCGTGCGGGAACCGAGGCCCCGCTGGCGGTGTCCTTACCTGCCCGGCGCAGTTCTCCCCAGTTCAGCTGTCTTGAAGTGGCGCCCCATTGCGCCCGATTCGAGTAGCTGCAGCCCTGCGACGGTCCGTGGAATTCCAGCACAGTGCCGGATCTCCAACAAGGCCCGGGGGTAACAGTGTGATGCCGGTGACCTATAGTGCCTGCGTCATTACCCGGGGTGTAAAAGTAGGGTTGAGATAAGGGACATTTCTCCACGAGCTGCACAGGGGCGCATGGTGTCCCGTAAGCGCCCCTCAGGGGCGTTAGCTGGCTTTAGAGCAGGGTATGCCCGGTTTTGATGATCATGGTCGCTCGCGATTTCGGGGTATTTGTCACGGGCTTCGTGAGGAAACTCACATGACTGGGACGGGTGATGTGCCGAGTGGCGGGGAACCGCGACGTCTAGCCTGAGGCTTTACATGCACAGTGAAAGCGTCAAGTGAAAGAGCGCGCCTTGAAGCACACGATGATGTTCCGGAATATAGCCAACCCGCGTCGCACCACCCTTGCGCACGTCAAGGACGCGGACGCACTCGAGACCGAGATTCCCGAGCAGCCCGAGCATGACACCGCCCTCCCGGCGAACACGGCCAACCCGCGCCGTACCGTCCTGATGGAGGTCCCCGGCCGCTGAGCGGCCGGCCCCGCCGGAACCGACGCGCCCCCGGCCCCTTCCCGGCGATAGCCTGTGGTGACCACATCCCCGGGCAAGCAAGGGCACCGTCTTGCGCATCGCAAGGTTCTCCATCGACGGCACCGTCGGCTTCGGCGTACTCGAAGGCGACCAGCTCGACGTCATCAAGGGCCACCCCTTCGGCGAGATCGAGCGCAGCGGCACGAAGATTCCGCTGGCACAGGCGCGGCTGCTGCCGCCCGTACTGCCGAACAAGGTCATCGCGGTCGGCCGCAATTACGCCGAGCACGCCGCCGAGCTCGGCAACGAGGTCCCGGACGCGCCGATCACCTTCTTCAAGCCGTCCACCTCGGTGATCGGCCCGCAGGACCAGATCACCTACCCGTCCTTCTCCCAGGACCTGCAGTACGAGGCCGAGCTCGCCGTCGTCATCGGCCGGATGTGCCGCGAGGTGCCCATCGAGCGCGCCGCCGACGTCATCCTCGGTTACGCCTGCGCCAACGACCTCACCGCCCGCGACGTCCAGCAGCGCGAGAAGCAGTGGGCCAGGGCCAAGGGCTTCGACTCCTCCTGCCCGCTCGGTCCCTGGGTCGAGACGGACATCTCCCTCGACGACATCGCCGCCGGCATCGGCATCCAGTGCACGGTCAACGGCGAACAGCGCCAGCTCGGCTCCACCTCGGACATGGTCCGCGGCATCCCCGCGCTGATCGCGCACATCACCGAGGCCATGACCCTGCTCCCGGGCGACGTCATCCTCACCGGCACCCCCGCGGGCGTCGGCCCCCTGAACGCCGGCGACGAGGTCGCCGTCACCATCGAACGAATCGGCACTCTCACCAACAAGGTGATCAAGCGTGGCTAGCGCATCTGAAGCAGCTCCCAAGAACGTCCGCGTACGTTTCTGCCCCTCGCCGACCGGCAACCCGCACGTGGGCCTGGTCCGCACCGCCCTCTTCAACTGGGCCTACGCCCGCCACAACGGCGGAACCTATGTCTTCCGCATCGAGGACACCGACGCCGCCCGCGACTCCCAGGAGTCGTACGAGCAGCTGCTGGACTCGCTGCGCTGGCTGGGCCTGACCTGGGACGAGGGCCCGGAGGTGGGCGGCCCGCACGCCCCGTACCGGCAGTCCGAGCGGATGGACCTCTACGCGGACGTGGCGGCGAAGCTGCTGGAGGGCGGCCACGCGTACCGCTGCTACTGCACGGCGGAGGAGCTCGAGGTCCGCCGCGAGGAGGCCCGTAAGGCGGGCAAGCCGTCCGGCTACGACGGCAAGTGCCGCGACCTCACGGACGAGCAGAAGGCGGCGTACGAGGCCGAGGGCCGGTCCTCGATCGTCCGCTTCCGGATGCCGGACGAGACGATCACCTTCACGGACCTGGTCCGCGGCGAGCTGTCCTTCGCGCCGGAGAACGTCACCGACTTTGGGCTCGTCCGCGCGAACGGCGCCCCGCTGTACACGCTGGTCAACCCGGTCGATGACGCCCTGATGGAGATCACCCACATCCTCCGCGGCGAGGACCTGCTCTCCTCCACCCCGCGCCAGATCGCGCTGTACCGCGCGCTGGGCGAGATCGGCGTCACGGACGGCTCGGTGCCCTCCTTCGGCCACCTCCCGTACGTCATGGGCGAGGGCAACAAGAAGCTCTCCAAGCGCGACCCGCAGGCGTCCCTGAACCTCTACCGGGAGCGCGGCTTCCTCCCCGAGGGCCTGCTGAACTACCTCTCCCTCCTCGGCTGGTCCTTCTCGCCCGACGAGGACGTCTTCACGCTCGACCAGATGGTGGAGAAGTTCGACCTGGCCGACGTGAACGCGAACCCGGCCCGCTTCGACCTCAAGAAGGCCGAGGCGATCAACGCCGACCACATCCGGATGCTGTCGGTCGAGGACTTCACGGCGGCCTGCGAGCCCTGGCTGAAGGCCCCGCACGCGCTCTGGAAGCCGGAGGCCTTCGACGCGGCGGCGTGGCAGGCGCTGGCGCCCCTCGCCCAGACCCGCCTGACGGTCCTGTCGGACATCACGGCGAACGTGGACTTCCTCTTCCTCGACGAGCCGGTCTCCGACGAGAAGTCCTGGGACAAGGCCATGAAGCCGGGCGCGGCGGACCTGCTCCGTACGGCCCGGGAGAAGCTGGCGGCCACCTCGTCGTGGACCGCGGAGCCGCTCAAGGAGGCCGTCCTGGCCGCCGGCGAGGAGCACGGGCTGAAGCTCGGCAAGGCGCAGGCGCCGGTCCGGGTGGCGGTCACCGGCCGTACGGTCGGTCTGCCGCTCTTCGAGTCCCTCGAGGTGCTGGGGCGCGAGCGCACCCTGGCGCGGGTGGACGCGGCCCTGGCGCGCCTGTCCTGACGCCGTCCCCCGGGCCTGCCGGAGCGGGCCCGGGGATAACCGGTTTTGGAGCAGGCTCCCCCATCAGGTAATGTTCTGTCTGTCGCCGAGCGGGCCGAGAGGCCGAAACGCGAGGCGGACACCCAAACTGAGGCCCCGCGAGGGGTTGAGTTTTGGTGGGCTATGGTGTAATTGGCAGCACGAGTGATTCTGGTTCACTTAGTCTAGGTTCGAGTCCTGGTAGCCCAGCAGATCTCTTCTGGAGATCAAGGCCCCCGTTGTGTAGCGGCCTAGCACGCCGCCCTCTCAAGGCGGTAGCGCCGGTTCGAATCCGGTCGGGGGTACAGATCCTTTGCTTTCCGTCTCCATCCGGGTCGCGCCCGGAGGCGACGACGTCAGGGATCACCAAGGCCCCCGTTGTGTAGCGGCCTAGCACGCCGCCCTCTCAAGGCGGTAGCGCCGGTTCGAATCCGGTCGGGGGTACAGAAAACGTGAGGTCAAGGCCCGTCTCCCCGCGGAGGCGGGCCTTCGCCGTACCCACGGGCGAGGGGCGGGTGACCGGCTCGTACCCTCCTGGGCATGAAACCACTGACTGCGCAGGACATCGCCGGTGTGTGGGGGACGCTGCTGCTGCCCCTCGATGACGGTGACGCTATCGACTGGGGGCGGCTGGAGGAGCAGCTGGACGTGCTGCTGGGCTCGGGGCTGCACGGGATATACGCGCATGGCACGGCCGGGGAATTCCACACCCTCGACGAGGGGGAGTTCGACCGGATCAACGAGCTGCTCGCCGAGCGCTGCACGGCCGCCGGGCTGCCGTTCCAGATCGGGGCCTCGCATCCGGTGGCGCAGACCGCGCTGGCGCGGGTGCGCCGGGCCAGGGAGCTGGCGCCTGGGGCGCTGCAGGTGATCCTGCCGGACTGGCTGCCGCTCGCCGACGACGAGGCCGTGGCCTTCCTCGCCCGGGTGGCGGCGGCCGCGGACCCGGTGCCGCTGGTGCTCTACAACCCGCCGCACGCCAAGACAACGGTGTCACCCGCGCTGCTCGGCCGGCTGCTGGACGAGGTGCCGGCGCTCGTCGGACTGAAGACCGCCGGCGGCGACGCGGCGTGGTACGAGCAGATGCGCGCGCACACCGCACGCTGCTCCGTCTTCGTGCCGGGCCATCTGCTGGCCACCGGCATCGCCCGCGGCGCGCACGGCAGCTACTCCAACGTCGCCGCGCTCGCTCCGGCCGGCTCTGTCCGCTGGTACGAGACCATGCTGCGCGACCCGGCCGCGGCGCTCGACATGGAGAGCCGGATCGCCGAGCTCTTCCGCCGGCATATCGCACCGCTCCAGGCGCGCGGGCTGTCGAATCCGGCGCTCGACAAGTTCCTGGCCGCCGTGGGCGGTTGGGCCGACACCGGCGTACGCACCCGCTGGCCCGCCACCCCGGCGCCGGAGGAGGCCGTGCTCCCCGCCCGCCGCGACGCGCACGAGCTGGTGCCGGAGCTCTTCTAGTCCGCCGGCAGCTCCACCGTGACGCGGAGCCCGCCGTCGGGGCGCGGGGTGAGGGTGAGGGTGCCGTCGTGGGCGTGGGTGATGGTCTTCACGATGGCCAGGCCGAGGCCGACGCCCGCCTGGTCGGCGTGGATGCGCTCGGAGCCGCGCTGGAACGGTTCGGTGAAGGTCGAGGCCCGCTCGGGGGAGATGTACTCGCCGGTGTTCTCGACGGTGAGGACCGCGGTCCCGGGGCGGCTGCCCGTACGGACCCACACCGTGCCCTGGCCTGGCCGGTTGTGGACGATCGCGTTGTGCACGAGGTTCGTGGTCAGCTGCAGCAGCAGCGCGGGCGAGCCGGTCGTGGGCGTGATGTCGCCGGAGGTCTCGATGGCGACGTCGTGCTTCTCCGCGAGGGGGAGGAGGGTTTCGGTGGCTTCCTCCGCCAGGAGGGAGAGGTCCACGGGTTCCCGGGCGAAGGATCGCTGCTCGGCGCGGCTGAGCAGGAGGAGGGCCTCGGTGAGGTCGATCGCCCGGGTGTTGACCGTGTGGAGGCGGTCGATGATCTCGCCGGTGTCGTGGTACGGGTCGGTGCGGGCCACGTCGAGGAGGGTCTTGGAGATCGACAGCGGGGTGCGCAGCTCGTGGGAGGCGTTGGCCGCGAATCTCCGCTGTTCGGCGACGTGGGCTTCGAGCCGGGCGAGCATCATGTCGAAGGCGTCGGCGAGTTCGCGGAATTCGTCCTGCGGGCCCGGCAGCCGGACGCGGTGCGAGAGCGATCCGGTCGCGGCCATGCGCGTGGCGTGGGTGATGCGGTCGAGCGGAGCGAGCATGCGGCCGGCGAGCAGCCATCCGCCCAGCAGGCCGAAGATCAGGAGGAACACCATGACCCAGGCCGCCAGCGGGGCGAAACCGCGCACGAAGGCGACCCCCGGGCCTTGTTGCCATTTCCCCGATTCGTTGGTCCGCAGCCACTCTTGTTGCACGAGGAAGAATCCGATGGCGGCGAGCAGCAAGGCACCGGCGACCATGAGGAAGCCGGCGTAGCTCAGGGTGAGCTTGAGGCGGACGCTCAGTCCGTGCTCTCTATGCATGGCCCTCTTCCCCTTCGTCGGTCCGCGGTGCCTCGATGCGGTAGCCGACACCCGCCACGGTGGTGATGACCCAGGGTTCGCCGAGCCGCTTGCGCAGCGCCGAGACCGTGATGCGCACGGCGTTGGTGAACGGGTCGGCGTTCTCGTCCCACGCCCGCTCCAGCAGCTCCTCGGCGCTGACGACGCCCCCTTCGGCGGCGACGAGCACCTCGAGCACCGCGAACTGCTTCCTGGTCAGCGCGACGTAGCGGCCGTCCCGGTAGACCTCCCTGCGGAACGGGTCAAGACGCAGACCCGCGATCTCCCACACCGGGGGCCTGTTGTGGGCGCGCCTGCGGTTGAGCGCCCGGAGCCGGAGCACCAGCTCCTGCAGCTCGAACGGCTTGGTCAGATAGTCGTCGGCGCCGAGCTCGAAGCCCGAGGCCTTGTCGTCGAGCCGGTCCGCCGCCGTGAGCATGAGGATCGGCATGCCACTGCCGGAAGCCACGATGCGCTTGGCGATCTCGTCGCCGGACGGGCCGGGGATGTCGCGGTCCAGGACGGCGATGTCGTACGTGTTGATGCTCAGCAGCTCCAGCGCGGTGTCGCCGTCGCCCGCGATGTCGGAGGCGATCGCCTCCAGGCGGAGGCCATCGCGGATGGCGTCCGCCTGGAAGGGTTCGTCCTCGACAATCAAGACCCGCATGTCCTAGATGCTACGAGTCGGCGCATATCGTCGGCATATCGAAAACCGCATACGGTCCGGCAACACCACGCTGCCTTGACTGATGGCATGATCCGTACCCCGATAGCCGTCATAGCGGTGCTCGTCGCGGCCGTGGGCTGCCAGGCGCCGGAGGCCTTGTCCTCGCCGGACGCGTCGGACGTCCCGTCGGCCCCGTCCGCGACGGCCTCGTCGCCTTCGGCGGACGCATCGCGTTCCTCGGCCGCCCCGCCGCCCATGAATCCGCGGCACCGCCCCGAGGCGGTCGGCGACCCCGACGGTGCCGTCCCGGACGGCGTGACCGTGTTCGATGACGGGTATCCCGGCGTGGCCAAGATCGACTCCGATCTGCTCCAGGCCCTGCGCACGGCGGCCAGGGCTGCGGCCGACGACGGCGTCAAGTTCTACGTGAACAGCGGCTGGCGCTCCCCTGAGTACCAGGACCGGCTGCTGCGGGACGCGGTCTCGAAGTACGGCTCGGAGGCGGAAGCCGCCCGCTGGGTCGCGACGGCGGACACCTCGCCGCACGTATCCGGGGACGCGATCGACGTCGGCGACTCCAACGCGACCGCGTGGCTGTCGCAACACGGCACGGCGTACGGGCTGTGCCAGATCTACCGGAACGAACCCTGGCATTACGAGCTGCGCACCGAGGCGGTCGACCACGGCTGCCCGCGCATGTATGCCGACCCCACCCAGGACCCGAGGATGCAGTAATGATCGGTAGTACCCAGGAACGAACGATGGCGGGGGTGGATACGGCTCCGGCCGGTCAGGACACCGCCGGGCGCCCGGAGGCCGGGCCCTGGAAGCGCGGCCTCGTGCTCGCGGGGCTGGCGGTGCTGCTCGGCCTTTTCCTGCTGCTGCACGCGAAGATCCCGAACCGGATCGGGAACCTCGGCAGCCTGGTGGAGACCTTCCTGCCCTGGTTCGGGCTGTGCATCCCGGTGCTGCTGGCCGCCGGGATCTGGCGCCGCTCGGCTGCCGCCGTGGTGGCCCTGCTGCTGCCGGCCGTCGTGTGGGCCGGCCTCTTCGGCGGGCTGCTCAGCGACAAGTCCCAGTCGGGTGCCGATCTCACCGTGGTCAGCCACAACGTCGCCGCCGAGAACTCCGACCCGGCAGGGACCGCCCGCGACCTGGCCGCCTCCGGCGCTCAGGTGCTGGCGCTGCAGGAGGTGAGCGAGGCGGCCCGGGGCACGTACGAGAAGGCGCTGGCGAAGGCCTATCCGCACCATGCCGTGCTGGGCACGGTCGGCGTGTGGAGCAAGCTGCCGCTGTCGGGCACCGAGGCGGTCGACATCGCGCAGGACGTGGGGCCGCTGGCCGACACCAAGTCGGAGGCGGCGCGGATGGTCGGCCAGCGGGCGCTGCGCACCACCGTGGCCACCGATCAGGGGTCGCTGACGGTGTACGTGGCCCACCTGGGGTCGGTGCGGGTGAATCCCCGGGACGGCTTTTCGACGGGCGGCCGGGACCGGAATGTGCAGGCGCTCAGCGCGGCCATCGCCGCCGACAAGAGCGAGCGGGTGGTGCTGCTCGGCGATCTGAATGGCACCCTGGACGACCGCACGTTCGCCGGGCTCACCGCGCAGCTGCACTCCGCCCAGGAGGCGGCCGGGAACGGCTTCGGCTTCACCTGGCCGGCGAAGGCCCCGATGGCCCGGATCGACCAGATCCTGGTCAGGGGTGTGGAGCCGAAGAGCTCGTGGGTGCTGCCGGCCACCGGCAGCGACCACCGGCCGGTGGCCGCCGGAATCAGCTGGTGACAGCCGGTGCATGAACGCGGACGTGCTGCCGGGGAGATAATCTCCGGCAAACCACTCGTTCAGGAAGCAGGCTGCATCCATGGCTCAGGAAGTACGCGGTGTCATCGCACCGGGCAAGAACGAACCCGTGCGCGTCGAGACCGTCGTCATCCCGGACCCAGGTCCCGGCGAGGCGGTGGTGCGGATCCAGGCGTGCGGCGTATGCCACACCGATCTGCACTACAAGCAGGGCGGCATCAACGACGACTTCCCCTTCCTGCTGGGCCACGAGGCCGCGGGCATCGTCGAGACGGTGGGGGAGGGGGTGAGCGATGTCGCCCCCGGCGACTTCGTGATCCTCAACTGGCGTGCGGTGTGCGGCCAGTGCCGCGCCTGCAAGCGCGGGCGGCCCTGGTACTGCTTCGACACCCATAACGCCCAGCAGAAGATGACCCTCGCCGGCACCGGCCAGGAGCTGTCCCCGGCGCTGGGCATCGGCGCCTTCGCGGAGAAGACCCTGGTCGCGGCCGGGCAGTGCACCAAGGTCGACCCGGCCGTCGCGCCCGCCGTCGCGGGCCTGCTCGGCTGCGGCGTCATGGCGGGCATCGGCGCCGCGATCAACACCGGCGGCGTGACCCGCGGCGACAGCGTCGCCGTCATCGGCTGCGGCGGCGTGGGCGACGCGGCCATCGCCGGTGCCCAGCTGGCCGGGGCCCGGCGGATCATCGCCGTGGACATCGACGACGCCAAGCTGGAGACCGCCGCGCGCATGGGCGCCACCCACACGGTCAACTCCACGCTCATGGACCCGGTCACGGCGATCCAGGAGCTGACCGACGGCTTCGGCGCCGACGTGGTCATCGAGGCGGTCGGCCGCCCCGAGACGTACCAGCAGGCCTTCTACGCCCGTGACCTCGCCGGCACGGTCGTGCTCGTCGGCGTGCCGACCCCGGAGATGAAGCTGGAGCTGCCGCTTCTGGACGTCTTCGGGCGCGGCGGTGCGCTCAAGTCCTCGTGGTACGGGGACTGTCTGCCGTCGCGGGACTTCCCGATGCTGATCGACCTGCATCTGCAGGGGCGCCTCGACCTGGAGTCCTTCGTCACCGAGACCATCGCCCTCGACGAGGTCGAGAAGGCCTTCGAGCGGATGCACCGCGGTGACGTGCTGCGTTCGGTGGTGGTGTTCTGATGGCCGCCCGCATCGAGCACCTCGTCACCTCCGGCACCTTCTCCCTCGACGGCGGCACCTGGGACGTCGACAACAACGTCTGGATCGTCGGCGACGACACCGAAGCCGTCGTCATCGACGCGGCCCACGACGCCGGCGCCATCGCCGACGCGCTGGGCGACCGGCGGCTGGCGGCCGTCGTCTGCACGCACGCCCACAACGACCACATCGACGCCGCCCCTGAGCTGGCCGCCCGTACCGGCGCGCCGATCCTGCTGCATCCGGCCGACCTCCCGCTGTGGAAGCAGACGCATCCCGACCGCGCGCCCGAAGGGAACCTGACGGACGGCGAGGTGCTGACGGTGGCGGGCGTGGACCTGACCGTCCTGCACACTCCGGGGCATGCCCCGGGGGCCGTGTGCCTGTACGCGCCGGCGCTAGGCGCCGTATTCACCGGAGACACCCTCTTCAACGGCGGCCCGGGAGCCACCGGCCGCTCCTTCTCCGACTTCCCGACGATCATCGACTCCATCCGCGACCGCCTGCTCACCCTCCCGCCGGACACGACCGTCCACACCGGCCACGGCGACTCAACCACCATCGGCGCCGAGGCTCCGCAACTGGCGGAGTGGATCGCCCGCGGCCACTGAAGCGGCCCGGCCGCCGGAGGGCACATGAACGCCTGGCCGACCGTCCTGCTCGCCGTGCTCTGCGGGCTGCTGCTGGCCTGGCTGCTGGGGTACCTGGCCATGCCGATCGACCTGGTCCGGGACTTCATCCCGGTCCCCGGGTACGCCGATGACGCCATCGTCGTGGCCTTGGTGCTGCGCTCGGTCGTACGGGCCGCGGGTCCCGGCGCCCTCGCCCGGCACTGGCCCGGCACCGAGGACGGACTTGCCGCGGTGCGGCGCCTGGCCGGGCTGCGCTAGTCCTGCGTGGAGAAGAAGGCGTAATCGGGGCCCAGGTGGGTGCTGACGAGGGCGCCGGCGCTCCACCACTGCACCGGGGTGCCGTCCATGTGCATGGTGCTGCGGTTGTGCTGGAGGTGGGCGTTGTGGGCGTTGGCCAGGGTCGGGGTGCGGTTGGCGAGGGCCAGGAGGTTGGCGGCCATCATTCGGTCGCGCTGGCCGACCAGGCGTGTCATGCGGGCTGGTGAGGTGTCCGCCATCCAGTAGTGGTAGCTCAGCAGGCCGGTGGCGGTGCGGGCGTAGAGGCGGGCCTGGTGCCAGGATTCGCGTGCGGGGGCCAGGTGCGGTGCGTGCGTGTCCAGCAGGGCCACCAAGTCCTCGACTATCAGGCGTAGTTGAGAGGCGTCGGCCGAGCGGCCGACGGACTGATCCGGCGCCCGCATCGCTGCCGGGTTGGTCCAGCGGTCGTCGGTGCCGAGCAGGGCGTCGAGGGTTTCCGTGGTGCAGGGGAGCAGGGCCGGGTCCACCCGGGCCGACAGGTAGTCGTGCAGCGCGGTCATGGCGTGGCGGGGGCTCGCGGCGTGGGTGATCTCCAGCGGGCCGTCGAAGCCGGCGAAGCGGAGCCGCTCGGCCGCGGGGCGGGCGTCGTTGTGGGCGCGCATCCAGCGCACGAGTTCGCGGTTGCCCGCGAACTCGCCCCAGCCGTGGCTGAATCCGTGCTCCATGGCCTCGTCGAGGGTGCCCGTGCCCAGGGCGACGTAGTCGTCGACGATCAGGCCCCGCAGGCAGTCGGTCTCGAGCGCGATCGTCCGGTAGTCCTCCTCCTCGACGCGCCGCCGGAAGAGTTCGTTGCGCATCTTGAGCAGCGTGTCGTCGCCGTGCGCGGGCTCGCCCAGGGCAAGCAGCCGCGGCCGGCCGATGTCCGTATCCATGCCATAAACGATATCGTTGAACCTTCGGTTGAAACTTTTCCCGGATATCCTCTCTGCCATGGCACGAAACCTTCAAACCAGGGTGCGGCTCCGTCCCGTAGATCTCGCGCGTGAGCACGGTCTGTCCACGCAGGCGATCAGGAATTACGAGGAGGCCGGCATCCTCCCGGCCGCCGGTCGCACCGCCCACGGCTACCGCACCTATACGCCGCTGCACGCGCAGGCCCTGCGCGCGTTCCTCGCCCTCGTGCCCGGGCACGGCCACGCGACCGCGACGTCGATCATGCGCGAGGTGAACGAGGGCGCGGTCGACGACGCGTTCCGCATCATCGACCTCAGCCACGCCCAACTCCTCGAGGACCGGCGGACGCTGCAGGCCGTGGAGCGGGCGCTGCGCGATCTGGACCCGGCGGAGGGCGGCGCGCGTCCCGAGGAGCCGGCGCCGTCCGGCGGCATGTTCATTGGCCCGCTGGCAGATCAGCTCGGCATCCGCCCCGCGACGCTGCGCAAATGGGAGGCCGCGGATCTGGTGCGTCCGCGGCGCGACCCGCGCACCGGATATCGCGTGTACGACGAGGGTGCCGTGCGCGACGCCCGGATGACCCACCAACTCCGGCGCGGTGGTTACCTGCTGGCGCAGATCGCCCCGCTGCTCGAGCAGGTGCGGACGGCCGGCGGGCTGCAGCCGCTGGAGGCGGCGATGAGCGACTGGCGGGACCGGCTGGCCGAGCGCGGGCGGGCGATGCTGGCGGGGGCGGCGGAGCTGGAGGCGTATCTGCGCGAGCGGGGCTGAGCGTCGTCGGCTTTACGATACAGGGCTGTGCTGTATCGTAAAGCCATGACTCCGGATCACATCCACCGCCGCCGCTGGGCGATCCTCGCCGTCCTGCTGCTCAGCGTGCTGGTCACCGTCCTCGACAACTCCATCCTCAACGTGGCGATGCAGACCCTCGCCCAGCCGTCCCCCACCGGCCTCGGCGCGAGCCAGAGCGAGCTGGAGTGGGCGGTGAACTCGTACACGCTGGTGTTCGCCGGGCTGCTGCTCACCGGCGGTGTGCTCGGTGACCGGCTGGGGCGCAAGAAGGCGCTGCTGTTCGGCATGGCGCTCTTCGGCGTGGCCTCCGCGCTGTGCGCCTACGCCGGCTCGCCCGCCGAACTCATCACGTACCGCGGCCTGATGGGCATCGGCAGCGCCTTCACCCCGCCCGCCACGCTGGCGATCATCGCGCAGGTCTTCGAGCCCGAGGAGCAGCCCCGGGCGATCGGCATCTGGACCGGCGTGGTCGGCCTCGCCGTCGCCGCCGGGCCGATCGCCGGCGGGGCGCTGCTCGAGCACTTCTGGTGGGGCTCGATCTTCCTCGTGAACGTGCCGATCGTGATCGTCGCCCTGATCGCCATGGTGGTGCTCGTGCCGGAGTCCAGGGACGAGCGGGCCGGGCGGCTCGATCCGGTCGGCGTGCTGCTGTCGATAGCCGGGATGACACTGCTGGTCTTCGGCGTTATCAAGGGCGGGCAGCTCGGGGACTTCGGCAGGCCCGAGGTCTGGGGCACCGGGCTCGGCGGGCTCGCCGTGCTGGCGGGCTTCGTGCTGTGGGAGCGGCGTACGGACCATCCCGCCTTCGACGTCGGGTACTTCAGGGACCGCCGCTTCACCGGGGCCGTCGCCGCCATCGGCGTGTGCTCGTTCGCGCTGATGGGAGTGGCCTTCTTCATGGTCTTCTACACCCAGTCCGTACGCGGCTACAGCGCTCTGGAGACGGGGCTGCTGATGCTGCCGCTGGCGGCCGCGCAGATGTATTTCGCGCCGCGGGCGCGGCACGTCGTCGCCCGGTACGGGCCGCGTGCCGTCTGTGCCGCGGGCCTGCTGGTCAACGCCGCCGCCTTCGCCGGGTTCCTGCTGCTCGGCCGGTCGACGCCGATCTGGGTGCTGGCGGCGCTCTTCGCGCTGATGGGGGCGGGGCTCGCGCATGTCTTCCCGCCCGCCACCGTCATGATCATGAACTCGCTGCCGCGGGAGCAGGCGGGGGCGGGCTCGGCGATCAACAATGTCTTCCGCCAGGTGGGCGGGGCGATCGGCATCGCCGTGCTCGGCTCGCTGCTGTCGGCCGCGTACCGCAGGGGAGTGGAGGGCCAGTTCGACGCCCTGCCCGCGGAGACCCGGCACAGCGCGGGCGAGTCGATCCAGGCCACGCTGAGCGCGGCCGCGCGGCTCGGCGACGAGGGGCGGGCAATGGTGGGCCCGGCCAACGACGCGTTCATCCACGCCATGCACCTCGCCGCGATTACGGCGGCCGCGGCCAGCGTGTTCGGAGCGGTTATCGTGCTGGTGACGATGGCGGGCAGGCCGACACCGCAGCGGGAGACCGAGGCGGCCGGCGCCGGCAGCCCGCAGCCGCGGGAGGCGGAGGCCCAACGGTGACCAAGGCAGGTGCCCAGCAGTGACGGACGCTCCCGGCCGTACGGCCGACGCACCGCGCGGCCGCCCGCGCAACGCGGCGGTCGACGGCGCGGTCGTCGACACCGTCCTGCGGCTGCTCGCCGAAGGCGTCGGCTTCGCGGATCTCTCGATGGTGGCCATCGCCCGCGAGGCCGGCGTCACCCGGGCCACCCTCTACCGGCGCTGGCCGACCAAGGAAGCCCTGATGGCGCACGTGCTGGACACGGTCGAGGACCCGCTGCCCGAGCCGGCCGGGACGTCGCTGCGCGAGGACCTGCTGGTGGTCGTGGAGGCGACGCGGAAACGCAGCCTGGCCAAGCACACGTCCGCCGTGATGCGGAACATGCTGACGACGCTGCACAGCAACTCCGAGCTGTGGCAGTACTTCCGCGATAAGTCGATCACCCCGCGCCGCGAGGCCTTCGCCCGCATCCTGCGGCGCGGCATCGACGCCGGCGAGATCCGTCCCGAGCTGGGTGCCGACCTGGATCTGCTCATCGACATGCTGGTCGGTCCGCTGTACTACCGGGCCTCCATCAACGCCCCCTTGGAAGAGGACCTGACGGAACACATCGTGGACACCTTCCTCCGCGGCGCGTCCCCGCGCTGACGGGCGGCCGCGCTCAGGGCGTATCGGGGCTGAGCACGAACAGCCCGCTGACCTCGCCCTCCTTGCTGAAGGTGGCGCGGCCCTTCATCGGGCCCGCCTCGAATTCCAGCGGGATGTCCACCACCGTATGGTCGCCCAGCTGCCGGACCCGCGGCTCGCCCATCCGCTCGTACGCTCCGGCCATGCCGATGACCTCGGCCCAGGCGGCGGCGAGGCCGGCCGGCGGGAGCTGCGCCGTCATCGTGGCGTCGAAGCGGGTGACTATTGCGTCGTGCCGGCCCTCGATCCAGTCGATGAACAGCTCGGTCGCGCGGTTGGCGGCGCCGGGGAGCGCGGCTTTGCTCATGAGTTCTCCTGTCCGTGGGTCGATGGGGCGGCCGAAGCGCTGGAAGGCGGCCTGGCGGCTGACGCCGAGGAGATCGCCGATCTCCTGCCAGGTGTGCCCGGCGGCGCGGGCCCGGCCGACGGCGGCGCGCAGTGCGGTGTCCGCCAGGACGTCCAGATCGCGGGCGATCTCAACGCCGGTCAGCTCGGCGTGGGTTGGGCCGGAGAGGCGGCGGGCGAGCGCCGCGATCTCCGCGGCCAGGGCCGTGATGTCCGTACGTGGACCGCTCATATCTGTAAAGGTTCCCTTTACGCGACCGACTGTCAAGGGAATCTTTACGCGCTTCGCGGCCCCGCGATCGATAGCCTGACCGAGTGACGTCCTCCCCCAGTTGAATCAGGGGGTGCCTCCCATGAAGGACTCCCGATGACCGCCGACCTGACCCTGCTGTCCCGAGTGGCCTACCGCGGGCGGGAGATCACCGCGCCGCGGCTGCGGGGGCTGCTGGCGTTGCTCGCCGGGGAGTTGCGGGGCGGGTGCAGCAGTGGGCGGCTGGTGGAAGGGCTGTGGCAGGGGGAGCTGCCCGCGAATCCGGCCAATGCGCTGCGGATTCTGGTGTCGCGGGCGCGGGCGCAGCTCGGGGCGGATGTGGTGGTGAGCACGCCGACCGGGTATCGGCTGGCGCTGAGTGCGGAGCAGGTCGACAGCTCCCTGGTGCTGCGGTGTGCCGAGGAGAGCGCGCGCCACGGGCGGGCCGGGGATCATGCCGCCGCGCTGGCGAGCGCGGAGGAGGGGCTCGGGTTCTGGGAGGGCGTTCCTGATGCAGACCCCGCGCCCGGCGACCCCGTCGCGGAGCTGCGGGCCGAGCGGGCGCCGGTGTATGCGGCGCTCGTACGGGCGCGGGCGCTCGCGCTCGCGCGGCTGGGGCGGCACGCGGAGGCCGCCGAGCCGCTCAGCGAGGCGGCCGCGGCGCACCCGCGCGACGAGGAGCTGCTCGCCGAGCTGCTGCGCGCCGAGGCCGGCACCGCAGGTCCGGCGGCGGCGCTCGCCCGGTACGACGCGTACCGGCGCGATCTCCGCGACGAGCTCGGCGCCGACCCGGGCCGGGAACTGGCCGCCGTACACCAGGAGTTGCTGCAGGACGAGGCACCCGTCATCCGCTACGGGGTGCCGCACGACCCCAACCCGCTGCTGGGCCGCGCGGACGACCTCGCCGCGGTGGCCCGGCTGCTGCGCTCCTCGCGGGTGACCTCGATCGTCGGGCCCGGCGGCCTCGGCAAGACGCGGCTCGCGTACGCCGTCAGCCGGGAGGCCGAGCAGCGGGTGGTGCACTTCGTGTCGCTGGCGGGCGTCGGCGCGGACGAGGACGTGGCCGGCGAGGTGGCGTCGGCGCTGGGCGGCGGGGAGACGCCGCGCGGTGGCGTCGGCCCGTACGGGAGCGGGGCAGGGGGCGCGCCCGCCGCCATCGCCGCCGCTCTCGGCAACGGACCCGCACTGCTGGTGCTGGACAACTGCGAGCAGGTCGTCGAGGGCGCCTCCGACCTGGTCCGGGTGCTGGTGTCGCTGGCCAAGGGGCTGCGGGTGCTGGTCACCAGCAGGGCGCCGCTGGGGCTGAGTTCGGAGGCGGTGTACCAGCTGCCGGAGCTGAGCCTGGCGACCTCGGTCGAGCTCTTCGAGCAGCGGGCGCGGGCCGCCCGCCCCGGCGTCGAGCTGCCCCCGGACGCGGTGGCGGAGCTGTGCCGGCATCTCGACGGGCTGCCGCTCGCCGTCGAGCTGGCGGCGGCGCGGGTGCGGGTGCTGTCCGTACCGGAGATCTCGCGGCGGCTGCGGGACCGCTTCAAGCTGCTGCGCGGCGGGAACCGCGATGTGCCCGAGCGGCACCGCACCCTGCACGCGGTCGTGGAGTGGAGCTGGAATCTCCTCGAGGAGGACGCGCGGGCGGCGCTGCGGGCGCTGTCCGTCTTCCCCGGCGGCTTCACCGAGGAGGCGGCGGAGGTGCTGCTGGGGGAGGGCGGCGACGCGCTGTTCCTGCTGGAGCAGCTCGTCGACCAGTCGCTGCTGAAGGCGGCCGACGCCGCGGCCGGGGTCCGCTTCCACATGCTGGAGACGGTGCGCGAGTTCAGCGCCGCCCGGCGCGCGGCGGCCGGTGAGGACGAGGCGGTGACCGTGCGGTTCCTCGCCTGGGCGCGGGAGGTGGGGCGGGCCGACCACGATGTGCTGTTCGGCCCGGACCCGCTGCGGCACTGGGCGCGGCTGCGCGCCGAGCAGGACAACCTCGTTCTCGCCCTGCGGCACTCCCTCGCCCGCGAGGACCACGCCACCACGGCGGCGGCCGGCGCGGTGCTCGCCGGCGTCTGGGCCACGGACTCCGCGAGCTTCCACCGGCTCGTAGCACTCGCCGCCGACACCGCGCCGCCGCTGTCGCACTACCGCCCCGCCCCCGCGGACACCGAGCCGCTGCGCAGCCTCTCCGCCCTCTGCACCGCCGCCCTGTTCATGGGGTACGGCCCGCGCCAGCTGCGCCATCTCGCCATCCTGCGGCGGCTGCCGCCCGCGCAGCCCGACACCCTGCTGCGGTCCCTCAGCATCGTGCTGTGCGCCGTACCGGAGCTGCGGCCGCCCGGCTACGAGGCGCTGCGCGAGCTGTGCGCCAGCGACGCGCGGCTGCTGGCGGGCGTCGCCGAGTGCGTGGCCGGCTATCTCTGGGAGTACGAGCACGAGCCCGAGCGCGCCCTGGCCTCCGCCCGCCGCATGCTGACGGTGGTCGACGCCGTACCCAACCCCACCCTGCAGATGCTCAGCCACGCGCGGATCAGCGAGCTGGCGATGCACATCGGGCTGGGGGAGGAGGCGTACCGGCACTTGCTGGCGGCGCTGGAGGTGGCGGAGCAGCAGGGCGACCTGTCGGACCCCATGGGCCTGCGCTGGGGTCTTGCGCTGGCCTGCCTGCAGCGCGGTGAGCTCGACGAGGCCGAGGAGTGGCTGGCGCGGGCGGAGCGCGTCCAGCCGGCCGACTACACCTCGGTCTTCGCCCCCGATCTGCCGCTGCGGGCGGAGATCGCCCTGGCCCGCGGTCTCACCGAGGTCGGGCTCAAGCGGTGGCGGACGGCGGTGCGGCGGCTGCGCGAGCACCAGGCGCCGGAGGCCGTGGACCCGTATGCGGACCCGTGGGCGATGCAGATCAAGGCCGCCGCGGTGGCCGCGCATGCTTGTGCGGGGCGGCTGGATCTGGTCGCCGATCTGGTGGCGGAGCTGCGGCAGCAGCTGCGCGCGCTGCTGCCGGACAGCTCCCGCCCGGTCGGGGAGATCGCGGTGTACGGCACCACGCTGCTGGCGCTCGGCCTGGCCGGGCTCGCGGCGGGCGACACCTCGGCGGTGCGGCTGCTGGCGCTGGCCGAACGGCTGCATGTGCTGCGGGAGTTCCAGCCGACGATGTCCGCCGAGCGGGCCCGGGAGGCGGCGGAGAAGGCCGACGGGGCGGCGTACGCCGACGCGGTGTCGGAGTACGCCGCCCTCGGGCGGGAGGAGCTGCGGGCGGCGGCGCTCGCACTCCTGTAGGCCCTCAGTTGCCCGGGTCCCGGTTGAACAGCGCCTTCGACCAGAAGAAGCCGAGCACGGTCAGCCCCAGGCACCAGGCGGCGGCGAGCCACCCGTTGTGGCCGATCTCGCTGCCCAGCAGCAGGCCGCGCAGGGTCTCGATGGCAGGGGTGAAGGGCTGGTACTCGGCGATCGGCTGGAACCAGCCCGGCATCGAGTCGACCGGCACGAAGGCGCTGGAGATGAACGGCAGCATGATCAGCGGCAGCGCGTTGTTGCTGGCCGCCTCGGCGTTCGGGCTGACCATGCCCATCCCGACTGCGATCCAGGTGAGCGCGAAGGCGACGAGCAGCAGCAGCCCGAAAGCGGCCAGCCACTCCACCGCGTTGGCATCCGTGGCCCGGAACCCGATGGCCACGGCGACGGCGCCCACCAGCACCACGCTGGCGAGGCACTGCAGCACACAGCCGACGACGCGCCCGATCAGCACCGACTGCCGGTGGATCGCCATCGTACGGAACCGGGCGATGATGCCCTCGGTCATGTCCATCGCCACCGACACCGAGGTCCCGACGGTGGTGCCGCCGATGGTCATCAGCAGGATGCCCGGCACCAGATAGGCGATGTAGTCGGAGCGGTCGCCGCCGCCGATGCCGGCGCTCATCGCGTCGCCGAAGATGTAGACGAAGAGCAGGAGGAGGACGATCGGCGTCAGCAGCACGTTGAGGGTCAGCGCCGGATAGCGGCGCACGTGCAGCAGATTGCGCCGCAGCATGGTGTGGGAGTCGCGGACCGCGAGGGCGAGGGAGCTCATCGGACAGCCTCCTTGGGCTGGTTGGGGACGGTGCTGCCGCTGGTGAGGGCGAAGAAGACGTCGTCGAGGTCGGGGGTGTGCACGGTCAGCTCGTCGGCCTCGATGTCCGCCGAGTCCAGCCAGTCGAGGATGGAGCGCAGCTCGCGCTGGCTGCCGTCGCTGGGGATCTGCAGGGTGAGGGACTCGTCGTCCCGGGTGATGTCGCGGAGTGCGCCGGCGGCGCTCTGATACGCGTCGGGGTCCTGGAAGCGGAGGCGGACGTGGCCGCCGGGGATGAGCCGCTTCAGCTCGTCGGCGGTGCCTTCGGCCGCGATCTTCCCGTCGTTCAGCACGGCGATACGGTCCGCGAGCTCGTCGGCCTCCTCCAGGTACTGGGTGGTGAGGAAGACGGTCACGCCGTCGGACACCAACTCGCGGATGATCCCCCACATGTTGTGCCGCGACCGCGGGTCAAGACCCGTCGTCGGCTCGTCGAGGAAGATGATCCGCGGATTGCCGACCAGGGTCATGGCGATGTCCAGCCGGCGCTTCATGCCGCCCGAGTACGACTGCGCGGGCTTCTTCGCCGCCTCCACCAGGTCGAAGCGTTCCAGCAGCTCGGCGGCGGTGCGCCGGCCCTCGGCCTTGGAGAGGTGGTGCAGGTCGGCCATCAGGAGCATGTTCTCCTCGCCGGTGATCAGCCCGTCGACGGCGGAGAACTGGCCGGTGACACCGATCGCGGCCCGTACCGCCTGCGGATCGGCGGCGAGGTCGTGTCCGGCGATGCGGATGTCACCGGCGTCGCCCGTGATGAGGGTGGAGAGGATCTTCACGGCGGTGGTTTTGCCGGCGCCGTTCGGCCCGAGGAGGGAGTAGACCGTGCCCGTCGGCACGTGGATGTCGATGCCGTCGAGGACCAGCTTGTCCCCGTAGGCCTTGCGCAGCCCGGTGGCCGCGATGGCGGGTGTGCGGTTCGGATTCGTCATGCCCCGGAGTCTGCGAGGCGCGCCGCTCAGCGGCCTTTCAACGGCATTTCAGCCCGTGTCAGCAGGTGTCAGCCCTCGAAGCGATAGCCCATCCCCGGCTCCGTGACGAGGTGCCGGGGGTGGGACGGGTCCGGCTCCAGCTTGCGGCGCAGCTGCGCCATGTAGACCCGGAGGTAGTTGGTCCGGTGGTCGCGGGTGGCGCCCCAGACCTCCTGCAGCAGATGCTTCTGGGAGACCAGGCGGCCCGCGTTGCAGACCAGGATCTCCAGCAGGTGCCATTCGGTCGGGGTCAGGTGGACGTCCCGGCCCTTTCGCTTGATCTTCTTGGCCGAGAGGTCGACGGTGAACTCGGCCGTCCTGACCACTGCCGGCGCCCCGGACGGCGCCGGGTGCTGCGTCCGCCGCACCGCCGCCCGCAGCCGGGCGTAGAACTCGTCCATGCTGAACGGCTTGGTGAGGTAGTCGTCCGCGCCCGCGTCCAGGGCCGCGACCTTCTCCTCGGGCGCCCGGCGGGCGGAGAGCACCAGGATCGGCACCCCGGTCCAGCCCCGCAGCCCGCGGATCACGGCCTGCCCGTCCATGTCGGGCAGGCCGAGATCGACCACGATGACGTCCGGCTGCCGGGCGGCGGCGAGGCGGAGGGCGGTGGCGCCGTCCGGTGCGGCGTCCACGCCGTAGTTCCGCGCCTGCAGATTCAGCACGAGGGTCCGTACGAGGTGGGCGTCGTCCTCGACCACCAGCACCCGGGTCATCGTCACCCCTTCGCGGCGAGTTCCTTGAGATCGATGTTGAGCTCGAGGACGTTCACCCGCGGCTCGCCCATGAAGCCGAGGATGCGGCCGTCGGTGTGCTCGTGGACGAGCTTCTCGACCTCGCCCACCGGGAGGTGGTTCTTCGCGGCCACCCGGTGGACCTGCAGCTCCGCGTACTCGGGGGAGATGTGCGGGTCGAGGCCTGAGCCGGAGGAGGTGACCGCGTCGGCGGGGACGTCGGACGGCTTGACCTGGTGGCCGGGCGTCGAATTGTCCTTGATCACCGCGGCCTTGGCGTCCTTCACCGACTTGATCAGCTCCTTGTTGTCGCCCGACAGGTTGGTCGCGCCGGAGAGGATCAGCTGGTACTGGGTGTTGACGCTGTTCTCGCCGAGGCCGTTGGACGGGCGCGGCTGGAACCACTGGAGGCCCTTGTAGGTCTGGCCGATCAGCTTCGAGCCGACGACCTTGCCCTCGTGGTCCTTGATCTCGGAGCCGTTGGCCTTGTCGTTGAACGCGGCCTGGGCGACGCCGGTGACGGCCAGCGGGTAGATCACGCCGGTCAGCACGGTGAGGACCAGCAAGGCGCGGAGTCCGGCCCAGAGCAGGCGGGTGGTGTTCGCTACGGAGTTGTTCATGGGGATCAGCCGATTCCGGGGATCAGAGAGAGAAGCAGGTCGATGATCTTGATGCCGATGAACGGGGCGATCAGCCCGCCCAGTCCGTAGATCCCGAGATTCCGGCGGAGCATCCGGTCCGCGCTCAGCGGCCGGTACTGCACGCCCTTCAGGGCGAGCGGCACCAGCGCGATGATGATCAGCGCGTTGAAGATGACCGCGGAGAGGATCGCGGACTCGGGGGAGGCCAGCTGCATGATGTTGAGCTTGTCCAGGCCCGGGTAGGCGACCGCGAACATCGCCGGGATGATCGCGAAGTACTTCGCCACGTCGTTGGCGATGGAGAAGGTCGTCAGCGCGCCCCGGGTGATCAGCAGCTGCTTGCCGATCTCGACGATCTCGATCAGCTTCGTCGGGTTGGAGTCCAGGTCCACCATGTTCCCGGCCTCCTTGGCGGCCGAGGTGCCGGTGTTCATGGCCACGCCGACGTCCGCCTGGGCCAGCGCGGGGGCGTCGTTGGTGCCGTCGCCGGTCATCGCGACCAGCTTGCCGCCGGCCTGCTCGCGCTTGATCAGCGCCATCTTGTCCTCGGGGGTGGCCTCGGCGAGGAAGTCGTCCACGCCCGCCTCCTCCGCGATCGCCTTGGCGGTCAGCGGGTTGTCGCCGGTGATCATGACGGTCTTGATGCCCATGCGGCGCAGCTCGTCGAACCGCTCGCGCATGCCGTCCTTGACGACGTCCTTGAGGTGGATGACGCCCAGCACGCGGGCGCCCTTGCCGTCCTTGACCGCGACGAGGAGCGGCGTGCCGCCCTCTTCCGAGATCCGGTTGGAGAGGGAATCGGCCTCGTCGGTGACGGTGCCGCCCTCCTCGCGCACCCAGGCCAGGATCGAACCGGTGGCGCCCTTACGGACCTTGCGCCCCTCGACGTCCACACCCGACATCCGGGTCTGGGCGGTGAAGGGCACCCAGCCGGCGTGCTCCAGCTCGCCCTGGTGGCGCTCGCGCAGCCCGTACTTCTCCTTGGCCAGGACCACGATCGAGCGGCCCTCGGGCGTCTCGTCGGCGAGCGACGACAGCTGGGCGGCGTCGGCGAGTTCGGCCGCGGTGGTGCCCGTGACCGGTACGAACTCGGCGGCCTGGCGGTTGCCGAGGGTGATGGTGCCGGTCTTGTCCAGCAGCAGCGTCGATACGTCCCCGGCGGCCTCGACGGCGCGCCCCGACATCGCCAGCACGTTGCGCTGGACGAGGCGGTCCATGCCCGCGATGCCGATCGCGGAGAGCAGCGCGCCGATGGTGGTCGGGATGAGGCAGACCAGCAGGGCGGTGAGGACGATCAGCGAGGTCTGGTGGTCGGCCCCCGCGTAGATCGCGAACGGCTTCAGGGTGACGACCGCCAGCAGGAAGACGATGGTGAGCGAGGCGAGCAGGATGTTCAGCGCGATCTCGTTCGGGGTCTTCTGCCGGGCGGCGCCCTCGACCAGGTTGATCATGCGGTCGATGAAGGTCTCGCCGGGCTTCGTCGTGATCTTGATGACGATGCGGTCGGACAGCACCTTCGTACCGCCGGTGACGGCCGAACGGTCGCCGCCGGACTCGCGGATGACCGGCGCGGACTCGCCGGTGATCGCCGACTCGTCCACGGACGCGACGCCCTCGACGACATCGCCGTCGCCCGGGATGATGTCGCCCGCCTCGCAGACCACCAGGTCGCCGATGGCGAGCCCGGTGCCGGGCACCTGCTCCTCGCGGCCGTTCACGAGGCGCCGCGCGACCGTGTCGGTCTTCGCCTTGCGCAGGGTGTCCGCCTGCGCCTTGCCGCGGCCCTCGGCGACCGCCTCCGCCAGGTTGGCGAAGACCACGGTCAGCCACAGCCAGGCGGCGATGACCCAGCCGAACCAGTCGCCCGCGTCCTTGACCGCCAGCACGGTGGTGACCACCGAGCCGACCAGCACCACGAACATCACGGGGGACTTGACCATCACCCGCGGGTCGAGCTTCCGGAAGGCGTCGGGGAAGGACTTCAGCAGCTGCTTCGGGTCGAAGAGGCCGGCGCCGACGCGGCCGGGCTGGTGGCCGGTGGGCACGTCCTGATGCGGTGCGCGTGCCTCGCGGCGGGTCGGTTCCTGGAGTTCTGTGGTCATGAGGCGAGCCCTTCGGCAAGCGGGCCGAGCGCAAGAGCGGGGAAGTACGTCAGTCCGGTGATGATCATGATTGCTCCGACGAGCAGCCCCGTGAACAGCGGCTTCTCGGTCCGGAGGGTGCCGGCGGTGGCCGGGACCGGCTGCTGCCCGGCGAGCGAGCCGGCCAGCGCCAGGACGAACACCATCGGCAGGAAGCGGCCCAGCAGCATGGCGATGCCGATGGTGCTGTTGAACCACTGGGTATCGGCGTTCAGGCCGGCGAAGGCGGAGCCGTTGTTGTTGGCGCCCGAGGTGTACGCGTAGAGGATCTCGGAGAAGCCGTGCGCCCCGCTGTTGGTCATGGAGTTCGCCGGAGTGTCCAGCGCCATGGCCGCGGCGGTGAAGCCGAGCACCAGCGTCGGGGTGACGAGGATGTAGCAGGCCGCGAGCTTGATCTCGCGGGTGCCGATCTTCTTCCCCAGGTATTCGGGCGTACGGCCGACCATCAGGCCCGCGATGAAGACCGCGATGATGGCCATGATCAGCATGCCGTACAGGCCGGAGCCAACGCCGCCGGGCGCGATCTCGCCGAGCATCATGCCCAGCAAGTTCAGCCCGCCGCCGAAGGCGGTGTTGGAGGAATGGAAGGAGTTCACCGCGCCGGTCGAGGTGAGCGTCGTGGAGATCGAGAAGATCGCCGAGGCGCCGATCCCGAAGCGGGTCTCCTTGCCCTCCATGGCCCCGCCGGCCATGTCGTACGCCGGGCCGCCGTGGTGGAACTCGGTCCACATCATCAGGGCGATGAAGCCCAGCCAGATGGTGGCCATCGTGGCGAGGATCGCGTAGCCCTGCCGGACGCTGCCGACCATGCGGCCGAAGGTCCTGGTCAGCGCGAACGGAATGAGCAGGATCAGGAAGATCTCGAAGAGGTTCGAGAAGCCGTTGGGGTTCTCGAAGGGGTGGGCGGAGTTGGCGTTGAAGTAGCCGCCGCCGTTGGTGCCCAGCTCCTTGATGACCTCCTGGGAGGCGACGGCGCCGCCGTTCCACTGCTGACTGCCGCCCGCGAACTGGCCGACCTCGTGGATGCCGGCGAAGTTCTGGATGGCACCGCAGGCGACCAGGACGATCGCGCCGACGACGGCGATCGGGACCAGGATGCGGACGACGCCGCGCACCAGGTCGGACCAGAAGTTGCCGAGCTCGCCGGTACGGGACCGGGCGAAGCCGCGCACCAGCGCGACCGCGACCGCGATGCCGACGGCCGCCGAGACGAAGTTCTGCACCGCCAGGCCGCCGGTCTGCACGACGTGGCCCATGGCCTGCTCGCCGTAGTAGGACTGCCAGTTGGTGTTGGAGACGAAGGACGCGGCGGTGTTGAACGCCTGGTCCGGGTCGATCGAGGCGAACCCGAGCGAGCCGGGCAGGCTGCCCTGCAGCCGCTGCAGCCCGTACAGAAAGAGCACGCTGATCAGCGAGAAGCCGAGGACGCCGCGCAGGTAGGCGGGCCAGCGCATCTCGGTGTCGGGGTTGGCGCCGATGGCCTTGTATATCCACTTCTCGACCCGCAGGTGCTCGGTCGAGGAGTAGACCCTGGCCATGTAGTCGCCGAGGGGGCGGTACGCCAGGGCCAGCGCGCCGATGAGCGCCAGCAGCTGGAGCACGCCGGCGAGGACGGGACTCATATCGCTGACCTAGAACCTCTCCGGATAGACGAGGGCGAGGACGAGGTAACCAAGGAGGGCGACGGCCACGATCAGGCCGACAATGTTCTCGGCGGTCACAGCTTCGCCACCCCCTTTGCGACAAGGGCCACCAGCGCGAAGATCGCGATCGTGACGACGACGAAGGCCACGTCGGCCATCGCATGCTCCCTGGGTGGGTCGGGTTGGTCTGACGAGTCGAGGAAACCGCGCTTCTGGCTGGAAGTGATCGCCGTTGACAGCTCCCTTACGGCCGACCGACCGGCTTTGACGGATCCCTAACGCGGGGCGCTGAGAAAAGCCGCGACGAGTGACATAGGGCACACAACTGCCGTGCCTGTCAGGGCGGCGTCATGGGACCGCCCGAGGGGCGTCAATACCGGCGCGGATGTCTTGCGGGGGCCTGCGGGCGGCCGTTCCATGGGTGATCCATCCCGGACCCATCCACCCATCCACCCATGGAAAGCGAACATGCCCACACCCGAGTCCTCGTCTCTCGCCGGCCGCCACGTCCTGGTCACCGGCGCCACCTCCGGCATCGGCCACGAGACCGCGCGGCTGCTCGCCGAGCGCGGCGCCACCGTGCTGCTGCACGGCCGCACCCCGCAGGAGGCGCGGGCCGCCGCCGACCGCCTCGTCGCCGTCACCGGTATCGACGGCGCCCGGCTGTGCCCCTTCGCCGCCGACTTCGCGCGGCTCGAGGAGGTCGAGGCGATGGCGGCGCGGGTCGCCGCCGCGCATCCGCGGCTCGACGTCCTGGTCAACAACGCCGGCATGGCGGCCCCCGAGCGCCACACCGTCACCGCGGACGGCAACGAGGTCGCCTTCCAGGTCAACTTCCTCGCCCACTACCTGCTGACGAATCTGCTGGAGCCGGCCCTCACCACCGACCCGGGCGGCCGCGTCGTCAATGTCTCCTCCTCGCTGCACCGCACCGCGTCCATCCAGTGGTCCGACCCCAACCGGGCCCGGCGCTACTCCCGGCTGGCCGCGTACGCCCAGTCGCAGCTCGCGCTGACGGTGTTCGCCGCCGACCCGCGGGTCACCGCCGTCTCCGTGCACCCGGGGATCTGCGAGACCGGGCTGCTCCCGCTGTACGGCCTCAAGGGCGTCACCCCGGCCGAGGGCGCGGCCCACGTCGTCCGCCTCTGCGACCCGGCGACCGAGATCGTCAACGGCGCGTACTACGACCGCGGCGAGCGCGTCGACCCGGCGCCGGCGGCGGCCGAGGAGCGCACGGTCAGGCGGCTCAACAAGCTCGCCGGCCTGCTGGTCGGCGCCAACGCCGCCTGAATCCCGTACCTTTCCGACCCGGAGGGACTGGGCACCCGATGCCGGGGCGGGCCCGAGTGGCCCGCCCCGGCCCGTAGCCGAGGTGCATCGCGGAGGAGACCGATGATCGAAATCGCTCCGGACCGGATCCCGGCGCTCGCCCGGCGGCTGCCGCCGGCCGCGCCGGGCGTCGGCGTGCTGGCCGAGCATGTGGCGGCCGGCGGCGCGGGCCAGTGGTGGGCCGACGACGCCGAGGAGCCGCGGGCCATGGCCGTGGCGTGCGCCGGCCATCTGCTGCTGCGCGGCGACCCGGCCGCGCTCGACCCGGCCGGACTGGCGCCCTTCGCCGGTCACCACGTGCACGCGCCGGCCCGCTTCCTGCCGCTGCTCGGCAGCGCCTTCGACCGGGTGGTGCCGAGCGAGCGGATGACGTATCTCCACCAGGTCGCGGAGCCGCAGGCCCGCTCGCCGCGCGGCATCACCGTGCGCCGGCTGACCGCCGCCGACGCGGACGCCGTCGCCGCGCTGGGCCCTGACGCGGGCTGGGTGAGCGAGAGCTGGGGCGGCCCGGCCGGCCTCGCCGGCTCCGGGTTCGCCCACGCCGCCGTGCGCAAGGGCGCGGTCCTCGCCGTCGCCTGCACCTACTTCCGCGGCAGCGCGTACGAGGACGTCGCCTGCTACACCGCACCCGCCGACCGCCGCCGCGGCCTGGCCAAGGCCTGCGTCACCGCCCTCTGCCGGGACATCGCAGGGCGCGGCGCCACCGCGACCTGGACCTGCGGCCGCGACAACCGGCCCAGCCGCCTGCTCGCCTGGTACACCGGCTTCCGGCTGCACGACGAATACGACCACTACGCGACCGGGCGTGCGCGAGGCCTGTCCGGCGACGTGCCCCGCCCGGTGCAAAGTGGTCGGACCGCGACCCCGGACGGGAGCGTCATGCTTGAATTTCCCGCGTGACGGCACGTGCTACGGGACTGTGGTTCACCCCGCTCGGCGAGTCCAGGTGGCGGGTGACCCGGCCCTGGCCGGCCGGGTTGCGGGGATACGTGCACAGTTACGCCGGCTACTGGGAGCGGGGGCGCCCGGTGCCGTATCAGGTGCGGGTGGTGCCCAACGGGCGGGTCGCCGTGGTGATCAATCTGGGGCAGCCGTTCGCCCGGGTGCGCCGGCCGGGGGAGGCGGGGGCGACGGCCGTCGGATCGCTGGTCGCGGGCCTGGAGGACGGGCCGCGGGTGCTGGCCCATCCCGGCGGCCAGGAGGCGATCCGGGTGGAGCTGACGCCGGTGGGCGCGTACCGGCTGTTCGCGCTGCCGCTGCGGGAGTTGACCAACCGGGTCGTGGAACTGGACGAGATCTTCGGGCGCGACACCCGCTTCCTGGTGGAGCGCCTGGCCACCACCCCCGACTGGGCGGCCCGCTTCGACCTGCTCGACGCCGCGCTGCTGGCCCGGCTCGCCGACGGCCCCGAGGCCGCGCCCGAGGTGCACCACGCCTGGCGGCTGCTGGCCGGAGCGGGCGGTGCGCTGCCCGTCACCCGGCTCGCGGACGAGGTCGGCTGGAGCCAGGGCCATCTGGTGCGCCGCTTCACCCAGCAGATCGGCCTGGCGCCGAAGACGGCGGCGCGGGTGCTGCGCTTCCACCGCGCGGTGGGGCTGCTGACCCGTGAGGGGGCGGAACCAGGTGCGGTGGCGGCGGCCTGCGGGTTCTACGACCAGGCCCATCTGAACCGCGATTTCCGGGCGTTGGGCGAGACCACCCCGGGGCAGGTGGCGGCCGCCCGCTGGGCCGAGGGGGCGCAGGCACGCCAGGCGCGATAGGTACTTTGCCGACAGGTCAATTTTTTCCAAGACCGGGGCACCGGCCCGCCGATAGCGTCCTCGGCACGGGGCGGTCCCGGGCGCCGTGCTCTCCGCCGGCGCCCGGGCCCGGAAGCGCAGGGGCGCGCCCCGCGGCCCGTAAGAGAGCCGTCTCAAGCCCGTCAGCGGACCGTCAATCAGCTGGGCACGGCGCCGTCCCGTCATTAGCTTCCCGGCCATGAGCTCTCGCCTTCAGGCAACCACCGCGGCGTGCGGCAGGACCGGCCTCTCGATATGCGCGGCACTGGCGAGCGGCGCCGCCTTCAGCGGCCTTCTGCTGCTGCTCGACCTCGACCGGGGCTCGGCGAGCGGCCCCCGGGCGGTGTGCTGGCTGGCCCTGGGGGCGCTGGTGTTCGCCGTGCTGTTCCCGGACCTGGCGCGGTGCGGCGCGGGTTGGCTGACCGTACGCGGCCTGCTCCGCACCCGGTCCGTACGCACCGACCAACTGATCCTGGTCCGCCGCGGGCGCGGGCCCACCCCGCTGCTGGTGCTGCGCGACAGCGACGGCCGCACCCTCGACGCCGACGTGACGATGCTTGTCGACTTCCCCCTGGTGTGGCAGCACGTGGAGAGCGGCATCCGCCACTCGCTCAGGACCGGCACGCTGCGGCCAGGACGCTGCGACGACGCCGCCGTGCGGGAGATCGCCGCCGCCATCGACGCGGGTCTCGGCTCGGCGATCCTCAGCCGGGCCGTCAGCGAGCCGTGAAGATTCCGGTCGCTGGCGTCAGGACCGCGCCAAGGCATCTGGCCTGCCGCCCTTGCCGGTTGAACGCTGCAGACATGCATTCATCAGTGACCGACGAGCCGGCCCCCGCCCTGGCCGAGGAGCCTCCGGATACCGGCCCTCGCGACCAGCAGCGGCACCGGCTCACCTCCCTGCAGGGCCTCGCCGCCCTCTCCCTCGACGCGATGGCGTCGATCGCGTACGGCCCCGAGGCCATCGTCCTCGTCCTCGCCGCCGCGGGCGCCCACGGACTCGGCTTCACCCTCCCGGTGACGCTCGCCATCGCCGGCCTGCTGGCGGTGCTGGTGGCCTCGTACCGGCAGGTCATCGCCGCTTTCCCGGGCGGCGGCGGCTCGTACGGCGTCGCCAGGGCGCATCTCGGCCGGCGCACCTCCCTGGTGGCCGCCGCCTCGCTGATCCTCGATTACGTCCTCAACGTCGCCGTCTCCGTCACCGCCGGCGTCGCCGCGCTGACCTCCGCCTTCCCCGCCCTCTACGGGGACCGGGTCTGGCTGTGCCTGGGCGTGCTGGTGCTCGTCACCGCGGTGAACCTGCGCGGGATCGTGGACAGCGCGAAGGCGTTCCTGCTGCCGACGGCGGTCTTCGTCGGCTCGATCCTGACGCTGATCACCGTGGGCCTCTTCCGCGACGGCCCCGTATCCGAGGCCTCCGCCGCCGGACACGCCTCCGCGCTGGGCGACGACGCCACCACGGTCGGCGCGCTGCTGCTGCTGAAAGCATTCGCCTCCGGCTGCTCGGCGCTTACCGGCGTCGAAGCGGTCGCCAACGCCGTGCCGTCCTTCCGCTCCCCGGCGCCGAAGCGCGCCCAGCGCACCGAGGTCGCCCTGGGAGCGCTGCTCGGCGTCATGCTGATCGGCCTGTCGGTGCTGATCGGCCGCTTCCACCTGCAGCCGGTCGAGGGCGTGACCGTCCTGGCCCAGCTCGCGGACGCCTCCCTCGGCCATAACTGGGGCTTCTACGTGGTGCAGTTCGCCACCGTCGTGCTGCTGGCGCTGGCGGCGAACACCTCCTTCGGCGGCCTCCCGGTCCTGATGAGCCTGCTCGCCCGCGACAACTACCTCCCGCACGCCTTCGCCCTGAAGGCCGACCGCCAGGTCCACCGCCACGGCGTGCTCGCCCTCGCGGCCGTCTCGGCGGCGCTGCTGCTCTTCTCCGGCGGCGACGTGAACACCCTCGTCCCGCTCTTCGCGATCGGCGTCTTCGTCGGCTTCACCATCTGCCAGGTCGGGATGGTGGTGCACTGGCGCGCCGAGCGCGGCCCGCGATGGCGCGCGAAGGCGGCGCTCAACGGCTTCGGCGCGCTGCTGACCGGCGTCTCGGCGGTGGTCGTGACGGCGACCAAATTCACCGCCGGCGCCTGGCTGATCGTGCTCGCCCTGCCGCTGCTGGTCCTCGCCTTCGGCCGGGTCCACGCCGCGTACGACCGGATCGGCAGGGGCCTCGGCCTCGGCCGCATCCCCGACTGCCCGCACCGCGACCGCTCCCTGGTCCTGGTCCCGGTCGCCGGCCTCTCCCGCCTGACCAGCGAGGCGCTGACGGCGGCCGGCTCGCTCGGCGACGAGGTGCTGGCGGTGACGGTCACCCACGACGAGGAGCCCGACCGCCTCGCCGCCCAGGCGCTGCGCCGCGACTGGGAGCTCTGGTCCCCGGGCGTCGACCTCGTCGAACTCCCCTCCGCCACCCGGGCGGTGGGCCGTCCGATCGCGGCCTACGCCCGCCACCTGTCGGCGGGCGACCCGGCGCTGCGGGTCACGGTCCTGATCCCGGAGGTCGAGCCGCCGCACGTCTGGCAGCGCCTCCTGCACAACCAGCGCGGCTCGGTCGTCGCCCACGCGGTCCGCAAGAGCAGCGACGCGGTGGTGTGCCGGCTGCGCTTCCGGCTGCCGCCGGAATAGGGATTTTCTGTCATGCCCATGGGGTACGGCCATGGGCATGACTCCCCCCTCACCGGAGAAGTCCGCCGCCGCCACGGACCGCAGCGCGCCGCCGGGGACGGCGGCGGAGCCGCGATTCGGCTGGTACCGCGAACTGTCCCCCGACGGCCGGCGCGCCTTCTTCGGCGCGTACGGGGGCTACGGCCTGGACTCGTACGACTTCTACGTCCTGCCGCTCGGCCTGGCGGCGATCGGCAGCTACTTCGCGCTCGACAACGGCCACACCGGGCTGCTGGCGACGACGACCCTCGTCGTCTCCGCGCTGGGCGGCGCGCTGGCCGGCGTCTTCGCCGACCGGGTCGGCCGGGTCAAGGCGCTGATGTGGACGATCGGCATCTACGCGGTCTTCACCGTCGCCTGCGGCTTCGCGCCCAACTTCGAGACGCTGCTGGTCTTCCGTGCGCTGCAGGGCCTCGGCTTCGGCGGCGAGTGGGCGGTCGGCGCGGTCCTGGTGGCCGAGTACGCCTCGAGCGGGCAGCGCGGGCGCACGCTGGGCTGGATCCAGTCGGCCTGGGCGGTGGGCTGGGGCCTCGCCGTCCTGGCGTACACCATCGTCTTCCACCTGGCAGGCGACGACCTGGCCTGGCGGGTGCTGTTCTTCACCGGCGCGCTGCCCGCGCTGCTCGTGCTCTACCTGCGCCGCAGCGTCAAGGACGCGCCGGCCGCGACCGCCCGGCTGCGGGACAGGCGCCAGACACTCCCGTTCGTCACGATCTTCCGGGGCGGGCTGCTGCGCACGACCCTGCTGGCCGCCCTGCTCTCCACCGGCGTCCAGGGCGGCTACTACACCCTGGCCACCTGGATCCCCAAGTACCTCAGCGACGAACGCGGGTTGGCGGTCACCGGCGTCGGCGGCTTCCTGGTGGTCCAGATCGTCGGCGCCTTCACCGGCTACGTGACCGGCGCCCACCTCGCCGACCGCCTCGGCCGCCGCACGACCATCCAGACCTTCGCCGTGCTCTCGGCGGCCTGCGTGCTCGCCTACTCCCAGGTCCCCGCCGACTGGGACGAGGTCTCGCTGCTCCTCGGCTTCCCGCTCGGCTTCTGCATGTCCGCGATCTTCTCCAGCTTCGGTTCCTTCCTCGCCGAGCTCTACCCGACCGAGGTCCGCGGCACCGGCCAGGGCTTCACGTACAACACCGGCCGCGGCGTCGGCGCGGTCTTCCCGACCCTCGTCGGCTTCCTCTCCGACAGCTGGGGCGTCGGCGGCGCGCTGGTCTTCGCGGCGGCGGGCTACGCGCTGGCGTACGTGACGCTGCTGGGGCTGCCGGAGACCCGGGGGACCGAGCTGCACTAGTGCGGCAAAAGGGGTACTATGCGGCAATTTCGATTGCCGTCGAGCGTCAGCGGCTACAGCCCAGTCATGCGTACCAGAACACTGATCACCGGCCTCGCCGCCCTGCTGCTCGCGGCGGCGTCCGCGCCCGCGGTCGCGGACGAGCGGATCGAGTGCCGCCCGATCGGCAATTGCGAGGCCCGTACCGCGGCCGTGCTGACCAATCCGAACATCAATGTGACCCCCGACGACCGGGGTGACCGCTACGTCTACGTCTGCGCCAAGGGCAAGGCCGCGGACTGCAACAAGACGCTGCGGAACATGAACACCCAGCTCAGCTTCACCGACAAGCGGAAGGTGTTCCACTGCTGGCCGGCCACCGTCTGCCGCGGCCGGTATGTCGCCGCCGCCACCAACCGGCACTTCGACCTGAGCGTCGTCGGGCACACGGTCGAAGGCCGGGAGCGGGACGCGATCCGTTTCCGCTGCAAGCCGGACCGGACCGACTCCTGCAACCGCACGCTCGGCGCGATGCGCTGGCTGGCGAAGAAGGAGTTCACCGAGCCGGAGTGAGCCGGCCGGGTCCGCCCACGCGTCCGCCCCGGCACCGCAGTTGCGGTGTCCGGGGCGGACGCGTGAAGGCTGTCCTACTTGTAGGAGCCGGTGACGCCCACCGGGCTCTCGTTGAGGTCGGCGGTGTCCGACGGGTTCACGGAGTCCGTCACGTCCACGGCGTCGGTCACGACCGGGTTGACCGTGAGGACGTCGACCAGGTCGCTGGAGCCCTGCGCCAGGTTGTTCACCGAGTCGGTGACGTTCAGCGAGTTGTTCAGGATCGAAGCGTCGCGGAGGACGTCGATGTCGTGCGCCGTCGCGAAGTTGTCGTGGTCGTCGGCGGAAGCGGCGGCAGCGCCGCCCAGGACGGAAAAGCCGGCGACGGCGAGAACAGCGGCGGTGCGTGCCAGGGGCTTGCGCATGTGCTTAATCCCTTTCTGGGGATCGGTGAAGTCGTTCCTACTGTCAACGATCTCCTTTATGCGGGGGTTGCTGAGCCGTAGGTGTGGCGCATTTCGCGCATGCCGGATAATGGGCGTCGGATAAGGGATTTCTGTCCGTAGTCCGTAGGGCTTTGTCCGGAAAACGCAACGCCTTGAGATTCCTGTCCCGGTGTCGTGTCGAAAAGCTGGTACAGGCGCGGACTTCCCTAACGTTGCTGGTGGGACCGGCGAGCGGTCAACGCCACGGCGGTCCCTCTCCCTGATTGCGGTCCCGTTGAGTTTCGCCGGAACGGACGCGGCTGGATCGCAAGCAATAGCCCCCCTGCGACGCGCAGGGGGGCTATTGTTCTGCTGTTTCCGGGCTATTTTTTCAGCAGGCCACGCGATGCGGTTCTTCCACCGCGAGCGTCTGCGAAGGGCTCTCGCCGAATCGGTCCTTGTATACGGCCGCGAACCTGCCCATATGCGTAAATCCCCAGTGCTGCGCGATCTCGCTCACGCTCTGCTCCCACGGATTTCCCGCGACCAGATCCTCGTGTACCCGGTCCAGCCGGACCTGGCGGAGATACGACTGCGGGGTCATGCCCACGTAATGCCGGAAGGACTCCTGCAGCCGGCGGGCGCTCACCCGGGAGATGTCCGCGAGCTCGGTCGTGGTGAGCGGGCGGGACGGGTCCGCGTGGATGGCGTCGAGCGCGCGCTTGACCGTGGCCGGGCGCAGCGGTGCGGTGGGCCGGAGCAGCTCCTCGCCGTAGCGGTGCCCTGCGGCCATCAGCAGGCCGGTGAGCAGCAGGTCCTCGGTGGTCTTCCCCATCACCTTGTGCGGGATCAGGCTCTCCGGGTGGGCGAGCTCCTGCACCAGCAGCGTGGCCAGCCGTGACCAGCTGCCGCCCGGTCCTGCGCCGGTGTCCAGGGTGCGCTCCAGCTCCAGCGGCTGGGTGAGCGGGCGGCTGAGGAGGGACTCCAGGTGACGGCGGAACGTATCGCCGGAGATCTGGAAGACCAGGATCAGCGACGCGGCCGCCGGGGTCCGGAGCGTGAACTCCTCGCCGGGGTTGAACGTCGCCGCCTGCCGCTCGTCGGCGACACCTTCCTCGCCCCCGTCGCGGCACCACGTCACCGAGCCGGACAGCGCCGCGCTGACCCGGTAGTGGTCGTCGCCGGCGAACGCGATGCCGACCGGCGACGAGAAGGCCAGACAGCCCACGGTCATCCGGCCCAGCCGCATGATGTCGAAGCCGGCCGTGAAGTCCTCGGCTCCCGCGGGGAGTTCGAACCGGCTGACGCCGAACGCGTCGACGGCGATGGCCTTGGCCTCGTCCCGGTCGGCGGTACGCACCGACAGGCGCGAGATCGGTGTCTGTAAGTCCCCGTTCACCTGGCCCCCATGGCTTCTCGGCAGGTGACGCGCCGTGCGCCACAGTGCACTTGTCACATCGGAGGCGGCTGTTCACCTACGGTGTACAAGTGCTCTCAGAGTAGCTACTTGTTACACATTCAACAAAAGCACGATATCCGGCACACGCGATGGATGTCCGGATGGCGCGGGTACGTCCGCGCGTCCGTCGCAGCCCTGTCGAGCCTCCAGAGTCGCCTGTCCCGCCCACGACTTGGGCGCCGCGACACGGAGCGCGGCAACTTCGTAGCGCAAACCGGACATAGGTCGCCGGGGACCGGATACCGGCTACTGCCCGAGCGGCCCCCCGTGCTCGTCCGCGAAGGCGCGGCGGCAGAGGCCGTGGCAGAAGCCGTAGGTCACGCCGTCGTGGACCAGGGTGATCGCGGCGTCGTCCAGCTCCACGCGCATGCCGCAGATCGGGTCGATCACCGTGTCCGGCGGGAGGTCTGGCGCAGGGCGGGCGGCGGTGGCGTCGCGGTACGGGCGGCTCATGAGCTCCATCAGTTCCATCGTGCTCATCGCCTTGCCCTGGAGTCCGATGCCCCCCTCGGTGATGCCGTCGACGAGCACGGTCGCGTGCGGTTCGCGGCGTACCCGCTCCGGATCCCGGCCGGCCGTCCACTCCGTCTCGGCCAGCGCCTCGGTGATCTTCTCGATGGCGTAGCCGCTCAGCTCCTTGCGCCACGATGCCGGCGCGGTGACCCGTACCAGATAGCGCGGCGGATCGGCGGGGTCGGCCGGCGGCCGGCCGCCGAGCACCCAGGCGGCCGGCTCGTGGATGAGAACCTGGGTGAGGGCGCGCTGGGCGTCGAGGATCTCGGGGGCGTGGGACTCGTCCTCGACCAGGAGGACGTCGACGATGCGGCGGCCCAGCGCTTCCCGCTCGCGGCCGCTCAAGACGCCTTGCGGCGCGAAGACTTCGATCAGCAGCATGCTGCGGCTCCTGCCTGTCGGGTGCATCTGCCAGCATGCCCCCGAGGGGTATGTCCGGCATCGATCCGGAGGAGGAGCTCGGCGGTACGCCCGCGGGAGTACCGGGATTACGCCGCGCCGTTGAACATGTCGATCAGGCCCCAGGGCGCGTTGTCGCCGAAGAGCAGCTCGTGCAGCTCGGCGCCGTCGGTGGCGGCGGCCTCGCTGCGGGGGAACATGGCCTGCTCGTAGGCGGTGAGGGCGGCCTCGATGTCGTCCGGGTGCGCGGCGAGCGCGGTGCCGAGTTCGGCGCCGTCGAGCATGGCCAGGTTGGCGCCCTCGCCGTTCGGGATCGAGAGGTGGGCGGCGTCGCCGAGCAGGGTCACGCCCGGTACCCGGTCCCAGTGGTGCCCGGTGGGCAGGGCGTTGAGGGTGCGCAACACCGGCCCGGCGTCGGCGTCGGTGATCAGCGCGGTGAGCTCCGGCGCCCAGCCTTCGAACTCCGCGGCGACCCGCGCGGCGGCCGCGGCGGCGTCGGTGAAGTCGATGGCCGCGAACCACTCCTGCGGCCTGGACAGCGCCACATACGTGTGGAGCGTGCCGCCGCTCTCCCGGTGCGCCTGGATGCCCTTCCCGGGCGCGAGGGCGAAGAGCGACCCGCCGCCGACCGCCTTCGCGGCCGCCGGGTGCCGGGCGTCGCCGTCGTGCAGCCAGGTCTCGACGAAGGACGTGCCGGTGTAGGCGGGGGTGGCGTCGGAGAGCAGCGGGCGGACCCGGGACCAGGCGCCGTCCGCGCCGACCAGCAGGTCGGTGACCTCGGTGGTGCCGTCGGCGAAGATCACCTCGTGCCGCCCGCCGCCATGGGCACGGACACTGCTGACCTTGCGTCCCCACTGGACCCTGCCGGCCGGGAGCGAGTCGAGCAGCAGCTGCCGCAGCTCCCCGCGCTGCACCTCCGGGCGGCCGCGCTCGCTGTCGTCCTCGTGCTGGACGGTGCCGTCAGCGGCGAGGACCCGGGTCGCCTCGCGGCCCTCCAGGACGAGGCCGCGGAACTCGTCCATCAGGCCCGCCGCCCGGAGCGCCGGCTGGCCGTTCTCCTCGTGTATGTCGAGCATCCCGCCCTGGGCGCGGGCGGCGGGCGAGGCCTCCGCCTCGTAGACCGTGGCGGGGATGCCATTGAGGTGCAGGACGCGGGCGAGGGTGAGGCCGCCGAGGCCGGCGCCAATGATCGTGACGTGGGTGTTCATGGTGTGCTCCTGGATGTCTGGAATGTCGTTCCAGTGATTCAGGTTGGAACACCGTTCCAGAAATGTCAAAATGGTGGCGTGACAGCAAGGACGCGCAAGGCGCAGCGGCGTACGGACGCGCTCTCCCGGGAGCGGATCATCGAGGCTGCCGTCGAGCTGCTCGACGCGGCGGGTGAGGGCGGGCTGACGTTCCGGGCGCTGACCGAGCGGCTGGCCACCGGGCCGGGGGCGATCTACTGGCATGTGGCGAACAAGGGCGAGCTGCTCGACGCCGCGACCGACGACGTCGTCGCCGCCGCGCTGGCGCGCGAGCCCGCCGGGCGGCCGGCCTCACCGCAGGAGGGGGTCCGGGCGGTCGCGCTCGGCCTGTTCGGCGCGATCGAGCGGCACCCGTGGCTGGCCGCGCAGCTCGCCGGGCAGCTCTCCCGCGGGCCCGAGCGGCCGGTGCCGCCGCGGATCCTGGAGCGCTTCGGGCAGCAGGTGCGTGAGCTGGGGGTGCCGGAGAGCGGCTGGTTCGTGGCGGCCTCGGCGCTGATGCATTACGTCCTGGGCGCCGCCGGGCAGCACGCCGCGAACGTCGCGTACGCCCGCACGCTCGGGCCCGACGCGGACCGCGCCGAGGTGCTCGGCGCGGTGGCGGCGGCGTGGCAGGGGCTGGATCCCGCGGACTACCCGTTCACCCGGGCCGTCGCGGACCAGGTGCGCGACCACGACGACCGGGAGCAGTTCCTGGCCGGGGTCGACCTCATCCTGGCGGGTATCACGGCGTGATCCCGGCCGGGCTCACGGCGTAGCGAAGGTCCAGCGCTGCCCCGGCTGCTGGAGCTGCAGCGGCGTCAGGCCGTCGGCGTCGGGAGGGCCGGTGCCGAGGGCCGTCTCACCGTTGGCGACGGAGAGCGTGTAGGCGTCCCCGTCGGGGGTGAGCCGCCACTTCTGGACGTCGCTGTCCGCGCAGGGCAGCTGCTGTACGGGGGCGTCGGGGGTGGCCGGGTCGGACTGCAGGCACTTGCCGGAGTGCTCGACCTTGATCTGCACCATGCCGTTCCCCACGTCGATGAGGGTCAGGCGCTGATTCGGGGTGCCGGCGCGGTTGAACGCGATCACCGGCGCCCCGTCGTCCACCGAGGCGCCGCGTACGTCGGCCGCGGCGCCGGTGTCCGCGTTGACCAGCAGATACGGGCCGCCGAGCACCGGCGAGGGGCCGGTCGGCGAGGCGGAGGGCGACGGGCTGTCGGGGGAGGGGCTCGCGTCCTCGGAGCTGCTGCTCGTCGGCTTCGCGTCGGCCGGCGCCGGGTCGGAGTCGCCGGCGGTCATGATCGCCCCGATGCCGAGCCCCGCCATCGCGCAGGCGGCGATCGCGGCGACGGCGACCCAGGCCCGTACCGGAACGCGGCGCTCTGGGGCGCGGGGCCGCGGCGGGGGCGGTGGCTCGGCGGCGATGGGCGGCATCACCGCCGTGGACTCCTGCGGCGGGGTCTCGTGCGGCGGCGGCACCGGCGGGATGACCTGCGTCGCGTCCTCCTCGCCGGGCGGCGGCGGGGTGCTCTCGCTCTCGGGCGGCTGGGGATCGGTCACGGGGGCTCCGGGGTACGCAGGTGGTCGTCCCGCAAGCTACCGCACCGACCCCGGGGGTCCGCATCCCCGTAGGGTGGTGTCACCGACTAGGTTGCATTCCTAACTAGGTCGCTCTACGGTCTAGTCAGCGCCGGCGGAATCCGGCACCGGAAAGCGATGGGGGACCGCACATGCAGCTCGACATAGCACCGGACTTCTCCGGGGCCGGCCTGGTCCTGGCCCTGGTGATCGCCGCATATCTGGCCGTGCTCGACCCGTGGCTCGGCCGCCGTATGTACGCGGACCTCAAGCGCCGCCGCGAGCACGACGCCGGCGCGCTGACCCGCTACTACACGCAGCTCATCGCCGCCTGGGTCGCCCTGGGGGCGCTGGCGGGCGCCGCCCTGCTGCTCTCGCCGGGGGTGAGCGCAGCGGATGCGGGTCTGGTGGCGCCGAAGTGGTCCTTCGCGGGCGTCGCCGTCGTCGGATGCTTCTGCGTGGCGATCGTGCTCGGCACGGTGCAGGTGCGGAAGCTCGCGGCGGAGGGGCGCAACGTGCCGGGCCTCGCGGACGTCGAGCCGATGCTGCCGCGCACGCCTGCCGAGCGCCGGCTCGCGCTGGCGGTCGCGGTCGTCGACGGGGTCTGCGGCAGCCTCGTCTACCGGGGGCTGCTCATCGCCCTCTTCGCCGATCTCACCGGCAGCATCCATCTGGCCGCCGCCCTCTCCGTTGTCGTCCTCTCGCTGGCCGGGCTCTACCAAGGGGCGTCGCGGATCCCGCTGTTCGCCTTCGTGGCCGTCGGCCTCACGGCCCTGTATCTGGTCACCGGCAGCCTGCTGGTGGTGGCCCTCGCCTCGCTCGCCCTCACCGCCAGGGACCTGCTGGCGCTCGCGCCCGTAACGCATCCGCACCCGAATCCGGAGACCGTGTGACCGCGGACCGCCGGGCCAGCTGGCTCAAGGGCGTACTCGACCTGCTGGTGCTCGCCGCGCTGACCGAGGGCGAGAGCTACGGATACGAGATCGCCAAGCGGCTCGACGGGGCCGGGCTCGGCCAGATCAAGGGGGGCACGCTCTATCCGGTGCTCAACCGGCTGGAGGAAGCGGGCCTGCTGGCCGCGGAGTTCCGCGCGACCGAACGCGGTCCCGGGCGGCGCTACTACCGGCTGACGGACGCCGGGCGGGAGGTCCTCGGCGAGCAGGGGCGGCTGTGGCTGGCCTTCGACGAATCCGTACGCGCGATGCTGAACAAGGGGGGAGTCCGATGACCGGCGGACGGGGAACGGAGCGGTATCTGGACGCGCTCGGCGACGGGTTGGAGGAGCGCGGCATGCCGGCGGAGCGCCGGGCCGCGACCGTCGCCGACCTCACGGCGTATCTGGAGGAGACCGGGGCGGAGCCGGAGGAGGAGTTCGGCCCGGTGGACGAGTTCGCGGCACAGCTCGCCGGTGAGGGCGACGCCGCTGCCGGGCCGCCCGCGGGCGCCGAGGAGTGGCGCTGGTCCGCCGGCGCCTCGGCCGACGAGCGGCTGCTGAACGAGTACGGCGAGCAGGGCTGGGAGCTGCACCGGGTCGATCCGCTGGGCCGCTTCATCAGCCGCCGCGACGCCGAGCAGCCGCAACGCTGGGAGTACCGCAGGGAGTTGGTGCTCGGCGACCGCCCGCAGCTGGCGGCGCGGCTGGCGCCGGACGGCTGGGAGGGGTGCGGGGTGTGGGCGACGTACGCGTACTTCAAGCGCCCGCGCGCGGCCAGTGAGGGCCCGGCGGCCCAGCTCGCCGCGGTGCCGCCGGCCCCGGGCCGGAAGTACTTCGTGACCTGGCGGCTGTACGCGGCGGTGGGCGTGATCGCGGCGCTGGTGCTCGCCCTCGGCCTGTACGAGGGCCTCTCCGAGGGCGACGCGGGCGAGGGCCTGGCCGGCGCGGCGGGCGCGGCGGTGGGCGGCCTGGTCGGCGCCGTCTCGGTGCTCGGCCTCTTCGTGGCCTACGCGGCCTGGCAGAACCGCAGGCGACCGCCGGAGTCCTGATGCGGTCGGCGGGCCGCTGACCGCCGCCCGCGAAGCGGTCCGTAGGCTGCTCGGATGACGACTACCGAGAAGCTGTGGGAGATCGAGCCCTCCGGACCGCTGCGCGGGGACGTCACTGTGCGCGGCGCCAAGAACGCGGTCAGCAAGCACATGGTGGCCGCGATGCTCGGCGACGGGCCGAGCGTCATCCGCAATGCCCCCGACGTCGGCGAGGCCGGTCTCACCGCCGCGATGCTGGAGCACATCGGCATGCGGGTGGAGCGCGACGACAGCGAGATCACCGTGGTGCCGGGCCCGGTCGCCAACGCCGGGGTGGCCAAGGCCTTCACCGGCCTGAACCGCATCCCGATCCTGATGCTCGGCCCGCTCCTCCACCTCGCAGGGGAGGCCTTCGTCCCGCTGGTCGGCGGCGATCCGATCGGCCGCCGCCCGGTCGACTTCCACGTCGACGCGCTGCGCGCCTTCGGCGCCGAGGTGGACATCGCCGAGGACGGCATCCACGCCCGCGCGAAGGAGCTGCGCGGCACCCGGATCGACCTCCCGTACCCGAGCGTCGGGGCTACCGAGACGGTGCTGCTGACCGCCGTACGGGCCAAGGGCCGCACCGTGATCCGCAACGCCGCGACCGAGCCCGAGATCGTCGAACTCGCCCTGTTCCTGCAGCGGATGGGCGCCGGCATCTCCTTCAGTCCCGAGCGCCGCATCGTGGTCGAGGGCGTCGAGCGGCTGCACGGCGCGCAGACCCGGCTCGGCGGCGACCGCATCGAGGCGTTCTCGTATCTGGTGGCCGGGCTGGTCACCGGGGGAGAGGTGCGCGTCCACGGCTGCCCGCAGGACCGCCTGGTGACGCCGATCACCACCCTCGCCAGGATGGGCGCCGAGTTCCAGATCACCGACGACTGGATCATGGCCTCCGCCCCGAACGGCCTGCGCTCGGCGGCGGTCCAGACCGACACCCACCCCGGCTTCGCGACCGACTGGCAGACCCCGCTGATGGTGCTCTTCACCCAGGCGTCCGGGATGTCGGTGCTGCACGAGACGGTCTACGAGAACCGGCTCGCGTACGTGCCCGCGCTGCAGAGCATGGGCGCCGAAATAGAGGTCTACGACACCTGCCTCGGCGGCCCGGCCTGCCGCTACCACGACACGGGCGCGGCACACTCCGCCGTCGTCCGCGGGGTGTCGAAGCTGCGCGGCGGCGACGTCACCATGCCCGACATCCGGGCGGGCTTCTCCGCCGTCCTGGCCGGAGCCGCCGCCGAGGGCCCCTCCACCCTGCGCGGCGTCCACCACATCGAGCGGGGCTACCACCGGCCGGTCGAGCAGTTCCAGAAGCTGGGGCTCAATCTGCGCAGTCGCGAGGTCTGATCCCCAAGGCACTTGGGCCGTGGCGCCGGCGGCAGCGGCTCGTATCGCCTGCGCCGTACCGGAGTTGACGGCGTCCGCCCGGCGGGCGCCGTCAAGAGCTCCTGCGCAGCGCCTCCGAGAGCCGCCCGGCGGCGTCGATGACCGCCTGGGCGTGCATCCGGCCCGGGTGCCGGGTGAGGCGCTCGATCGGTCCGGAGACCGAGACCGACGCCACCACCCGGTTCGACGGGCCGCGTACCGGCGCCGACACCGAGGCGACGCCCGGCTCGCGCTCGCCGACCGACTGCGCCCAGCCGCGCCGCCGCACGCCCGACAGCGCGGTGGCGGTGAAGCGCGCGCCCTGCAGCCCGCGGTGCAGCCGCTCCGGCTCCTCCCAGGCGAGCAGGATCTGGGCCGCGGAGCCGGCCTTCATGGGCAGCGTGGAGCCGACCGGGACCGTATCCCGAAGGCCGGAAAGCCGCTCCGCCGCCGCCACACAGATGCGCATATCGCCCTGCCGGCGATACAGCTGGGCGCTCTCGCCCGTAACATCCCGCAGATGCGTGAGCACCGGCCCCGCCGTGGCGAGCAGCCGGTCCTCACCCGCGGCCGCCGCGAGCTCGCTGAGCCGCGGGCCCAGGATGAAACGGCCCTGCATATCGCGGGCCACCATGCGGTGGTGCTCGAGAGCCACCGCGAGCCTGTGGGCCGTGGGGCGCGCAAGGCCGGTGGCCGAGACCAGCCCGGCCAGGGTGGCCGGACCGGACTCCAGAGCGCTGAGCACCACGGCCGCCTTGTCGAGAACGCCGACGCCGCTAGAGTTGTCCATGCAACGATACTCGCGTCTCACACTGTGAAACGCAAGTTCAAATTTCCGTGGAACGCGCCACTCTGTATCGCACGGCATCCACCGTCCGGTACGTGGGGAACGGACGGCGGCACACGCACGCAATCGAGGAATGGGTAACGCGATGGGACGGACACTCGCGCAGAAGGTCTGGGACGACCACGTCGTCAGGCACGCCGAAGGCGAGCCGGACCTTCTCTTCATCGACCTCCATCTGCTGCACGAGGTGACCAGCCCGCAGGCCTTCGACGGCCTCCGCAAGGCCGGCCGCCCGGTGCGCAGGACCGATCTCACCATCGCCACCGAGGACCACAACACCCCCACCCTCGACATCGACAAGCCGATCGCCGACCCGGTCTCGCGCACGCAGTTGGAGACGCTGCGCAAGAACTGCGCGGAGTTCGGGGTGCGGCTGCACCCGCTCGGGGACGTCGAGCAGGGCGTGGTCCACGTCGTGGGACCGCAGCTGGGACTGACCCAGCCCGGCACCACCGTCGTCTGCGGCGACAGCCACACCTCCACGCACGGTGCCTTCGGCGCGCTGGCGTTCGGCATCGGCACCAGCCAGGTCGAGCACGTTCTCGCCACCCAGACGCTGCCGATGGGCGCGTTCAAGACGATGGCCGTGACCGTCAACGGCGAGCTGCCCGAGGGCGTCACCGCCAAGGACCTGATCCTCGCCATCATCGCGAAGATCGGCACCGGCGGCGGCCAGGGTTACGTCATCGAGTACCGCGGCGAGGCCATCGAGAAGCTGTCGATGGAATCCCGGATGACGATCTGCAATATGTCCATCGAGGCGGGCGCCCGCGCCGGGATGATCGCCCCGGATGAGACCACGTTCAACTACATCCAGGGCCGCGCGCACGCCCCCGAAGGCGCCGACTGGGACGCCGCGGTGGCGTACTGGAAGACCCTGAAGACGGACGACGACGCCGTCTTCGACAAGGAAGTCGTCATCGAGGGCGCCGAGCTGGCCCCGTTCGTCACCTGGGGCACCAACCCCGGCCAGGGCGCGCCGCTGTCGTCCGCGGTCCCCGACCCGGCGTCGTACGAAGACGCGTCGGAGAAGCTGGCCGCCGAAAAGGCCCTGGAGTACATGGGTCTCACGGCAGGGCAGAAGCTGCGCGACATCAAGGTGGACACGGTCTTCGTCGGCTCCTGCACCAACGGCCGCATCGAGGACCTGCGCAACGCCGCCGCCGTCATCGACGGCCGTCAGGTGGCCGACGGCGTACGGATGCTGGTGGTTCCCGGCTCCGTACGGGTCGCGCTGCAGGCCGTGGAAGAGGGTCTGGACAAGGTGTTCACGGCCGCGGGCGCCGAGTGGCGGCACGCGGGCTGTTCCATGTGTCTGGGCATGAACCCCGACCAGCTGGCCCCCGGCGAGCGCTCCGCCTCCACCTCCAACCGCAACTTCGAGGGCAGGCAGGGCAAGGGCGGCCGCACCCACCTCGTCTCCCCGCAGGTGGCCGCCGCGACGGCCGTGACCGGGCACCTGGCCTCCCCGGCTGACCTGACCGACGTAACTGAACTGGCTGGAGTCTGAGAGCCATGGAAGCATTCACCAAGCACACCGGCCGGGCCGTCCCGCTGCGGCGCAGCAACGTCGACACCGACCAGATCATCCCCGCCCACTGGCTGAAGAAGGTCACCAGGGACGGCTTCGAGGACGGCCTCTTCGAGGCCTGGCGCAAGGACCCGGAGTTCGTGCTGAACAAGCCCGAACGGCAGGGAGCCTCGGTCCTGGTGGCCGGACCCGACTTCGGGACCGGATCCTCCCGCGAGCACGCCGTCTGGGCGCTGCAGAACTTCGGCTTCAAGACGGTCATCTCCTCCCGCTTCGCCGACATCTTCCGCGGCAACTCGCTGAAGAACGGGCTGCTCACGGTCGTCATCGACCAGACGGTGGTGGATCGCCTCTGGGAGCTGACCGAGGCGGACCCGACCGCCGAGATTACGGTCGACTTGGAGGACCGCCAGGTACGCGCGGAAGGCGTAACGGCCGACTTCGATTTGGACGAGAACGCCCGCTGGCGACTTCTCAACGGCCTGGACGACATCTCCATCACGCTCAGGAACGAGCCCGACATCGCCGCTTACGAGGCCTCCCGGCCGGCCTTCAAGCCGCGGACATTGCAGGCCTGACCGGCGGTTTTCCCCAAGTACGCCCCGATTTCGGGCCCGGCGCCCCCTGCCTCACGAGGCAGGGGGCGCCGTCGTGTGTGCGGCGCGTCGTTGTGCCCCCAACAGGCGACAACTCACCCCAGATGGCACAATCGGCGCATGGAAAGCGACGGCCAACTCGAGCTGTACGAGACCGTCGCCGCACGACTCAAGGAGGCGCACAGCCGCGTGCGGACTCTGGACGCACCGGAGAGTGAACGGACCGCGCTGACTAGGCAGTTGCTGGTCATCACCGCCGCCGCGAAGCACGATCTCGCCGCTGCGGCCCGGCGCCTGGAACGGCTCATCGCGGAGCTCGACGCACGCTCCTGAGGGTTGAGTCGGTTGCGACACGAGGGTGATTAGACCGTTTCGCGTTTGATTTGCCGGTATATATCTGCCTAACGTGCGAAAAGGCTTGAACAATCTCGTTCCAGTTCCAGTTAAGTCTCCGAAGGGGAAGACGTGAACAAGGCACAGCTCGTAGATGCGATCGCTGACAAGCTCGGTGGCCGGGCACAGGCCGAGGAGGCCGTGGACGCGGTGCTGGACGGCATCGTCCGGGCCGTCTGCAACGGCGACCGGGTTTCGGTCACCGGCTTCGGTTCCTTCGAGAAGGTGGACCGTCCCGCCCGCTACGCCCGCAACCCGCAGACCGGCGAGCGGGTCCGGGTCAAGAAGACCTCGGTGCCGCGCTTCCGTGCCGGCCAGGGCTTCAAGGACCTGGTCAGCGGCGCGAAGAAGCTCCCGAAGACGGGCGAGACCGCGGTGAAGAAGGCCCCGAAGGGCAGCCTCTCCGGCGGCAAGTCGACCACGAAGTCCGCCACCAAGAAGGCCACCGCCAAGAAGACGGCGGCCAAGAAGTCGGCGGCGAAGAAGACCACCGCCAAGAAGGCCACGGCGAAGAAGACCACCGCCAAGAAGTCGGCAGCCAAGAAGACGACTGCCAAGAAGGCGACGGCCAAGAAGACCACGGCCAAGAAGGCGACGGCGAAGAAGACCACCGCCAAGAAGGCCACGGCCAAGAAGGCCCCCGCCAAGAAGACCACCGCCAAGAAGACGGCGGCCAAGAAGGCTCCTGCGAAGAAGGCCACGGCGAAGAAGGCTCCCGCCAAGAAGGCCACGACTCGCAAGACCACGGCCAAGAAGGCCACCGCGAAGAAGCGCTGACGCGCGATTCGCAACGCTCACCGCACAGCGGGCCGGGCCCCTTCGGGGGTACCGGCCCGCGGCCGTTTCCTCAGCAGGTGTGCAGGGTCAGAAGGTCTGCAGGCTCAGAAGGTCTGCAGGCTCAGAAGGTCTGCAGGCTCAGAAGGTCTGCAGCGTTACGAACGTGACCCGCCGTTCGTCGCCCTCCCCGGACACCTCGATCCGGACCCGCTGCCCAACCCGCAGCAACCGCAGGCCCCCCGCATCGAATGCCGCCGCGTCGAACGGCAACGGCGTGCCGTCGTCGAGCAGCACACTGCCGCTCCTGCTGTCCGCGTCATAGGTGTACGCCGTCGCCTGCATGCGAGCAGGTTACCGAGCCACCCGCAACTCGGCCGCGGCCGCTGAGGTGTAAGGCCCCACCCCGAGCGCCAGCGCGGCCCGCAGATCCGCCGCCGTATCCACATCCCGGCGCACCGAATCGACCCCGGCGACCACGATCTCCCGTGCCCCGGACGCCCGGTGCCGGGCCCGCGAGGGCCCGCCGAAAGCCGGGTTGAGGGCGACCCCGGGCCCCGCCGCCAGCAGCGTCGTCCCGACGCCCTCCGCATCGGCGAGAAACGCCCGCCCGAACGCCCCTGACGCCGCCCGCAGCACCACCGCGAGCTCCGCCGCCCGCAGCGCCGGGAGATCGGCGTTGAGCGCCGCCACCGCCGCGTCGGCGCGCCGTGCCCGTACGAACGCCGCGCCCTGCACCAGCGCCGCGTTCAGCCCGCCGCCCTCGGCGTCGGCCGCGACAGCGGCACCCAGCGCCGCCAGCCGCTCACCGGCCAGCGGATCGTCGGTGACAACCGTCACATCGCGTACGGCATCGCAGGCCAGCGCCGCGGCCACGGTGTCCAGCGCGAAGGCCAGCGCCAGCGCGGGCCGGACCTCGTCGCCGGCCGCTCCCGCCAGCCGGGTCTTCGCCTGTCCCAGCCGCTTGAGCGGAACCACCAGGCTCCACGCCACCACGCCCGTCTCAGCACCCATCAGCACCCACCCGTACCCACCGCGCCCCCTCGTCTCCCGCCCGGATCACCCGGCATTCTCCACTCCTATCGCCCTGACCAGGAGGGCAGGCTTCTCGTATAGGCGTACGGTGTTCACGACAGATCTAGGACTAGGAGGGATGACGGGTGTCCCGGCGCAAGATCGGATTCTGGTACCGGTTCGCTGCGGCGATCGCGAAGCCGCCGCTCCTGGTCCTGTTCAAGCGGGACTGGCGCGGCATGGAGCACATCCCGGCCGACGGCGGATTCATCACCGCGATCAACCACAATTCGTACCTCGACACGTTCTCGTACGCCCACTGGCAGTACAACACCGGACGGGTCCCGCGATTCCTCGCGAAGGACAGTCTCTTCAAAAAGGGCATCGCAGGCCGCTTCATGCGCGGCTCCGGACAGATCCCGGTCTACCGCGAATCGGGCAATGCCGCGGCCGCCTTCCGCGGCGCCGTCGCCGCGATCGAGAAGGGCGAATGCGTCGCCTTCTATCCGGAGGCCACCCTCACCCGCGATCCCAACCTGTGGCCGATGACCGGCAAGACCGGCGCCGCCCGCGTCGCGCTGGAGACCCGCTGCCCGGTCATCCCGGTCGCCCAGTGGGGCGCCAACCACGCGCTGCCGCCGTACGGAAAGCCGAAGTTCTTCCCGCGCAAGACCTTCCAGGTCCTCGCCGGACCGCCCGTCGACCTCTCCCGCTTCTACGGCAAGGACCCCACCCCGGACGTCCTCAAGGAAGCGACCGACGTCATCATGGACGCCATCACGGCGCTCCTGGAGGAGTTGCGCGGCGAGAAGGCCCCGGCCGAGCGGTACGACCCGCGGGCCGTCCGCGCGGCGCAGCGCCGTAAGACCGCTGAGGCCGACAAGGAGAAGCAGTGACGCGAGTCGCGGTATTCGGCACTGGATCCTGGGGCACCGCCTTCGCGCTGGTGCTCGCCGATGCCGGGTGCGAGGTGCGCCTGTGGGGCCGCCGCCCGGAGCTGGTCGAGGCCATCAACACCGGCCACACCAACCCGGACTACCTCCCGGACACCGTCCTGCCCGAGGCGGTCAGCGCCACGACCGACCCGGTCGAGGCCGCCGCCGGCGCCGAGTTCACCGTGCTCGCCGTCCCGTCGCAGACGCTGCGCGGCAATCTCGCGCAGTGGGCGCCCGTACTGGCCCCTGACACCGTCCTGGTGAGCCTGATGAAGGGCATCGAGCTCGGCACCGCCAAGCGGATGAGCGAGGTCATCGGGGAGGTCGCCAAGGTCCCGCAGGAGCGGGTCGCGGTCCTCACCGGGCCGAACCTCGCCCGCGAGATCGCCGCCAGGCAGCCCGCCGCCTCCGTCGTGGCCTGCCCGGACGAGGCGGTCGCCAAGCGCCTCCAGGCGGCCTGCCACACCCCGTACTTCCGCCCGTACACGAACACCGATGTGGTCGGCTGCGAGCTCGGCGGCGCGGTGAAGAACGTCATCGGGCTGGCCGTCGGCATCGCCGACGGCATGGGCCTCGGCGACAACACCAAGGCGTCGCTGATCACCCGCGGCCTCGCCGAGACCGCCCGCCTCGGCGTGGCGCTCGGCGCCGACCCGCGCACCTTCGCCGGCCTCGCCGGCATGGGCGACCTGGTCGCCACGTGCTCCTCGCCACTCTCGCGCAATCACACCTTCGGCACGAACCTCGGCCGCGGCATGAGCCTCGCCGAGACCATCGCCGCCACCAAGCAGACCGCGGAGGGCGTCAAGTCCTGCGAATCGGTGCTGGATCTCGCCCGCCGCAACGGCGTCGACATGCCGATCACCGAGACCGTCGTGTCGATCGTCCACGACGGAAAGCCCCCGCTCGTCGCCCTGAAGGACCTGATGTCGCGCAGCGCCAAGGCCGAGGGGCACTGACTCACCCAGGGCCTGTCTGGAGGCTCCCGTCTGCGCCCCGACGCCCGGCACGCACCCTCGCCGCACGCCGCCCCCGGACAGGTGGCTCCGCCACATGACCGGCGACAGCGCACGCACCGGACGCCGCTGCGCCGCGCTGCGCGCGACGACGGGAGCCTCCAGACAGGCCCTGCTTCGAACAGGTAGGGTTTCCGGCGATGAGCAGCGACAACACCACCACCGGCCAGCACGGCCGCAAGCCCCGCGTCGCCGTCGTTTTCGGCGGCCGCAGCTCCGAGCACGGCATTTCGGTGGTCACCGCCGGCGCCGTGATGCGGGCCATCGACCGCAGCAAGTACGAGGTGCTGCCGATCGGCATCACCGCCGACGGCCGCTGGGCGCTGACCGCCGACGACCCGGAGCGGATGGCGATCGCCGACCGCCAGGTGCCGCAGGTGGAGCAGCTCGTCGAGTCCGACACCGGCTCCGTGGTGCTGCCGGTCGGCGGCGGCGAGAGCCGCGACGTCGTCTATGCGGAGCCCGGCCAGGTGCCGAAGGCGCTCGGCGAGGTCGACGTCGTCTTCCCGATGCTGCACGGCCCGTACGGCGAGGACGGCACCCTCCAGGGCATGCTCGACCTCGCCGGGGTGCCGTATGTCGGCTCCGGCGTGCTGGCCTCGTCGGTCGGCATGGACAAGGAGTACATGAAGCGGGTCTTCATCTCGTTCGGCCTGCCCGTCGGGCCGTACGTGGTGGTCCGCCCGCGCGAATGGGACAACGACCAGGCGGCGGCCCGTAAGAAGATCGTGGACTTCGCCGGTGACCACGGCTGGCCGGTCTTCGTGAAGCCGGCCCGGGCCGGGTCGTCCTTCGGCATTACGAAGGTCGATGACCTGGCGGGCCTGGACGAGGCGATCGCCGAGGCGCGCCGCCACGACCCGAAGATCATCGTCGAGTCACTGCTCACCGGCCGCGAGATCGAGTGCGGGGTGCTGGAGTTCGAGGACGGCCCGCGAGCCAGCCTTCCGGCCTGGATCCCGCCGGTGCAGTCGCACGACTTCTACGACTTCGAGGCCAAGTACATCGATTCGGCGTCGGGTGTCGTGCCGGCGCCGATCTCGGCCGAGGAGACGGCGAAGGTCCAGGAGCTGGCGGTGGCGGCCTTCGAGGCGGCGTCGTGTGAGGGCTTGGTGCGGGCGGACTTCTTCCTCACGGACGAGGGTGAGTTCGTGATCAACGAGATCAACACGATGCCGGGCTTCACGCCGATCTCGATGTACCCGCGCATGTGGGAGGCGAGCGGCGTCTCGTACCCGGAACTGGTCGACAAACTGATCCAGGCGGCACTGCGCCGCCCCACGGGCCTGCGCTGACCTCTTTCCCC
>NZ_JAAKZV010000269.1 GCF_011044975.1 Streptomyces coryli | reverse complement strand
CCTCTCCCCCGAGGAAGAAGCCGCCCGCCAAGCCACCGCCAAAGCCGCCGCCGAAGCCTTCGACCGGCTCTATCAGCGGGCCGCGCCCGGGCTCCTCCGCCAGCTCTATCTCCTCACCGGCAACCACTCCGCCGCCCGCAACGCCGTCGAGCACGCCTTCCACACCGCATGGGAGCACTGGCCCGAGGTCGCCCGCGACCGCGACCCGCAGGGGTGGCTGCGGGCCCACGCGTACGATCACGCGCTCTCGCCCTGGCGCCGCGTATCGCCGCGCGGGCATCACCGCCCCGACGGCCAAGAGCCCTTCGGCGACGCCGAGGACCGCGAGTTGTGGGAGGCGGTCATCGCGCTGCCGCCCTCCTACCGGCGCGCGATCCTGCTCTACGACGGCGTCGGGCTCGACCTGCCCGAGACCGCCGCCGAGGTCGAGGCGTCGACGCCGGCCACCGCCGGGCGGCTCACCCACGCCCGCGAGGCGCTCGCCGCCGTCCTCCCCCGCCTCGCCGAGATGGATCACGTCGAGCAGGGGAAGTACGTGCACGAGCGGCTGCGGCACTTCGCCGCCGCGCAGCCCGTACGCACGATGCCGCTCGGCGCCGTGCGGCACCGCAGTGAGCGGCGTACGGAACTGTGGACGAAGCGCACCGCCGGGCTGGCCGCGGCGATCGCGCTGGGCGTCGTCATCACGTCGGTGACGGCGGAGGACTACTCGATCGACAGCGTCTCGCCCGCCGTCGTCACCAACTGGACCCTCGACGACGAGTCGCCGAAGTCCCGCGAGGCGACGCCGGAGGCGGAGCGTCCGCAGGCCCGCTGAGGGACGTAAACGAAAACGGGCCCGCCCCGGAGGAAACTCCCTCCGGGGCGGGCCCGTTCAAGCACTACCGCTATGCGGTGTCAGCGGCGTCAGCCGCCGAGCAGCTCCCGGGCCAGCCGCGCCGTCTCGGACGGCGTCTTGCCGACCTTCACGCCCGCGGCCTCGAGGGCCTCCTTCTTCGCCTGCGCCGTGCCGGACGAACCCGACACGATGGCGCCGGCGTGGCCCATCGTCTTGCCCTCGGGGGCGGTGAAGCCCGCGACGTAGCCGACGACCGGCTTGGTGACGTTGGCCTTGATGTAGTCGGCCGCCCGCTCCTCCGCGTCGCCGCCGATCTCGCCGATCATGACGATCAGGTCGGTGTCGGCGTCGTTCTGGAAGGCCTCCAGAGCGTCGATGTGGGTGGTGCCGATGACCGGGTCGCCACCGATGCCGACGGCGGACGAGAAGCCGATGTCGCGCAGCTCGTACATCATCTGGTACGTCAGCGTGCCCGACTTCGACACCAGGCCGATGCGGCCCGGCTTGGTGATGTCGCCCGGGATGATGCCGGCGTTGGACTGGCCCGGCGTGATCAGGCCGGGGCAGTTCGGGCCGATGATGCGGGTCTTGTTGCCCTGCGAGACGGCGTACGCGTAGAACGCGGCGCTGTCGTGCACGGCGATGCCCTCGGTGATCACCACGGCGAGCGGGATCTCGGCGTCGATGGCCTCGACCACGGCGGCCTTGGCGAAGGCCGGCGGGACGAAGAGCACGGACACGTCGGCGCCGGTCTGCTCCATGGCCTCCTTGACGGAGCCGAAGACGGGGACCTCGGTGCCGTCGAAGTCGACCTTCGTGCCCGCCTTACGGGGGTTCACGCCGCCGACGATGTTGGTGCCGTCACCCAGCATGAGCTTGGTGTGCTTCATGCCGGTGGCACCGGTCATCCCCTGGACGATGACCTTGCTGTCCTTGGTGAGGAAGATAGCCATTGCTTCTGCCCGGTTCCTTACTTCGCGGCCGCGAGCTCGGCGGCCTTGTCGGCCGCGCCGTCCATGGTGTCCACGCGCTGCACGAGCGGGTGGTTCGCGTCGGACAGGATCTTGCGACCCAGCTCCGCGTTGTTGCCGTCGAGGCGCACGACCAGCGGCTTGGAGACGTCCTCGCCCCGGGACTGCAGCAGCTCGAGGGCCTGGACGATGCCGTTGGCGACCTCGTCGCAGGCGGTGATGCCGCCGAAGACGTTGACGAAGACGGACTTGACGTCCGGGTCGCCGAGGATGATCTCGAGGCCGTTGGCCATCACCTCGGCGGACGCGCCGCCGCCGATGTCGAGGAAGTTCGCCGGCTTGACGCCGGAGTGCTTCTCACCGGCGTACGCGACGACGTCGAGGGTCGACATGACGAGCCCGGCGCCGTTGCCGATGATGCCGACCTCGCCCTCGAGCTTGACGTAGTTGAGGTTCTTGGCCTTCGCCGCGGCCTCGAGGGGGTTGGCCGCGGCCTTGTCCTCCAGCGCCTCGTGGTCCGGCTGGCGGAAGTCGGCGTTCTCGTCGAGGGAGACCTTGCCGTCGAGCGCGAGGATCTTGCCGTCCTCGGTCTTGACCAGCGGGTTCACCTCGACGAGGAGGGCGTCCTCCTTGATGAAGACGGTCCACAGCGTCTGCAGGACATCGACCACCTGGTCGGCGACCTCAGCCGGGAACTTCGCCGCCTCGACGATCTCGCGTGCCTTGGCCTCGGTCACGCCCTCGTTGGCGTCGACGGCGATCTTGGCGAGCGCCTCCGGGTTGTTCGCCGCGACCTCTTCGATCTCGACGCCGCCCTCGACGGACGCCATGGCCAGGAAGGTCCGGTTGGCGCGGTCGAGGAGGAAGGAGACGTAGTACTCGGACGCGATGCCCGGTGCCATCTCGGCGATCATGACCTTGTGGACCGTGTGGCCCTTGATGTCCATGCCGAGGATGCCCTCGGCCTTGGCAACGGCGTCGGCCGGGTCATCGGCGAGCTTCACGCCACCGGCCTTGCCGCGGCCACCGGTCTTGACCTGGGCCTTGACGACCGAACGGCCGCCAACGCGCTCGGTGGCGCCGCGCGCCTCTTCCGGCGTCTCGATGACTTCACCGGCCAGCACCGGTACGCCATGCTTGGCGAAGAGGTCCCTCGCCTGGTACTCGAACAGATCCACGCGCGTCCGTCCCTTGTAATTCAGTCGTGTCGCGGTTAATGGCAGGGCCGTCTTGCAGACTATCCCCGCCGCGATGACACGCCTAAATCGCGCATCACACTGACGCGGTGATTACGGTCACAGAGCTCACCCGCTCTCCGGCACCGGTATCGGCCGCTTCTCGATCGCCGCCGCCATCACCTCGGGAAACTGATCCGGCGTGCAGGCAAAAGCCGGCGCCCCGAGCGCCGCAAGCGCCGCCGCGTGCTCGCGGTCATACGCGGGCGCCCCCTCGTCGGACAGCGCGAGCAGCGCCACGAACTGCACTCCCGCCGCCTTCATCGCCGCGACCCGCTTCAGCATCTCGTCGCGTATCCCGCCCTCGTAGAGGTCGCTGATCAGCACCACAACCGTCTCGGCCGGGCGGCTGATCTGCGTCTGGCAGTACGCGAGCGCGCGGTTGATGTCCGTACCGCCACCGAGCTGGGTGCCGAAGAGGACGTCGACCGGGTCGGTGAGCTGCTCGGTGAGGTCGACGACGGCGGTGTCGAAGGCGACGAGCCGGGTCTCGATCGCGCGCATCGAGGCGAGCACCGCGCCGAAGACGGAGGCGTAGACGACGGAGGCGGCCATCGAGCCGGACTGGTCGATGGCTAGCACGACCTCCTTCTTTACGGACCTGGCCGCCCGGCCGTAGCCGACCAGCCGCTCGGGGACCACCGTGCGGTGCTCGGGTAGATAGTTCTTGAGATTGGCCCGGATCGTACGGTCCCAGTCGATGTCGCGGTGGCGGGGGCGCTGGATGCGCGCCGAACGGTCGAGCGCCCCGGTGAGCGTGGCCCGGGTCCGCTGCGCCAGCCGCTTCTCGAGGTCGTCGGTGACCTTGCGGACGACGGCGCGGGCCGTCTCGCGGCTCTCGTCGGGGAGCGCCTGGCTGAGGGAGAGCAGGGTGCCGACGAGGTGCACATCGGGCTCGACGGCCTGCAGCATCTCCGGCTCCAGGAGAAGCGAGGCGAGGCCGAGGCGGTCGATGGCGTCGCGCTGCATGACCTGGACGACGGAGGAGGGGAAGTAGGTGCGGATGTCGCCGAGCCAACGGGCGACCTGCGGGGAGGAGCCACCGAGGCCCGCGCCGCGGGGCTTGCCGGGGGCGCCCGGCGCGGGGCTCTGGTAGAGCGCGCTGAGGGTCTGGTCCATGGCGGCGTCCTGGCCGGACAGGGCGTGGCCGGTGCCGTCGGCGCCCTGGTCACCGCCGAGGACCAGGCGCCAGCGGCGGAGGCGGTCGTTGGTGGGGGTGGTGGTCATGGCTGGTCCTCCTGGTGTGGCGGAGCCGGCTGGTCTCCTGGAGTCACCCGGTCTCGCGGAGCCGCCGGGCCGCGGGGAGTCACCTGGCCGCGCTCGTCCTCGCGGTCGCGCTGGTCCCGCTGGTCACGCCGGTTCTCCAAGTCGCGCCGCTCCTCCCTGTCACGCCCGAGCAGCAGCTCCAGCGTCGGCAGCACGGCCGCCGCGCGGCCCTCGTCCACGTCGGGGCCGAAGCCGGGCAGGGCCTCGGTGGCGTGCTCGGGCCGCCCGCCCGCGGGGCCGCCGCGGGCGACCAGCTCGCCGATGGCGCGCCGCGCCCCGGGCTCGTACGCGCTGAACGTGCGCCGCAGCAGCGGCAGTACGTCGGTGAAGCCCGCTTCGGGAATGGCCGCGAGCCAGCCGTCGACGAGCGCGAGCAGCCGCTCGTCGTGGACGAGGAGGGTGCCGCCGCCCGCCTCGCCGCCGAGAAAGCCCTCGACCCAGGAGGCGGCCTCGCCCGGTGGGACGGCAGGCGAAAGCGCGAGCCCCATGACGCGCCCGGCCTCGTCCTCGCCGAGCACCCCGTCGTCGAGCAACAGCCGGGCGGCCCGGCCGCGGATGAGCCCGGGGAGGTCGTCGCGGTGCACGAGGCGGGAGAGGGTGCCCGCCCAACGGCTCCGGAGGGAATCGCCGTTGAGCCCCGGCCCTCCGTCCTTCGCGGGCCCCACCGCATGGTCCGCGGCAGCAGCCGCGTTCGCGCTGTCCGAGGAGCCGCCGTCCGACGTGGCGCTGTCCGAGGCACCGCTGTCCGAGGCACCGCCGTCAGAGGTGGTGCCGTCCGAGGTGGTGCCGTCCGAGGTGGTGCCGTCCGACGTGGTGCCGTCCGACGTGGCACTGACCGAGGCGCCGCCGTCCACCGCCTCCGCGGCCGGGGCGAGCAGTCCCACAGCCCGGTGCACCGCGTCCACATGCCCGCGCAGCTCCGTCGCGCCGTCCGCGTCAAGACCCGCGCACGCCCCCGGCAGCCCGACGAAGATCCGCTCCGCCAGCCCCACCGCGACCTCCGCCAACGCCGCACCCTCCGTGCCGCGGACGTCGCCATAGCGGACCGCGCGGGCGAGCGCGGGCAGCGCCTGGGCGAGGTGCCCGACGTCACTGTCCAGGGCGGCGCGGTCGGCCAGCGCGCGCATCACGACCGGCAGCGCCTCGTCGAGGCCGGCCAGTAGGCAGCGCTCAGCCAGCGCGGTGAGGCCGGCCAGCGCGGTCGTGCTCGCCGCCTCGGACTCCGTCTTCGCCGCCGCGGCGCCGCGGACCGTGGTGCCCCATACGGCCGCCTCGGCGACCCGTACCGCCAGCTCCGGCTCCCAGCGCAGCCGCCAGGTCTCCCGGAAGGTGCCGGTCGCGCCCCGCGATACGGCCGGCTCGCCCCACGGGATGTCGAGCAGCCGCAGCCGGTGCAGCAGCCTGCTGCGCCCGGCGTCGGTGTCCTTGCGCAGGTCGAGCTGCAACTCCCGCTCCAGCGCCTCCGGCTTCAGCCGCAGCGAACGCCGCTGCCGCTCCAGATCCCGCTGCAGCGGTACGGCCGGGGCGGACTCGGGCACCTCGCCGAGCACGTCCCCGACGACGAGCCGGTCCTCGACAAGAGCGAGCGGTACGCCGGAGCCCTCGCACATCACCGCCCGCACGGCGTCGAGCGTCTCCGCGAGACCGGCCAGCGGCCGCCCGCGCATCGCCGCGAGGGCCTCCGCGAGCCGCACGGCCTCGATGACATGCGCCGAGGACACGCCTATCCCCTCGTCGCGGAGCAGCCGGGCGACCTTGGTCAGCCAGCGCTCCAACGGCCGGTCCGGGGCGTCGAAGAGATGCGCATACCACCCCGGCGAATCGATCCCCGCCCCGTAACCACTCCGCCGCGCCAGCCGGTGATGCGTCCAAGGCACCCAGGCCAACTCGGCCTTGACCTTGGGCAGCCCCTTCAGCAGCGCCCGGTCGGCGGCGACGGTGGTCGCGGCCCGCAGCGCCGGTACGTGCCAGGCACCGCACACCACCGCGGCCCGCTCCCCGTGCGCCCGCTGCGCCTCCCGCAGCCGCAGGCGCATGTGCGCCTCCCGGACGGGATCGCGGTCGTATCCCCCGTCGCCGTACGCCTCGCGCAGCACGCCCATGGCCTCGCCGAGGGCGGCGAACGCCGCGATGGCATCGGCCCCTTGATCACTGCCACCGCTCCCGCTGCCGCGATGCTCGACGGCGTCCTCCCACCAGCGCTCCGGATCGTCGTATCCGGCGGTCTCGGCGAGCACAGCGAGCGGGTCGATACGGACGGCCTCGCCCCCGGGCTCGGGTCCCGAAGCCTGGCCCTGGGACGGCGCGTCGGCGTCCGCATCCGGCACCCCCGGCAACGGCCCTGGCCCACTCGCCCCTTCCTCCTCCTGCCCCAGCGCCAGCGAATGCGCCGCGGGCAGATCGATGAAGCGCAACGGCACCCCATGCTCGAGCGCCCACCGAATCGCCACCCACTCCGGCGAGAAGCCGGCCAACGGCCAGAACGCCGCCCGCGCCGGATCACCGACGACGTGCGCAAGCAGCGCCACCGGCGGGCGCATGCCCTCCTCCCCCGCGAGCCCGACGATCGCGTCCGCCTCCGGCGGCCCCTCGATCAGCACGACGCTCGGCCGGTACGCGTCCAACGCCCGCCGCACCGCCCGCGCCGAACCAGGACCGTGATGCCGCACCCCGAGCAGCAGCGGATCCCCGGGCCCGGGCCCGCCGCCCGCGCGCAGCCGCACCTCGGCCGCCCGCGCGAGGTCGACCGCGGGCACGCCGGCCCCACCGCCCGCCGACGCGGCGTACTCGGCGGCGGCCAGGGCTCGTTGACCGGCGCGCCGTCGCGCCGAGCCCTCAGCCACCACCCCAGCAGTCACTCGCTCACCTCCCGGCAGGCCCGGTAGAAGTCCTTCCAGCCGTCCCGCTCGCGGACCACCGTCTCCAGATACTCCTGCCAGACGACCTTGTCCGCCGCCGGGTCGCGCACCACCGAGCCGAGGATGCCCGCCGCCACGTCCCCCGCCCGCAGCACGCCGTCCCCGAAGTGCGCCGCCAGCGCGAGACCGCCGGTGACCACCGATATGGCCTCCGCCGTGGACAGCGTGCCGGACGGGGACTTGAGCTTCGTACGGCCGTCGTGCGTGACCCCGTCCCGCAACTCGCGGAAGACCTGAACCACCCGGCGGATCTCATCCACGCCGTCCGGCAGCTCGGGCAGCTGCAGCGAGCGGCCGATCTGGTCCACCCGGCGCGAGACGATCTCGACCTCCGCCTCCGCGGTGGCGGGCAGCGGCAGCACCACGGTGTTGAAGCGGCGGCGCAGGGCGCTGGACAGATCGTTCACACCACGATCGCGGTCATTGGCGGTCGCGATGAGATTGAAGCCCCGGACCGCCTGCACCTCCGCCCCCAACTCCGGGATCGGCAGGGTCTTCTCCGACAGGATCGTGATGAGGGTGTCCTGCACATCGGCCGGTATCCGGGTGAGCTCCTCGACCCGCGCCGTCATGCCCTCCGCCATCGAGCGCATCACCGGGCTGGGCACGAGCGCGTCGCGGCTGGGCCCGTGCGCGAGCAGCTCCGCGTAATTCCACCCGTACCGGATCGCCTCCTCCGGCGTGCCCGCCGTACCCTGCACCAGCAGCGTGGAATCCCCACTCACCGCCGCCGCCAGATGCTCCGACACCCACGTCTTGGCCGTCCCCGGCACCCCGAGCAGCAGCAGCGCCCGGTCCGTGGCCAGCGTGGAGACCGCGACCTCGACTATCCGGCGCGGGCCCACATACTTCGGCGAGATGACGGTGCCGTCATCGAGCACGCCGCCCAGCAGATACATGGCAATCGCCCACGGGGACAGCCGCCACCGCTCCGGCCGCGGCCGGTCATCGGCCGCCGCCAGCGCGGCCAGCTCGTCCGCGAAGGCATGCTCCGCATGCGGCCGCAGCGCGGCCTCCGCATCGATCTGAGTCGTCATCGCCCCTCCTCGTCTGCTGACGCGGAATCAACCATGCCCCACCCCACTGACAATCGACCCGCCGTCAGAATCCTTGCAGGTCAGGGCAGTTGTCAGTGGCGCACCGTAACGTCGTACGCATGAATCAGTCACCGGAGCGCTGGACGGCCGACCAGGTCCTGGCCCTGGCGCCGGACACCGCCTCGCAGCGCGCGGGCAGCAAGCTCTCCGCGCCGGCGCCGTGGTCGGAGTCCGGCGCCGCGGCCGGTCATGTCTGGGGCCAGTGCAAAGGCAGCGGCAGCAAGCCGTATCAGGTCGTCGTCGACCTGCACGGCCCGGCGTACAAGTGCAGTTGCCCCAGCCGCAAGTTCCCCTGCAAGCACGCGCTGGGCCTGCTGCTGCTCTGGGCCGAAGCCGGCCTGCCCGCCGAGGCGCCGACCCCGCCCTGGGCGGCCGAGTGGCTGGACGCCCGCCGCGACCGCGCCGAACGCAAGGCGGCCGCGCCCACCCCCGCGGCGACCGACCCGGCAGCCGCCCGCCGCCGCGCCGACCTCCGCCTCCAGCGCATCGCCGCCGGCGCCGCCGAGCTGGAGCAGCGCCTGGCCGACCTGCTCCGCGACGGCCTGGCCGACGCCCCGTCCGCCACCACCTGGGAAGAGACGGCGGCCCGCATGATCGACGCCCAGGCCCCCGGCCTGGCCGCGCGCGTACGGGAGTTGGCCGCCCTCCCCACCTCGGTCCCCGACCGCCCCGCCCGCCTGCTGGAGGAGTGCTCCCTCCTCCACCTGCTGAGCCGCGCCTTCCTCACCCTCGACCACCTGCCACCCCCACTGGCGGCCACGGTCCGCACCCGAGTAGGCCTCACCACCGACGCGGCCCAGCTCCTGGAATCCGGCACCATCCGCGACACCTGGCTGATCCTGTCCCAGACCGACCAACAGGACCCCCGCCTGACCACCCGCCGCATCTGGCTGCGCGGCACGGAGTCGGGCCGCATGGCCCTACTCCTCTCTTACGGCGCCGCCGGCCGCGCCCCCGAACTGGCCCTCCCCACCGGCCTCTCCCTCGACGCCGACCTGGCGTACTACCCGGGCGCCCACCCCCTCCGCGCCACACTCGGCACCCGCCACGACGCGCCGATCCGCGGCACCGAACCACCGGGCGAGCACATCGACACAGCCATAGCGGCATACGCGACGGCGCTCACCGCCGACCCCTGGCTGGACTCGACCCCGACCGTCCTGACCGACGTCATCCCCATCCCAGGCGACGACTGGCAAGTAGCCGACCACCAAGGCGAGAAGGCCCTCCCGGTCAACGGCCACGACACCGACCTATGGCGCCTGCTCTCGATCTCCGGCGGCCGCCCCGTCACCCTCTTCGGCGAACTCGGCCACGAGGGCTTCCGCCCCCTCACCACGTGGTATCGGACGGAGGCGGCCCCGCTATGAGCACCACACCCGCAGCCCACCCCCCGAAGGAGGGGACGGAGTGGAGCGACGCCGCCGAAAAAGTCTTAGCGAAGCGGGCTTTTTCGGCGGTGTCGCGGAACTCCGTCCCCGGCCCACGCACGAACAAAGCCCGTCCGGCGCTTGAGGACTTCCGCGGCGCAGCCGCAGGAAACCCGCGCCGAAGGCGCGCACCCCAACGCCCCCGCAACCCGAGGAGGCCGCAATGACCACGACCGCCCCCTGGCAAGACCTAGTCTCCGCCGCCCTCCTCGGCAC
>NZ_JAAKZV010000268.1 GCF_011044975.1 Streptomyces coryli | reverse complement strand
CCGCCCCACCGTCATCGTCAACGGCTGCGAAGGCGAACCCCCCTCCCTCAAGGACACCGTCCTCCTCACCCGCGCCCCCCACCTCGTCCTCGACGGCGCCTTCCTGGCCGCGGCCGCCCTCGGCGCGGAAGCCGTCGCGATCGGCGTGGCCCGGCCGCGGGCCGAGGCGTGCGTACGGGCGGCGCTGGCCGAGCGCGGGCTCGGCCGGGGCGGCGGCCGTTCGCTGCGGCGGCGGCGCGGGCCCCGTACCGACGTCGTCCGGGTCCCCGAACGCATGGTGTCCGGCGAGGCATCCGCCCTGCTGAGAGCGGTCCGCGGCGGTCCCGCGCTGCCCGCCGGCACCCGCGGTCACGCCACCGACGAGGGCGTGCTGCTCTGCAACGCCGAGACCTACGCCCAGCTCGCCGTCGCCGCCCGCCTCGGCGCCGACGCGTACGCCGCCACCGGCATCCCCGCCGAACCCGGCACCCTCCTCCTCACCCTCTCCGGCGGCGTCCCCGCCACGACCGTCGTCGAGGCGCCGACGGGGACCCCGCTCGCGTATCTCCTCCAGGCCCTGGGCGCCGCACCGGATCTCTCCGGCGTGCTGATCGGCGGCTATCACGGCGCCTGGGTCGACCGGTACGCCGCGCAGGAGGTCGCCCTCTCCCACACCACCCTGGCCGCGCACGGCCGCACCCTAGGCGCCGGCGCTGTGCTCCCCCTGCCCGCGGCGACCTGCCCGCTGGGCGAGACCGCCCGCGTCGCGCACTGGCTGGCCGCCGAGTCCGCGGGCCAGTGCGGGCCCTGCCGGCTGGGCCTGCCCACGCTCGCCGCGCAGCTGGACGCGGTGGTACGGGGCGGGGGCCAGGCCGCGCTGGAGGCGCTGCGGGACAGCGCGCAGTCGGTGCGCGGGCGCGGCGCGTGCAAGCACCCCGACGGGTCGTCGCGGATGGTGCTCTCGGCGCTGGCCGCGTTCACGGACGACCTGGCCGCGCATGTGCTCGGCGCGGGCTGCGGCCGCCCGGTGCTGGGGGTGCTGCCGCTGCCGGGGACGCCGGGAACGCCCGGCGCGGGAGGCTCGACCGAGCCGCCGCCGGACGCCGTCGAAGGACCGCCCGCCGCCCGCCTCACCGTGGACTGGACCCTCTGCGAGGCCCACGGCCTGTGCGCCGACCTGCTCCCCGAGGCCGTACGCCTGGACGCCGACGGCTACCCGTCGCGTACGGACACCCCGCTGCCCGCGCATCTCACCGGCCGCGCGCGGCAGGCGGTCCACCGCTGCCCGGCGCTGGCACTACGCCTGATGCGGTGACGGCCGCTGAACGACGCGTCGTAGGGTGGGCACGCATTTGCGACAGTCGAGTTTTCTGAGCAGCAGGAGGTGGCGCCGTGGTCGACAAGGCGGCAGCGCGCAAGGTCTTCGACAAGTTCGACCTGAACGGGGACGGCCGGGTCACCGCGGCGGAATTCCAGCAGGCGATGCTGGCGATGGGTGACCTGGACTACACGGTGGCGATGGCCCAGGCGGTCCTGAACACCAAGGACCGCGATGCCGACGGCACGCTGTCCTTCGAGGAGTTCATAGAGGTCTACGAGGCCGCTGAGAACAACTGACGCCGCACCGGCACCCTCACGAAGGCCCCTCAGCTCTTGCTCGGGGGCCTTCGCACTGGCCGGCCGCCGGGTGCGCTGCCATCAACCGGCCGCCGGCTCAGACGACTACGACCCGCCGCCCGCGCGTATGACCGGCCTGGCTGTCGATGTGCGCGGCCGCGGCATCGGCGAGCGGGTACGACTTCTCGACCGGGATACGGAGCTTTCCCCGCGAGATGAGGCCGACGGCCTCGGCGAGTGCCTCCGGCACGCTCCCGGCCACGCCGGAGAACCGGACCCCGAACTCCGGCGCCCCGAGATCGGCGATGGAGATCACCTTCCGCGGGTCCCCGGTCAGCTCGACGAGCTCGCGGATCACGCCCGAGCCGGCCAGATCGAGCGCGGCGTCGATATGGCCGAGCCGCCGCACCCGCTCCACCCAGCCCTCGCCGTACGTGGTGGCGAGGGCGCCCAGGCTCCGCAGATAGTCCTGGTTCGCGGCCCCGGCGGTGCCGATCACGGTGATGCCGCGGTCGCGGGCGACCTGCAGCACCGCCGAACCGACTCCCCCCGACGCGCCGCTGACCAGCAGCGTCTGCCCGGGCCGCACCCCGACCTCGCGGATGACGCGCAGCGCGGTCTCCACCACGGACGGATACCCGGCGGCCTCTTCGAAACTCAGCCCCTCCGGCATCCGCGCCCAGGCCGACAGCACAGCGAACTCGGCGTAGGTCCCGGCGCCCTCGCCGAACACGCGCTCGCCGACCTCGACCCCTTCGACGCCCTCGCCGACCTCGTCCACCACCCCGGCGGCGTCGAGCCCGACACCGGCGGGCAACTCGACCGGATGGGCCCCGAGGACCTGGCCCTCACGGACCCGCCAGTCGACGGGGTTCACGCCCGCCGCCCGCACGGCGATACGTACCTGGCCGGGGCCCGCGTGCGGCTCCTCGGCATCTATGAGGTGCAGAACATCCGGGCCGCCGAACTCGGCGAAGCTCACTTTCTTCATGCGACGGACCGTAACACTAACGGTTAGCGTTTTGGAACTGCTCCGGTTTCTTACCTGGTAGCGTCAGGGCATGACCGTGCCGCCTGCCACCGGACGCCGAGAGCGCAAGAAGGCCGCGACCCGCCAGAAGATCGCTGACACCGCTCTGCGGCTCTTCCTGGAACGCGGGTACGACGCGGTGGGCATCCGTGAAGTGGCAGCCGAGGCCGACGTGGCCGTCACCACCCTCTTCTCCCACTTCGCCTCCAAAGAGGCGCTGGTGTTCGAGCAGGACGAAGACTTCGAGCAACGCCTCACGCAGGCGGTCACCGGCCGGGCGCCGCACGCCCCACTCATCCCCGCGCTGCGCCACGAGATCGAGGCCCTGGTACGGCACTGCACGGCGGCCGGCGCCGCCCCGATCTGGCGCATGATCGACGAATCGCCCGCCCTGCGGAAGTACGACGAGTCGATGCGGCTGCGCCACGCGGAGACGCTGGCGGCGGCGATCGCCGCCGACCCCGAACTGTCCCTGTCCCTGTCCCCGACGGCGAGCCGGACGATCGCGAGGTTCGTGATCGACGCTTATTCGCTGGCGCGTGAAGAGGCCGATCCCGAGGCCGCGTTGGACGAGATCTTCCGGATGATCGAGGCAGCCTGGGACGCCGCGGGCCCTGCTCCACGGGCAAGCGGCACAAGCGGTCGCTAGGGTCGCTGGGTCGCTGGGTCGCTGGGTCGCTGGGTCGCTGGGCGCCCGGGGCCGCTAGGGTCGCCGCCCGCTCGTCACGCGTACAGCTCGGCCACGCGCGGCAGCCGCTCGGCTATGCGCTCGAAGTCGTCGAAGTCGAAGTCCCAGGCGGGGTCGAGCTCGGGATAGTCGATGGTGAACGAGTCGCCGGGGAGTTCGGCGCCGGTGGCGGTCTCGTATGCCTCAAGAGCGATATTGAGCATGTCCTCGCCGCCCAAGTCCATGCCCTCGTCCACCGCTTCCCGTATCGCGGGCAGCGCGGCCAGCGCGTCCGGATCCTCCACGACCCGCTCGAAGTCGGACCGCCCCTGAGCTATCAACCAGCCCCGGAAATAGTCGAAGAGGTCATCGGAACACCCGTCATTGATCAGATACGCCGCGGCCCACAGCGGCGCCCGATACGACGCGGCCATCAGCTCCCACAGAATCTGCTGCGCCCGAACGATCTCCTCCGGCCCACACCCGGCAAGCAGCGCGGCGGAACGCTCGGCGACATCCGCGGCGTCGGCGGGGTCGGTCGCCTGGCCGCGAGCCTGATCGACGATCTCCCAGAAGCGGTCTCTGTCCATGCCGCCAAGCGTGCCATCCGGGTCTGACAACTCCCGCCGACGCGGGGGCTTCAGCCCGCTTCCGTCGCCGGCTCGGCCACGCCGACCAGGAAGTTCCCGCGCAACCGGATGTCGGCGGTCCAGCCCAGGGCGGCGAGTTCGGTGGTGAGAGTGGCGGGATCGTGAAAGATCTTCACGATGCGATAGCGGCTGCCATCATCGAGCTGCCGTACCGTCGCGGCGACTTCCTCGCGGACGGCCTCGGCCGGCCCTTCGTCGATGAAGACCACCTTGCCCCGCGGAGCCAGCGCGCCGGTGAGGGTGCTCCAGAAGTCGGCGAACCGGGAAGCCGGCACATGAGAGAGCCAGAAGGCGAAGAAGACGGTGTCGTAACGGCGTTGCGGCTGCCACGCAAAAATGTCCGCCTGAGCGAACCGCGCATTCGCGGCAGCGGTCCGGGCCCGCGCACGCTCCAGCACCTCGGGCGAGGCGTCGAGGGCCGTCACCGTACGCGCCCTGTCGGCAAGCGCCCGCGTCCACTGCCCCGTACCACAGGCCAGCTCCAGGACGTCCCCGACGACCGGAAGCTCGTCCACCACATCCACCAGCTCACGCAGATCCTCCCGCTCCGCGTACACCCGGTCGTATTCACCCGCCCGAGCCCGGTAGTACCTAACCTGCTCCGCCAGCAGAGCCGCCTCGTCTCCAGTTGTCATGCACCCAACGCTACGCACAAAGTCGCCATATGGGCCGGGTGACGCTCAGATACGGACACTCCAGTTGATGCGGTGATCCCCGGCGGGATGCTCGAACTTCTCGGGCCAGAAGTGCCGGAAGGGGGTGCCGTCGGCAAGGCATGTGGTCAGAGTCGTAATGAACTGGGTGAGGCTGGGTGCCCATTCGGTGGGATCGACGGCTCCCGAGCCCAGACCGAACTCATAGACGTGCCCGTAGGTGGGACCTGGACGGTGGTCGATGAAGGCGAGACCGCCGTCGTTGGGGTGCGCGAAGGAGACCCACTGATGCCGGTGGCCGTTCAGGTCGTCCTCGCCCCAGAACTCCGCGCTCGGATATTCCCTGTCGAGCTCGATGAGCTGCTGATGCACGGCCGCTATGGCCCAGGCGTTGTCCAGGCGGTGCCCCAGCGGGAGGAAGGAGCCGGCCGGAAAGGGGGGCGATTGCCAGCCGCGGTCCTCGGCGACGCCATTGTGGCGTTGCAGCAAGGCGGCCAGTTCGGGATGGAGGGAGAATCCGAGCGCGGACTCCAAGGCGTGGAGCTCGGCCGCGGTGGCCGGCGGCTGCAGCGTGGCGTGATCGGCGGGTGAGTGCGTTGCCAGCCAGGCTTCGAAGCGGTCCCAGGCCTGGTGGAAGGCTGCGGCGGTCATGACACGGAGTTCCCGGCGGCCTGCTCCATGGCCCGCTCCCGCAGCGCCCGCAGGTCGTGCTGCACCGCGACGATCCGGCGGACCGCCTTGCCCGCCGGGAGTGTGTGGGCTGCGAGCTGCTGCACGGTGGTTTCGCGCAGCGCCTCGAGCCGGAGGATCTCGGCGCTTATCCGCTCCGGCGTCAGCGCATTGTCCGTGTCCATTACGTCGGCCCCCTCCCAGAAGGATCGGCTGCGTGCACCGTACGGCGGGGCACTGACAACGCAGACTCCGCGTGCGATGAGTTTTGCCGCGGTTCCCCGTCTGTATGCACAACAGGCCATGGCCATCAACCGCACGCAAGGAGAGCACCATGACCGCTGTCTACACCTGGGACGTCTTCTCCACCCTCGACGGCTACGGCTCGTACGGCCCCGACGGCGACTGGGGCGGCTACTGGGGCAAGCAGGGCCCCGAATTCCTCGCCGACCGCCTCGCCGTGATGAGCGAAGAGCAGCGGATGGTCCTCGGGGGCAACACCTACCGGCTGTTCGAGAAGCTGCTGGGCCCGGTCCCGGAGGCCGACCTCGACCCGGTGAACTCCCGGATGCGCGCCATGCCGACCACGGTGGTCTCGACGACGCTCACCGGCCCCCTCGCCCAGCCGGACACGACCGTCGCAGCCGGCGACGCCGTCGACGTCGTCGCCCGCCTCAAGGAGGAATCCAAGGTGCCGCTGCGCTCACACGGCAGCCTGTCACTGAACCGGGCACTGCTGGCCGCAGGACTCGTCGACCGCGTCCAGGTGACGATCTTCCCGGTGATCAGCGGCCGCACCGGCGCCTACCGGATCTTCGAGGACGCGGCCGACTTCGACCTGGAGCTGATCGGGAGCCAGACCTTCGACGGCCACATCCAGGAGCTGATCTACCGGCCCACTCTGCACGGCTGAAGGGCGGACGTGGCGAACGGGCTGCGATGGATAGCGACGACGTACGACTTGGGCTACACCTTCACGCTGTGCGAGGGCCTCGGGCCACGGGACTTGCTGGTGCGGATGGGTGCGGAGCCGCGGCACATCTACGAGTTGTCCAATGAAGCGGTGGCGGAGCTCCAGGGGCGAACCGAGGAGGGCCATCTGAGCGACTTGGAGTTTCTCGACTGGGAGGACGAGGCCCTGGTGGCGCGGTTGACGGAGGTGGGCTTCCTCTCACATCCGGAGGTAGGAGCCGACCCGGACACTTACGAATGATCGAAGGGGGCGGGGAAGTGGCCTTCCCAGATCTGGCGGGAGGCCTGTTCGGGGTAGGGCAGAGTCTTGGATTCGGCGTCCAGGACGCGGGTGAGGTGCCCGTCGGGCCGGTGGGCGGGCCAGCCCGCGTCGCCGGTGGTGACGAAGCGGACCCATGTCTCCTGGAGTTCGCGGGAGAGCGCGACGGCTTCGGGGGTCGGCTCCTCGCCGATGAGCTGGGTGCCGACGGGGCTGTCGAGCGTGCCGAACGCCAGGGGCAGGTCGAGACTGTGGCAGGCGCCCAGGATGCCGCCGAGGACCGGGGCAGTCCAGCACAGTTCGAACAGGTACGAGGTGCCGCCGGCTGCGGCGTTCGCCTCGGCCAGCTTCTGTGACGGCATGCGGAAGAGGGCGTCGGAGTACACCGTCTCCACCAGCTCCTCCGGGCCTGCCTGCGGGAACGCGGCACGGTAGGCCCGCGCGCCGTCCGGCGGCGGGGCGAGCAGTTCCAGGGCGGCGCGGGCGTCCTCCTCGGTGAAGGTGCCGTGCCGTCCGCTCATGACGCTGAAGTACCGGAATTCGTCCCGGGCATGGCCGACGAGCAGTTCGGTCCCGCTCGCACGCGCGCCGGTCAGCGCGGTCCAGGGCGTTTCCGGGAGGACCTCGCCGTCGACGACGGGGCACAGCGCGGTGCCGGTCTCCGTGAGGCGCCCCCAGCTCTCCCGGTGCGCGTGGAGGCCGGCGTTGAAGGAGGTGAGCTCGGCGGCCAGGTGCCATGGGTCGATGTCGCGCAGGGCCTCGGCGGTGGGGGCCGCCGCACCCAGCCGCTCCGCGAACGCGGCGGTGACCTCCCGGGCCAGCGCGGGGGTGCTGTACAGCCCCGGCACCGAATGGGCGATGGCCCGCCGGAACAGCCCGCGCGCCGACTTCATCGTCAGCAGGGCGGCGACCGAGCCCGCCCCGGCGGACAGCCCGCCTACGGTGACCCGGCCGGGGTCGCCTCCGAAGGCGGCGATGTTGCGCTGCACCCACTCCAGCGCCGCGATCTGGTCGAGGAATCCGCGGTTGGGCGGCGCGTCGTCGAGGAACGCGAATCCCTCCGCGCCCACACGGCAGTTGATGGTCACCACGACGACTCCCGCCTCGGCCAGCGCTGCCGGGTCGTACATCGGGTCGCTCGACACCGCCGAGAGGTAGCCGCCCACGGGGATCCACACCAGCACCGGCAGTCCCGCCGCGCCGGGATCCGGAGTGCCGACGTCGAGCGTCAGCCAGTCGGTGCCCTGCGGGGGCACGTCGATCGGCAGGGACAGCGGCACCACGGGGCCGAACTCGACCGCCTGCCGCGTCCCCTCCCATCGGTGCGGCGGCGCGGGCGCGGCGAAGCGAAGCGCTCCGACCGGGGGCTGGGCGTACGGGATGCCGCGGAACACCGCGTGCCCCTGCCGCCGGCACCCCTGCACCACGCCTTCCGTGGTCCGTGCCTTTGGCTGTTCGGACATGACGATTCCTTCCCGCGAGTGGATCCCAGGGTTACGGGTCAGGTTACGGGTCAGGTGTATTATGTCAACTGTATTGAAACAGTGCTGGAGCACGAGGGAGGGACCGGCGATGCCGAAGCAGGTGGATCACCGTGGACGCCGCGAAGCGATCGCCCGCGCACTGTGGCGGGTGGTGGCGCAGCGCGGCGTCGCACAGCTGACGATGCGCGTGGTGGCACAGGAGGCGGGCATGTCACTCGGGCAGCTGCAGCACTACTTCGCCTCCCGGACCGCCATGCTCTCCTTCGCCATGGATTTCGCGTCCGAGCAGACCTCGGTGCGCGTACACCAGGGGCTCGAAAAACTCGGTGACCGTCCGCACCCCCGTGACGTGCTGCGACTGACGCTCGCGGAAATGCTCCCCCTGCATGCCGACGCCCGCGCGACCAGCCGGATGAGCGCCGCCTACGTCCTGGAGGCGCTACACGACCAGGCCGTGCACGAGCAGGCGCGCCGCGGCCTCGTCCAAGGGCGGGCCCTCGTAGAGCAGTTGGTCCGCCAGGCGATCGCCGACGGGCACATCGACTCCGACCGCGACCCGGCGACCGAAACCAACCTGCTCCTCGCCCTCACCGGCTTCACCCCCCTGATCGAACTCGACGTGATCGAGCCCGAGGACGCGCTCGCCGCTATCGACGTGCATCTGGACCGGCTGTTCAGCAGTACGTGACCTGCCCCCGGACGTGAGGGGCAGGTGGGGACAAGATCAGCTCTAGCGCGGCCCACGGCACCTGGCATCGCTTAGCCAGATGGTCACGCCGGCGGGCATCGACGTCAGCTCGCTTCGGCCAACGGCGCCTGGTGGGCGGCATCGTACGGGCCAGCTCGCCCCTGCTGCGCCCAGGCGACCTCGGCACCGCGGACAAGCTCCGCCAGGACCGCCCTTACCTCAGCACGACCTGGCGGGACACTTTCCCGCCGATTCGGGCGCGTTCGGAAGGCCTCAACGGCGTCCTCAAAGGCCATCCAATCAACATCGCCGAACCGAAGAACCGCCTTGCCCACGGCCGCGGCGCCGAGACCGGCCAGGCCGCAGCCGGCCGGCCGGCTCCCACCACCCTGAGCGCTCAGATCCGGAACCGAACAGCACCACAGCATCGCTCCGCGCGACCGCCCCGGTCCCCCGAAGCTGCCGATCAGCCCCGTCCAACCCCACGGACGGCCCCAGAAACTGCAAGATCCCGCCCGATCGAATCGATCGGACGGGATCCGTATCACGTGGAGCTAAGGAGAATCGAACTCCTGACCTATTGCATGCCATGCAATCGCTCTACCAACTGAGCTATAGCCCCGCATCTCGCCACCCGCCGGTCCCCCGGCCTGCGGCTTCGCCTACTTTACACGACCTCGTCAGGCGGTTGCGAAGGAGTAAAAGCGCTTGAGCGTGCAGTGCTCGTCCAGCAACCGTCCGTAGATCGGCTCGCCCTCCAGCTCCCGGTACGTCTCGATCGGGTCGCCCTTGATGATCAGCGCTCGGGCGCACTCCTCGCACCAGTACTGGTAGTCCGGGTTCAGTGGCTCCATGTCCCGGACGATGGGGGTGCCGTTGCCGCACCAGTCGCACTTCCTGCTGTGGGCCCCCATCTACTCAGCTCCAGCTATGGCCGCAGGCCGTGCATACATACGTCACTCCGCCGTTGTCGCCGAGCACCTGGGCGACATGGGTCGATCCGCAGGCCGGGCACTGGAGGGCGGCCGCGCCGTGTCCGGCCGAGGCGTCCGCGGTAGGGCCGGGGTGTCGCCCCGGTCGCTCCGCGGTGCTGCTCGGCGGCATCGCGCAGACCCCCTCCCTTCGGTGCTCTGGGTCCCCCTTCCCGGCCCGGTTGATTCTGCCACGACGGGCGGTGGAGGGCACCATCCCTTCGGCTGGGGCCGGGTGGGCCTCAGGGATGAGATACGGGCCCGGGACCGGGCCCCGCCGCCGCCACTGGCGCCGCCAGCGCCACCGCCACCGGCCCGCCACCGCCACCGGCCCGGCAC
>NZ_JAAKZV010000267.1 GCF_011044975.1 Streptomyces coryli | reverse complement strand
CCGTAAGGTTGCACCGTGGTCGACTGGGACATCAAGAAGCTCCGCATCCTCCGAGCCCTCGCAGACACCGGCACCGTCACCGCCGCTGCCGAGGCGCTGCACATGACGCCCTCCGCCGTCTCTCAGCAGCTCTCCGGACTCGCCAAGCAAGTAGGCGCTCCGCTCCTCGAAGCCCACGGCCGCCGCGTCCGTCTCACCGAGGCCGCCCATCTCGTCCTACGCCACGCCGACACCGTCTTCGCCCAGCTCGAGCGCGCCGACGCCGAGCTCACCGGCTATCTCTCCGGTGACGTCGGCGAGGTCCGCGTCAGCGCCTTCTCCACCGCCGTCCCGGCCCTCGTCGTACCCGCCGTGACCGAGCTCCGCCGCACCCACCCCGGCCTCCACATCCGCGTCACCGAAGCCGAGGCCGAAGCCGCCTACGAGCTCCTCGCCGCCGGTGAAGCCGACCTCGCCCTCTCCCTCGCCGCCCACGCGCCGTCCGCCCGCGACCCCCGCTTCAAGCGCGTCGAGCTCCTCGCCGACGAGCCCTGGATCTACGGCAGCAGCGGCCCCTGGTCGGACATCACCCTCGCCGCATGCGAGGCCGCGGGCTTCACGCCCGAGCAGGCGCACGCCGCCGCCGACTGGTCGGCGATCCTCGCGATGGTGGCCGCCGGCATGGGCGTCGCCCTGATTCCGCGCATGGCCCTGACGAGCAGCGAGCCCCCCGCCGGGACCGTCGTCCGCGCCCTCCAGGCCGACCAGCCCCGCCGCCACGTCGTCGCGGCGGTACGCAGCGGTGCCGAGGCCGCGCCAGGCGTGTCCCGGGTCCTCGCCGCCCTCCGGACCGTTCAGGTCAACTGAACGCTCACATCAGAAAGTTTCGATGGACCTGATGGTCCCTGCGGCGGCATCGTCGTAGCCATGACGACGACCACCAACCCCAAGACCACCAACCCCAACGACGCCCAGCCCTACCTCTCCGGCGATCCCTACGCCGACTACCGCCCCGCCACCGACCCGGCCTTCGCCAAGCTCACCGAGCTCACCGACCTCGCCGACCGGCGCCTCGGCGGGGCCGTCGTCGCCGCCAACGACGAGTTCTTCGCCGAGCGCGAGAATCTCCTCGTCCCCACTCCCGCCGTCTTCGACCCGCACCACTTCGGCCACAAGGGCAAGGTCATGGACGGCTGGGAGACCCGCCGCCGGCGCGGCACCGGAGCCGCCACCCCGCACCCGACCGCCGACGACTACGACTGGGCGGTCATCCGCCTCGGCGTCCCGGGCGTAATCCACGGCGTCCTCGTCGACACCGCCCACTTCCGCGGCAACTACCCGCAGCAGGTCGCCGTCGAGGGCGCCACCAGCCCCGACGGCCCGTGGCACGAGCTCGTCGCCCGTACCGACGCCCGCGGCCACGCCGCGAACGGCTTCGCGGTCGCCGACGAGCGCCGCTTCACGCACCTGCGCCTGCGCCAGTACCCCGACGGCGGCGTCGCCCGGCTCCGGGTCTACGGCGAGCCGGTCCCCGACCCGGCGTGGCTGGAGCTGCTCGGCAGCTTCGACCTGGCCTGTGTCGTCAACGGGGCCTCCGTCGAAGGGGCTTCCGACCGCTTCTTCAGCGACCCCGCCAACCTGATCAGCCCCGACTTCTCCCGCAAGATGGAGGACGGCTGGGAGACCCGCCGCCGCCGCGACGACGGCCACGACTGGGCGGTCGTCCGGCTGGCCGCCGAGGGTGAGATACGGGCGCTGGAGCTGGACACCGCGTACTACAAGGGCAATTCGGCCGGCTGGGCCTCGGTGGAGGCGTACGCCGACGGCGAGTGGCGCGAGATCCTGCCGCGGACCCAGCTGGCGCCCGACGCCCCGCACCGCTTCCCGCTGGCGGCCCCCGCCCGGGCCACGCGCCTGCGCGTGAATACGTACCCGGACGGCGGCATCGCCCGCCTGCGCGCGCACGGCACCCTCACCGAAGCGGGCTGGGCCGACCTGCGCAAGCGCTTCGCGTAACCAGCAACGCGACTACGCGAACTCCGGCATCTCCCCCTCGGTCTTCGTCACGTCGATGACCGTGAACACCGCCCCCTGCGGCTCCTTCACCGTCGCGAGCCGGCCGAAGGGTGAGTCCTCCGGGCCCCAGACGACCTGGCCGCCGTGCTTCCGCACGGTGGCCACGGCGGCGTCGGCGTCCGCCACCGCGAAGCAGATGTTGAGGGGCGGCAGGGCGTCGGCCGGCATGTCGCTGCCGGCCGTCGCCATCCGGCCCATCGCCGGCATGTCCTGGCCCGGCACGCTCCACACCGCGTAGTCCATCTCCTCGCCCGCCATCTTCTGCGCGCTATAGCCGAAGACGGCGGGGAAGAAGGCGTCGGTCTTCGCGGCATCGCTCGTGTTGACCTCGGCCCAGCAGAACGCGCCCGGCTGCGGCTGCTCGCCCGGCGGCGGGAAGCCCACGTGCTGGTCGGCCTGCCACAGGCCGAAGGCGACGCCGGTCGGGTCGGTGGCGAGCGCCATCGTGCCGAACGGGCCCACCTGCATCGGCTCCATCTGCACCTGGCCGCCGTTCGCCTTGATCTTCGCCGCGGTGGCGGCGGCGTCCGGCGTCGCGAGATGCAGCGTCCACCCCGTCGGTTCGTCCTCACCGCCCGGCATCGGCGGCGCCAGCGCGGCGGCGGCCTGGCCGTCGGCGGTGAAGGCCTGGGTGTAGTTCCCGTACTCCTCGCCGGCGGACTGGAAGGTCCAGCCGAAGAGGTCGCCGTAGAACTCCCGCGCCTTGTCCAGGTCGGGGTAGGTCGCGTCCGCCCAGATGGGCGTCCCCTCGGTCGCTGAGGTCATGATGGATCGCCTCCGGAGGCGGAATGAGACGGGCGCGGCATATGCGCCCTATGTCCTATCCCTCCACGCTAGCCTCGCTCGACCGCACCAGCAGCCGCAGCAGCGCGGTGAGCTGCTCGGCCTGGGCGTCGCTCAGCCCCGCCATGGCCTCCCGCTGCACGGCGACGCCCACCACCACCGCCTCCTCGGCGAGCTCCCGGCCGCGCTCGGTGAGCGTCACCCGCAGCCCGCGGCGGTCCTTCGGGTCGGGGCTACGGGTGAGCAGCCCGGCCCGCTCCAGCTTGTCAAGACGGCCGGTCATGCCGCCCGTGGTGAGCAGCGTGGTGGCGGCCAGTTCGCGCGGGGAGAGGGTGTACGGCTCGCCGGAGCGGCGCAGCGCGGACAGCACGTCGAACTCGCCGCGGGAGATGCCGTACCGGCCGTACGTCTTCGTCATCCGGGCGCCGACCGTGTCCGCGATGCGGAAGATGCGGCCGATGACGTCCATGGGCACGGTGTCGAGGTCCGGCTTGGCGGCGCGCCATTGGGTGTTGATGGCGTCGACGGGGTCCGGGGTCGGGGTCATGAGGAACATTCAAGCGCTGGATGCGGTTGAGCCGCAAGCAACTGGGTTACCAGTAAGTGACTTGCAAGAGAGTTGCTTACTGCTAAGCTATTAGCAGTCAAAAGCTCTGAGGGGGGTCGTCTCATGTCGAACACCATTGGCACCAGCCGCATCGGCACGGTGGCGCTCACCGCGCTCGCGCCGCTCGCCTTCGGTTCCACCTTCGCGGTCACCACCGAGTTCCTGCCGCCGGACCGGCCGCTGTTCACCGCCGCGATGCGCGCGCTGCCGATCGGCCTGCTGCTGCTCGCCGTGGTCCGCGTCCTGCCGCGCGGCGCCTGGTGGGGGAAGGCCGCGGTGCTGGGTGTGCTCAACATCGGCGCCTTCTTCGGCCTCCTCTTCGTCGGCGCGTACCGCCTCCCCGGCGGCATCGCCGCGGTCCTCTCCGCGGTCGGCCCGCTGCTCGCCATCGGTTACGCGGCCGTGCTGCTCTCCGAGCGCCCCAACGTCCGCGGCGTCGTGGCCGGCCTGGCCGGCGTCTTCGGCGTCTCCCTGGTGGTGCTGCGCGGCGACGCGGCGCTCGACGCGGTCGGCATCGCCGCCGGCACCGGGGCCGTCGCCTCGATGACCCTCGGCGTCGTCCTGGCCAAGCGCTGGGGCCGCCCGGAAGGCGTCGGCGCGCTGACCTTCACCAGCTGGCAGCTCGTTGCCGGCGGCCTCTTCCTCGCCCCGCTCGCGCTGCTCGTCGAGGGCGCCCCGCCGGCCATGGACGGCGCCGCGATCGGCGGCTACGCCTACCTGGCCATCTTCACCACCGCGGTGCCGTACTTCCTCTGGTTCCGCGGCATGGCGCAGCTGCCCGCCACCTCGGTCGCCTTCCTCGGCCTGCTCAGCCCGGTCTCCGCGGCGCTGATCGGCTGGGTCGCGCTCGGCCAGGCGCTGGCCCCGGTGCAGATCGCCGGCATGGCGATCGCCCTCGGCAGCACGGTCCTCGGCCAGCTCCGGCCGCGCACCACGGGCCCGACGCGGCTGGTGGCCGCGGGCGGCACGGCGGTCCGGCGGGAGCCGATCGCCACCTGATTGCGTCACGCGGAGGGGACGTGATGTATTGCGCGGGTGCGGCGACGACGGTTTTCCGTCACGCCGCACCCGCGTTACGTATGTCCCGGGGGAGGGGCCGCGATGTCCGGGGAGACCTGCAGAACCTGCGGAAAGCCGCTGCCGAGCCGCACCGGCCGCCGCGGCCGCGCATCCGTGTACTGCTCGGCGGCCTGCCGCCAGCGGGCGTACCGGGAGCGGCGGACGCCGGACTCCGGCGTCACCGAACTCATCGCCGACGTGGCGGAGCGGGCCGGCCGGCTGACGGCCCGCCCACCGGAGCGGTTTTACGCGGACGTCACCGAACTCTCCTCCGCCGTCGGCCGACTGCGGCGCATCGCCCGTACGGCACGGTCGGGGGCGGAATCCGTAACGCGGCCGGCTGTGACGGAAAAAGCAGCCCCCGACCACCCCGCCGAAGCCGACTTCGCCGGCCGCCTGGAAGGCCACCGCCGCGAGCTGCAGGCGCACTGCTACCGCATGACCGGCTCCTACGACGAGTCCGAGGACCTGGTCCAGGAGGCGTTCCTCAAGGCCTGGCGCGCCCGCGAGTCCTACGACGAGCGGGCGGCGAGCCTGCGCACCTGGCTCTACCGCATCGCCACCAACACCTGCCTCGACCACCTGCGCCGCCACTCCCGCACGCCCACCCGCTACGAGCGCATCCCCGGCATGGAGCACGGCGACGCGGACCCGCCCGCCTTCATCACCTGGCTGCAGCCCTGCCCCGACGAGCTCCTCGCCGACGTACCGGACGCGGCGGCCGACCCCGAGGCGCAGGCGGTCGCCCGCGAGACCGGCGACCTGGTCTTCCTCGCCGCGCTGCAGTATCTGCCGCCGCGGCAGCGGGCGGCGCTGGTGCTACGGGACGTCGTCGGGCTGCCCGCCGCGGAGACGGCTGAGCTGCTGGAGCTGAGCACCGCCGCCGTCAACAGCGCGCTGCAGCGGGCCCGGCCGACGCTGCGCGAGCACCTGCCGGCCGGGTCGGACGGGCGTCTCGACTGGTCGGCGGCGGAGTTCGGCCCCCAGGAGCGCGCGGCCGTCGAGCGCTACCGGGCCGCCGCGGCGAACCTCGACATGGCCGCGATGGCGGCGCTGCTGACGGAGGACGCGAAGCTGACGATGCCGCCGAACCCGTTCTGGTTCGTCGGGCGGCAGGCGATCCTGGACTTCGTCGGCGCCTCCCTGGACCCGGTCCTGCCGACGTTCTTCGGCGAGTGGCGGCATGTGGAGACGCGGGCCAACGGGCGCCCCGCGGTGGCCGGTTACGTCAAGCGGCCGGGGACGACCGTCTTCCGCGCGCAGACCCTCGAGGTGCTGCGGGTGGAGGACGGGAGGATCGCGGAGATCACCACCTTCGAGCCGCATCTGCTGCCGGTTTTCGGGCTGCCGATGACTCTGTGACGCGGCGTGCGATGAGTCGGCGGGCCGCCGTGCGTATGTATGGGCACCAACGACACACGAGGAGCTCATCATGCTGCAGGACAAGAATGCGGTCATCTACGGCGCCGGCGGAAGCATCGGCTCGGCCGTCGCCCGCACCTTCGCCCGGGAGGGCGCGCGGGTCTTCCTGGCCGGTCGTACGGAGGCCACGCTGGCCGCGGTCGCGAAGGAGATCGAGGGCGCGGGCGGCCGGGCCGATGTCGCGGTCGTGGACGCGCTCGACGAGCGGGCCGTGGAGGCGCACGCGGACGCGGTGGTGGCGGCGGGCGGCTCGCTCGACGTATCGCTGAATCTGGTGTGGCGCGGGGACGCGCAGGGGACGCCGCTGCTCGACATGTCGGTGGCCGACTACACGTCCGCGGTGACGACGGGTATTACGGCGAACTTCATCACGGCGCGGGCCGCCGGGCGGCGGATGGTGGAGCAGGGTTCGGGCGTCATCCTCGCGCTGGACAGCGCGTCGGGGCAGAAGCCGTCGCCGATGATGGGTAGCACGTGCCCCACGGACGCGGCGGTCGACGCGCTGATCCGCCAGTTGGCGCAGGAGCTCGGGCCGAGCGGGGTGCGGGCGCTGGGGATGTGGGTCGCGGGCGTGCCGGAGACGATCACGCAGGAGAAGCTCGGGTCTGTGGACCCGGCGCTGGCTTCGCCGGAGGCGGTGGCCGGGGTGCTGGCGAATCTGGACGGCCTGCGGATGCTCCCGAAGTCGCCCCCGCTGCAGGAGATCGCCGAGCTGGCCGCGTTCCTCGCGTCCGACCGCGCGGGGGCCGTCACCGGGACGTGGGTGAACGGGACGGCGATGTTCGCGAGTTGAGCGATACGGCGAGGGGCCCGGCACACGATGTGCCGGGCCCCTCGCCGTGTCGTACGCGTCAGTCGTCGGCCGCCGCGTCCGCGGCCTGCGCGCGCAGCGCCCGCTCCACGCCCGCCCGGGACTCCGTCACCATCCGACGCAGCTTCGCATTCGGCTGCGCCTCGGCCAGCCACGCGTCCGTGGCGTCCAGCGTCGCCTGCGACACCTGCAGCGTCGGGTACAGCCCGACGATGATCTGCTGCCCGATCTCGTGGCTCCGCGACTCGAAGACGTCCTTCACGGCCGCGAAGTACTTCTCCGTGTACGGCGCCAGCAGCTCCCGCTGATCGGTCTGCACAAAGCCGCCGATCACCGCCTCCTGCACCGCGTTGGCCAGCTCGCTCTTCTCGACGACCTGCCGCCACGCCTCGGCCTTGGCCTCCGCCGTCGGGAAGGCCGCCCGCGCCATCGCGGCGTGCCGCTCACCGGCAGCCGTCCTGTCCCGCTCCAGCTCCGCCGCGATCTCGGCCTCGCCGACCTGCCCAGTGGCGGCGAGCCGCTGCAGGAACGCCCACCGCAGCTCGGTGTCGACGACCAGCCCGTCGAGCGACGACGTGCCGTCCAGCAGCGCCCGCAGCAGCGACAGCTGCTCGTCCGTACGGGCCGTGGCCGCGAACGCCCGCGCCCACGCCAGCTGGTGGTCGCTCGACGGCTCCGCCGCCCGCAGCTGCTCCAGCGTCGTCTCGCTCCACCGCGCCAGACCCGTCTCGCGCCAGTCCGGCGCCGCGTACAGGTCGAGCGCCAGCTTCACCTGCCGGTGCAGCGACTGCACCACGCCGATGTCGCTCTCCTTCGGGATGCCGGACAGCACCAGCTGCAGATAGTCGCGGGTGGCCAGCTCGCCGTCGCGGGTCATGTCCCAGGCCGAGGCCCACGACAGCGCCCGCGGCAGGGTGCTGTCGAAGTCGCCGAGGTGGCGGGTGACGGTGGCCAGCGACTGCGCGTCCAGGCGGACCTTCGCGTACGACAGGTCGTCGTCGTTCAGCAGCACCACCGCCGGGCGGCGGCGCCCGATCAGCTGGTCGACCTTCGTCAGCTCGCCGTCGACGTCGAGCTCGATCCGCTCGGTGCGGGTGAGCTTGCCGCCCTCCAGCTCGTACAGGCCGATCGCGATGCGGTGCGGGCGCAGCACGGGCTCGCCGGTGGCGCCCGCGGGCAGCGCCGGGGCCTCCTGCTTGATGGCGAAGGATGTGATGACGCCGTCCGCGTCCGTCTCGATCTCCGGCCGCAGGATGTTGATGCCCGCGGTCTGCAGCCACGCCTTCGACCAGGCCTTCAGGTCGCGGCCGCTGGTCTCCTCCAGGGCGCCGAGCAGGTCGGCCAGCCGGGTGTTCCCGAAGGCGTGCCGCTTGAAGTAGGTCTGCACGCCGCGGAAGAACTCGTCCATGCCGACGTACGCGACCAGCTGCTTCAGGACGGAGGCGCCCTTGGCGTACGTGATGCCGTCGAAGTTGACCAGCACGTCGTCGAGATCGCGGATCTCGGCCATGATCGGGTGGGTGGACGGGAGCTGGTCCTGCCGGTACGCCCAGGTCTTCATCTGGTTGGCGAAGGAGGTCCAGGAGTTGGGCCACTTCGAGCCCGGCGCGTAGGCCTGGCAGGCGATGGAGGTGTAGGTGGCGAACGACTCGTTCAGCCACAGGTCGTTCCACCACTCCATGGTGACCAGGTCGCCGAACCACATGTGGGCGAGCTCGTGCAGGATGGTCTCGGCCCGCGCCTCGTAGGCGGCGTCGGTCACCTTAGAGCGGAAGACGTACTGGTCGCGGATGGTGACGGCGCCCGCGTTCTCCATCGCGCCGGCGTTGAACTCGGGCACGAAGAGCTGGTCGTACTTCTCGAACGGGTACGCGTAGTCGAACTTCTCCTGGAACCAGTCGAAGCCCTGCCGGGTGACCGCGAAGATGTCGTCGGCGTCGAGGTACTCGGCGAGCGACGGGCGGCAGTAGATGGCGAGCGGGACGACGCGCCCGTTGCCCTCCCAGGTGCTGTGCACGGAGTGGTACGGGCCGACGATCAGCGCGGTGATGTAGGTGGAGATGCGCGGCGTCGGCGCGAAGGTCCACACGCCGTCGGCGTCCGGCTTCGGGGTGGGGGAGTTGGAGATGACGGTCCAGCCCTGCGGTGCCTTCACGGTGAACTGGAAGGTCGCCTTCAGGTCCGGCTGCTCGAAGTTCGGGAAGACCCGGCGGGCGTCCGGGACCTCGAACTGGGTGTAGAGGTAGGCCTGGTTGTCGACCGGGTCGACAAAGCGGTGCAGGCCCTCGCCGGTGTTGGTGTAATCGCAGTCGGCGGTGATCTTCAGCTCGTTCCGCGCCGCCAGCCCGGGCAGGGCGATGCGGGAGTCCGCGAAGACGGCCGCCGGGTCCAGCGCGGTGCCGTTCAGCACCACCTCGTGCACGGTCGGCGCGACCAGGTCGATGAAGGTCTCGGCACCGGGCTCGGCGGCCGTGAACGTCACGGTCGTCACCGAACGGAAGGTGCCCCCCTCCTGCGCGCCGGAGAGATCGAGCTCGATCTCGTACGACTCGACATCCAGCAGGCGCGCCCGCTGCTGCGCCTCGTCGCGGGTCAGGTTCGTGCCAGGCACCAGGGCATCTCCTTCAGACGGTGAGCTTCCGGCCATCCTTACACGCACGGATGGCCACAAGCGCCCGGGTTTCGCCCTCGGCGTCAGCCTCCTACGGAGATGCGCCAGGGGCCGTCCGCCTGGACGCGGAGGAGGCCGGGGCCGGTGACCGGGGCCAGCAGGTCGATGCGGCCGATCTCGTTGACCAGGAGGTCGCTCTCCTCCGGCCACTCGGGGTCGCCGGTCTTGGTGAGGTGGTCGACGACGACGTTGTCCTCGCCGTGGAAGGTGACGCTGAGCACGCCGGCCGGGCCCTCGTAGAGCAGCAGGTCATGCCCGCAGCCGTCCTGGGCGGGCGTCAGCCGGCGGGCCTCGCCGAGCGGCAGCACGCGCAGCGTCCACGGCTCGTCGGCCTCCACCAGCAGACCCAGCGGGCGGTCGGTGGGGGTGAGCGCGGCCGTGCGGGCGTGGACGTCGTCGAGGTAGCTGGTGAGCAGGTAGTCCCCGCTGCGGCCGTACGGGTCGAGGCCGCAGATGCTGACGGCGGGGCTGCCGGTGCAGTGGATCTCCAGCAGCACCCAGCTGCCGCGCGGCAGGCCGGGGTCGCAGGTGATCCGCTCCCGGCCGCGGCCCTGGTACAGCAGGGGCGGGAAGCCGGCGGCGAGGTCGGGCAGGGTGGCCGCCGCGGAGGCGTGGGCGAGGTGAGCGGGCGGGGCGTCGTAGGGGAC
>NZ_JAAKZV010000266.1 GCF_011044975.1 Streptomyces coryli | reverse complement strand
CCCGTTGCTCCGTGCCGGAGCGCTGAGCACCGGGGCTCCGCCCCGGGCCCCGTCGGCGCTGCGCGCCTCGCCCTCAAGCGCCGGGCGGGCTTGAATTCACGTCGCCGAGCGCGCCAGCCAGCGTCCGCCGCTCCGTTCCACCGCGATCGCCCGGCCGAAGCACTCCGTCAGCCGCTTCCCGGTCAGTACCTCCGCCACCGGACCCGCCGCCTGCGTCCGGCCCTCCCGTAGCAGCAGCGCGTGGCCCACGCTCGGGGCCAGCTCCTCCAGGTGGTGTGTGACCGTCACCGTCGCTAGCGACGGGCGGCTCGTCGCCAGGCGGTCCATCGCGTCGACCAGGTCCTCGCGGGACGGCAGGTCGAGGGCGTTGAACGGCTCGTCCAAGAGCAGCAGTCCGGGGTCGGACATCAGCGCACGCGCGATCAGGATGCGGGCGCGCTGGCCGCCTGAGCAGACGCCGTAGGCGCGGTCCGCCAGCTCCTTCAGGTCCAGCTCGGAGAGGAGTTCGTGGGCGCGGTCGCGGGTCTCCGCGTCGTATTTGCGCCATAGGGCTGCACCGTCCCGGTCGCACCCGTCAGCACCACCGTGTGCGCCGTCGCGTCCAGCGGGACCTTCTGCGCGGAGCTCACGAAGCCGATCGCCGCGCGCAGTTCGCGCATGTCTACGCGGCCGATGCGGTGGCCGAGGACGTCGACCGTGCCGACCGTGGGGTGCATGACGGCGCCGAGCAGCCGCAGCACCGTCGTCTTGCCGGCGCCGTTCGGGCCGAGGAGCGCCCAGTGCTCCCCGGCCCGTACCGTCCAGGAGATCTCGTCGAGGATCACCTGGTCCGTCGTGTAGCGCCGCACTCCGACGCCGGTCAGCTCCGCGACAACACCCGCCATGCGTAACCTCCTTCGGATCTTGCGGAGATTACGCCCGGTGCCGCCGCGGGCGCCGGGGTGTCTCAGCCCTTGAGCCGCGCCATCCAGGCCTCGATGTCGGCGGAGGTGCGGGGCAGCATGCCGGAGAGGTTCCGGTTGCCGTCCTCGGTGACGAGGATGTCGTCCTCGATGCGGACGCCGATGCCGCGGTACTCCTCGGGCACGGACAGGTCGTCCGCCTGGAAGTACAGGCCCGGCTCGACCGTCAGGCAGATGCCCGGCTCCAGGTCGCCGTTCACGTACTGCTCGGTGCGGGCCGCCGCGCAGTCGTGCACGTCGATGCCGAGCATGTGGCCGGTGCCGTGCAGGGTCCAGCGGCGCTGCAGGCCGAGCTCGAGAACCTTGTCCGCATCGAGGTCGCCGAGCAGGCCCCACTCGACGAGCTTCTCCGCGAGCACCCGCTGGGCGGCGTCGTGGAAGGCGCGGTACGGGGCGCCCGGCTTGACCGCCGCGATGCCGGCCTCCTGGGCCTCGTACACGGCGTCGTAGATCTTGCGCTGGACCGGCGTGAAGGTGCCGCTGATCGGCAGCGTGCGGGTCACGTCCGCGGTGTAGAGGTTGTTCGTCTCGACACCCGCGTCCAGCAGCAGCAGGTCGCCGGAGCGGACCGCGCCGTCGTTACGGACCCAGTGCAGCGTCGTGGCGTGCGGGCCCGAGGCGCAGATGGAGCCGTAGCCGACGTCATTGCCCTCGACGCGGGCGCGGAGGAAGAAGGTGCCCTCGATGTAGCGCTCGCTGGTCGCCTCGGCCTTGTCCAGGACCCGTACGACGTCCTCGAAGCCGCGCGAAGTGGCCTCGCAGGCGAAGGCCAGCTCGGCGATCTCGAAGTCGTCCTTGACCCGGCGCATCTCGGAGAGGAAGACGCGGAACTCCTCGTCCCGCTCGGCGGTGACCTTGTCGGCCAGCGCGGCCTCGATGCCGGCGTCGTAGCCGCGCAGCACGCGTACAGGCCCCGTGGCCTCGCGCAGCGCCTCGGGCAGCTCGCGGACGTCCTTTACGGGCAGGCCGAGCAGCTTCTCGTTCTCGGTGAGGCTGTTGCGGCGGCCGACCCACAGCTCGCCCTGGCCGCTCAGCCAGAACTCGCCGTTCTCGCGGTCGGAGCGCGGCAGCAGGTACGCCGTCGCCTGGTGGCCGCCGTCCTTCGGCTCCAGGACCAGCACGCCGTCCTCGGTCCTGTCGCCGGTGAGGTAGGCGTAGTCCGAGGAGGGGCGGAACGGGTAGTCCGTGTCGTTGGCGCGGACCTTCAGGTTGCCGGCCGGGATCACCAGCCGGTCGCCGGGGAAGGCCGCCGAGAGCGCGGCGCGGCGGCGGGCGGTGTGCGCGGCCTGCGGGATCGGCTCCAGGTCGTGCCGCTCGGTGTCGGCCCAGCCCTGCTTCATGTTCTCCGCGAGCTCGTCGGAGACGCCGCCGTAGAGGCCGTTCTTCCGCTGCTTTATCGCCTGTTCCTGATCGCCCTCGGTGGTCTCCGGGGCGGTGTCGTCAGGTGCCTCGGCCTGCACGTCGGCGTGCGACTCGGTCACGGCTGCCTCCTGCCAGATGCTTCTGCGTATGCCATCCATCGTATGGGCGTGGCAAGGGGACGAATGGGACACAGCCCTGTGACGGACCGCACCCCCCGCGCTCACCGGCGGCTTACGGTGCCAGTCGCACCGCCAGCAGCACCACGTCCTCCGGATGATCCGCCTCCAGATCGGGGACCAGCAGTCGCACTACGTGATCGGCGAGCAGCTCCGGGTCGCGGCGGACCGCCGCCGGGGCGCAGGCGGCGGCCTGATGCAGGCGGGCCATCGCGCGCTCCATCGGGTCGCCGGTGCGGTGCAGCAGGCCGTCGGTGTAGAGCAGCAGCGTCTCGCCCGGTGCCGGGGTGATCTCCACGCTCGGCGCCTCCCAGCAGGCCAGCATTCCGAGCGGCGCGGAGAGGGTGGTCTCGGCGAACTCGGTCCGCGACTCCCCGGTGATCAGCGGCGGGCAGTGCCCGGCCCCGGCGAGTACGAGGCGCCGCCGGCCCGGCTCGACGTAGCCGAAGAGCGCCGTGGCGCTGCGCGACGGCTCGGTCTGCCGCATCAGCAGCTCGAGGTCGCTGAGCACCGCGACCGGGTCCTCGCCCTCCATGACGGCATAGGCGCGCAGGGAGGCGCGCAGCCGGCCCATGGCCGCCACCGCGGGCGCCCCCGCGCCGTTCACCGAGCCGATTGCCAGGCCGAGCGCTCCGTCGGGGAGCGGCAGCACGTCGTACCAGTCGCCGCCGCCGCGCGGGCCGCTCAGATGCCGCACCGCCAGGCCGGTGTTGGGGACCTGCGGCAGGCGGGCGGGCAGCAGCCCGTCGCGTACGGCCGTCAACGCCTTTGTGGCGCGGGCCAGTTCGAGGCGGCGGGCGAGGTGGTCGGCGGCGTGCCGGGCGTAGAGGGCGATGAGGTGGCGTTGCCGGTCGGTGGGCTGGGCCGGCTCGTCGTAGAGCCAGACGATGGCGCCGATCCGGCCGCCGCCGGAGGCGCAGTCGAGCGGGACCGCGTAGCTCGCGGCGGCGCCGAGGCGGCGGGCGACCTCCTGGTGGCGCGGGTCGAGGCCGGCCTCGCGGGCCAGGTCGGGGTGGCAGATCTCGGCGGGCAGCGGCGTCGGGGCCGGGGCCGGCGCCGCGGTGGCCGGCTGCGGTGGCGTGATGTCGCCGTCGAGAAGCCGGCCGGGTGAGGACGACTGCCGCGGCACCGTCTCGATCGCCCCGAGTTCGGCGCGGCCGAGGCCGAGCCCGGTGCAGCTGTCCGGGCCGCGGCCGTCGGGGGGCTGCAGCGCCAGGTAGCCGCGCCGGGCGCCGGCCAGCGCGGCGCCCGCGCGGACCACCTCGTACAGCGCGGCGTCGAGGCCGGAGGTGCCGGTGAGGCTGCCGATCAACTCGTGCAGTGTGGTGAGATCGGTGACCCATGCCGCGAGGTGATCCTGGCTGAAGGCCGCGGCACCGGCAGTCTCGGTGGGGTGCGCGGCGGCGGCGCGTGGGAGTTCAATTCCGGCCACATTCCGGAGTGGTGGCGTGCTCAAGGCCGCCGGCTTTCACGCCTTGCGGCGGGCCCTGCATCGAGTGGAACTTCGCTGCTCACAGGCATTTGCAACCCCCAAGTCCTGCGACTGCCGTCAGCAATACGTCCAGAATTAGTCCACATTTACACGGACTGGTGACGTGATGTCCAGCGTTGCCGCGGTGTGAATGGTGGTGTCCATGGGGAAGTTGTGTTGGCTGAAAAATGACCCATTCGAGTGTCATCTGCTGTCGACTTGGCCCTGGGGGAACAGGAGCAGTAGGGCTCGAAGGAACCCGCCGCGAGGGCGAGGCGTCTTAAGAAACGTACGGTGGCTGGTACGTGTTGAATACGTGCCGAGGGCCCGCGGCAAAGAGCGGCACCATAGGCGTAAACCCGCCGCGCGAGCGCAGACTCGCGCCATGCTGAACGTACGACCCGCACACCTCTTGTGAACGACCCGGTATGTGAACGGACAGCTGTCCCTTAGGCGATCATGCCTGCCGATGTTGCACGGAAAGGACGAGCGCTGATGCGCGAGACCCCCGGAAAGCGGCGCAGGCTCCGGCGCAAGCTGCGACCGCAGACCGAATCCGAAACGGCGTTGACCTGCGCCACGCGGTGGCAGTGGCCCGTGCTCCCCGGTGCGGGGCTGCGCGAGCCGCGGGGCGTAGGCGCAGTGACCAGAGCGGCGCGGGCGGCGAGAGCGGTGCGTACGGCCGGCGCCGTGCAGGCATCCCGCGGTGCCGGCTGCGCCTGCCCGTATCCCGACTGCACGGCGGCGGGCGCCCATCCCTTCGAGCCGGGCCTGCTCGCCGCCACCACCGACGCGCGGATGGTGGGCTGGTGGTGGGAGCAGCGCCCGGACGCGCCGGTGCTGCTCGCCACCGGCGGGCGCGGCGCGAGCGCGGTGAGTCTGCCGGCGGTGGCCGGGGCGCGGGCGTTGGGTGCCCTGGACCGGGCCGGCGTACGGACCGGTCCGGTCGTCGCGACCCCTGACCGGTGGGCGGTGCTGGTGCGCCCGTACTCGCTGTCCGAGCTCGGCGAGGTGCTGAACGCGCAGGACTGGGTGCCGGGGACGCTGCGTTTCCACGGCGACGGCGGATATCTGGCGCTGCCGCCTTCGCGGACCGGGGCCGGTCCGGTGCGGTGGGAGCGGGAGCCGGTTCTTCCGGCCGGCGAGCGCGGTGTGGTTGCGGCACCGTGGTTGCCGGATGTCACCGCGGTGATCGGCGAGCTGACCGCCGCGTGCGCACAACTCGCGGCGCGGGCCGGGCAGTAGGCCCGGGGCGCGGCCCCGGGCATAGAAGGGCCCGGTCGCTGGCGACGGGGGATGCACCAGCGACCGGGCTAAGAGTGACGGTAACAAGGAATGCGCGTATCGCAAATTCGATCGTCTGAATCCAGCGAGATATACGCCATCCTCATAGCCGGGTCATACCCGACGGTATGTAATTGATCAGCTGAGAGTGATCTGCCGGTTGGTCAGGCCGCCGCGGGCCCGCCGCTCGTCGGCGGTGAGCGGCTCCTTCACGGCGAGCGCCGTGGCCAGCCGCTCGGCGAATTCGGCCGCGGGCTTCTCGCAGTCGTCGGCGGACATCGCGGACGGCAGGTCCCACACCGGGACGGTCAGGCCGTGCGCCCGGAAGGAGCCGACGAGCCGGGTGCCCTCGCCCAGCGACGAGTCGCCGGCGGCGTGCAGCCGGGCCAGCGCGTCGAGGAGCTGCTCCTCGGGGTGGGTCATCACCCAGCGCAGGTGGTTCTTCTCCGGCGTCTCGCACCAGTACGCCGCCTCGACGCCGGTGAGCCGGGCGGTCGGCAGCACGGCCTCGTTCGCGCGCTCCAGCGAGGCGTTGACCTCGGCCGTGGCGGCCTCGGCGTCGTCCAGCCAGAACTCAAAGCCGTCGTGGACGGTCGGGGCCAGCGGCGTATCCGGGTCGAGCAGATCCTGCAGCCGCGGCCCGTCATTGGTGGTGCGCTGGGCCGCCTCGACGGGGGAGCCGGGCTCGGCTTCCAGGGCCCTCTTGAGTACGTCCGCGAGGTCGCGGCTGATGTCGCCGGTGGCGGTGTCGTTCTGCAGGCCGATCATGACCTCGCCGTTGTCGCGGCGCAGCGCGGGCCAGGCGGTGGGCAGCACGGTGGCGAGCGTCACGGCGGGCACGCCCTCCGGCAGCCCGTCCTTGAGCTTGAGCTCGGCGGAACCCGCCGGCACCAGCTCGCGCAGCGCGACCCAGTCGGCCTCGCCCGGGATCCCCTCGAAGGGCCGCTGCACCAGCTCGGTGGCGGCCTGGGCGGCGGCACGGCCGTGACAGGCCTTGTACCGGCGGCCGGAGCCGCAGGGGCAGGGCTCGCGGGCACCGACGACGGGAACGTCGGCGTCGGCCTTCACCTTGGCGGTGGGCTGCGGGCGGCGCTTCTTGGCCATGGGAGATGACTCCGTCTTCGGGGCGTTCTGTACGGATGGCGAGCCTACCGCTGCCACGCCCGGCGCCCTTGCGGCCGCGGAAATCCGGTGACTTCGCCCCGCGCCTGCCCCGTCCTACAGCAACTCATCCATCCCGGCGAACTCCCGCGAAGCCGGCACGCTCGGCCCCACCACAGCCCACACCGTGACCTCACCCACCGCGTACGAGACTCCCCAGTCCCGCGACAGCCGCCGGATGATCGCGAGCCCCCGGCCGCCCCGCGCCGTGACCGAGGGCTTGGCCGGAAGTGGGCGGGTCGGGCCGCCTCCGTCCGTAACGGAAACCGTGATGCAGCCGCGCTCATCGAGCGACCAGTCGGCGCGGACGTTCTCCACGCCGCCGTCGGCCAGCGGCCGCGCATGGCGGCAGGCGTTGCTGAGCAGTTCCGAAAGGATCAGGACAGCGTCGTCGACCGCCGATTCCGGCGCCCCCGCCGCGAGAAGCTCATTGCGCATCCGTCGCCGTGCGTCGCCGACGCCCGCAGGACCATGGGTTACGGCCATGGTCGACGACGCCGGCACCTGTTGTGCCACCAAGTGCGTCACCACCCCCGAGACCTCCTCTGCCCCACGCCACGGGAGAGATGCCCCCGGGTGATGGATCGGAAACCGGCCATCTGTGATCCCTTGATGCACTCGTTACGATCGATAACGTAATGGATGCGCCGGTGTGCGCTGCGTAGTCGTCAGTCCCGCTGCGTCAGCAGCTCCCGCGCGGCCCGCGGCCGGTTGGTGATGACGGCGTCCACGCCGAGCTGCGCGCACATCGCCAGGTCCGCCGGCTCGTTCACCGTCCACACGTGCACCTGGTTGCCGGCCCGGTGCACCCGGGACACGTAACCGGGGTCGCGGCGGATGATCCGCAGGCTCGGCCCGGCGATCGTCACGCCGGGCGGCAGCCGGCCCTCGCGGTAGCGGGGGCGGACGAACTGCATCAGGAACACCGTGGGGATGGCAGGGGCCGCGGCCTGCACGCGGTGCAGCGAGCGGGCGGAGAAGCTCATCACGCGGACGGGTGACGGCGCGTCCGGGGTGCCCGTCGTCAGGCCGAAGCGGGTCAGCAGCTCGATCAGGCGGGCCTCGACATGGCCCGCCCAGCGGGTGGGGTGCTTGGTCTCGATGGCGAGCTCGACGCGGCGGCCCGCGTCCACGACGAGTTCGAGCAGGCGCTCCAGGGTCAGTACGGAGGTGAACTCGTCGTGATCCCAGTCGGGGGCCTCGTCGGCCGCCTCGTCGCCGTCCTTGTCGGCCCCCTTCCAGGAGCCGAAGTCCAGCTGCGCCAGGTCGGCGAGCTCCAGGGTGGAGACGGCGCCGCGGCCGTTGGAGGTGCGGTTCACCCGGCGGTCGTGCACGCAGACCAGGTGCCCGTCGGCGGTGAGCCGGATGTCGCACTCGAGGGCGTCGGCGCCCTCCTCGATCGCGGTGCGGTACGCCGCGAGGGTGTGCTCGGGGGCTTCTTCCGAGGCGCCGCGGTGGGCGACCACGGCGGGGCGCGAAGAGGGCCGCGGAGCGGGTTGGGCGCTGCTCATCGGGTCATGGTGCCACCCTCGTCTGCCCGCGTGCGGATGCGCCCGGATTGTCCGGCGTAAAGGATTTAAGAATCATCTCAGCTTGAGCCTTACGGGCCACTGATCCGCTGTGAGGCAACCTAGCGAGAGGGTATTCGCTCGAAGGTGGCGTGAGTACTAGAAGAGGAGACAGCTGTGAGCACCTCGAACGACGACGGGACGCCGCCGCGTCCGGGTTTCCCGCCGGCGGCAGGGGCTCCGAGCGAGAGAGGCGATGAGCGTACGGGCGAGGGGGCGGGTGCCACTCGTCCGGTGGGTGAGCCGGAGACGACTCGGTCGGTGGGTGAGCCGGGGCCGGTTCGGCCGGCGGGCGAGCACGAGCCGACGCGTCCGGTGGGCGGTTCTGAGCCGAGCCGTCCGGTGAGCGATGCGGAGACGACCGCCGGCGTGGAGCCGCCGGAGCGGCCCGCGTGGGGTGCGCCGCCGCCTCCGCCGCCCGGAGGCGGGGACGCCGGCGGGTCCGGCGGGTGCGGTGGCTGGGCCGGCTGGGGTACGCCCGGTGAGCCGCTGCCCGACCAGCCCGGGGATCCGGGCAAGAAGAAGGTCGCCGGCGGGCTGGTCGCCGGGGCACTCGCCGCCGCGCTGGTGGCGGGCGGCATCGGCGGCGGCATCGGCTACTGGGCCGCGAACGACCAGAACTCCGACGGCTCCACCCCGATCTCCGCACCCGAGAACAACCAGAAGATCGAGAACCCGCCGGGCTCGGTGGCCGCCATCGCGAACAAGGCGCTCCAGTCCGTCGTCACGATCGAGGCCCGCGGCAGCGGCGGCAGCGGCGGCACCGGCACCGGCTTCGTATACGACCGGCAGGGCCACATCCTGACCAACAACCACGTCGTCGCCTCGGCCGCCCAGGGCGGTCAGCTGACGGCCACGTTCTCCAACGGCAAGACGTACGACGCCAAGGTGGTCGGCCGGGCGCAGGGCTACGACGTCGCGGTCATCAAGCTGGAGAAGGCGGGCGACGTCAAGCTCACCCCGCTCCGGCTCGGCGACTCCGACAAGGTCGACGTCGGCGACCAGACCATCGCGATCGGCGCCCCGTTCGGCCTGTCCGGCACGGTCACCACCGGCATCATCAGCGCCAAGAACCGCCCGGTGGCGTCCTCGGACGAGACCGGCAGCAAGAACTCGTACATGAACGCCCTGCAGACCGACGCTTCGATCAACCCCGGCAACTCGGGCGGCCCGCTGCTCGACTCGGCCGGCAACGTCATCGGCGTCAACTCCGCCATCCAGACCGGCGGCGGGGGCGAGAACCCGTTCGGCGGCCAGCAGGGCGGCTCGGTCGGCCTCGGCTTCGCGATCCCGATCAACCAGGCGAAGTACGTGGCCGGCGAGCTGATCAAGACCGGCGAGCCGGTGTACGCGGTCATCGGCGTCTCGGTGGACAACTCCTACCAGGGCTCCGGCGCCAAGGTCAGCGACGAGGGCGCGGACGCGGTCACCCCCGGCGGCCCGGCCGACGAGGCGGGCGTGAAGCCCGGCGACGTCATCACCAAGATCGACGACACGGTCATCGACAGCGGCCCGACCCTCATCGGCCAGCTGTGGACCCACAAGCCGGGCGAGAAGGTGAAGCTCACCTGGAAGAGCGACGGCAAGACCAAGACGGCGACGGTCACGCTGGACGCGCGCAAGGGCGACAGCTGACGGTGGCGTAGGGCCCGGAGGCCCTGGACGGCGACGACTCCCCGGTCGCTGTCCAGGGCCTCCGTCGCGCCGCGCCCGCCGGACTACTTCTGCGCGGTGGCGAGCTGCACGCCGAAGCCGATGACCACACCCCCGGTGACCCGGTCCATGACCCGCCGCGCCCGCGCCCCGGTCAGCCACCGCCGCAGCACCCGGGCGAAGCCGACGACGAGGGCGGACCAGAGGACGCCGAAGAGGATGTGCACGGAGGTGAGCAGGGTCCCGAAGGCGAGATGATTGGCCCCCTCCGGAATGAACTGCGGCAGCAGCGCGACGTAGAACACCCCGACCTTGGGATTGAGCAGATTGGTCAGCAGCCCGCGCCGCACGCCCGCGGCGATGCCGCCGCGCTCGGCGTCGGTGGTGCCGTCGTCGGTGGTGCCGGCGTAGGTGGTGCCGACATCCGCCCGCTCATCCGCTGTCGGCCGCCCGTGCCGCCGCAGACTCCCCCACACCATCCGCCCGCCCATCCAGAGCAGATAGCAGACCCCGGCCCACCGCAGCGTCTCGTACGCGACGGTCGACGCGGTCAGCAGCGCACTCACCCCGAGCGACGCCCCGACCC
>NZ_JAAKZV010000265.1 GCF_011044975.1 Streptomyces coryli | reverse complement strand
GTCGTACGGAGCGGGCGGGCCGCATACCAGCCCATCCGGCGCTCGAGGATTCCGCGCGAAGCGCGGAGCCGCGCCGCAGGCGCGAAAGAGCCAGACCTACGGCCGCCGCGAAGGCGCCCGCATCGACGGACCCCGCCCCGCCGCCGAGGCGACCGGCTCGAGGAACCCCTCCGCCACCATCTCCCGGATCACCCGAGGCGTAGCCTCCCGCAGCCCCGCCGAATCCTCGCCCACCAGCTGGGCGATCGCGTCCAGAATCCGCCCCGCACTCAACGACCCGTCACAGGCGCCGACGAACCCGGCGCCCACCGTGTCGGCGCGCATCGCCCTCCGCATGCCCCGCTCCCGCCGCAGCACCACATGCTCCGGATCTTCCTCGCCGGGCCGCCCCACCTGCTCCTGCACCACATCCCCGCCCATCACGAACTTCGTGGCGAGCAGCGAGTCATCCCCCACCCCCCGCAAGAAGTCCTGCCGCGCGAAGTGCGCCCGCACCTCGTCCCCGAGCGGCTGCTCCACCGCATGCGGCCACTCCTCCAGCGTCAGCGCCGCGTCCCTGCGCGCCGCCCCCGACTTCCGCAGCGTGATCCACCCGAAACCGACGCCCCGCGTCCCCCGCGACGCGAACTCCTCCAGCCACGCGTCGTACCGCTCCGCATACTCAGGCGTCCCAGGCCGGTCCCCGGCATCGCGCAGCCACAGCTCCGCGTACTCCGCGACGTCCTGCACCTCCCGCTGCACGACCCACGCATCGCACCCGTCAGGGACCCACCGCGCGACCCGCTCCCGCCAGTCACCGGCCCCGTGCTCCCAGTTCGCCAGCAGCTGGCAGTAGCCGCCCTCCGCCAGATACGCCCCCGCCTGCTCCACCAGCGCCCGGCACAGGTCATCGCCCCGCATCCCGCCATCGCGGTACGTGAGCCGCCGCCCGGGCGAGATCACAAAAGGCGGATTGGAAACGATCAGATCGAAGCTCTCACCCGCCACCGGCTCGAAGAGCGACCCCTCCCGCAGATCGGCCGCGGCCGCCCCGGAAAGTCCCAACGTCAGCCGCGTAAATCCCAGCGCCCGCGGGTTCAGATCAGTAGCCGTAACCGACGCGGCATGCGCCGCCGCATGCAGCGCCTGAATCCCGGACCCGGCCCCCAGGTCCAGCGCCCGCACACCCTTGTCCCGTACGGTCAGCCCGGCCAGCGTCATCGACGCGCCCCCGACCCCCAGCACCACATCCGCCCCGCCCCGGGCACCGGCGGCGCCGCCCACCGCACACCCCAGGTCGGACACGACGAACCAGTCCTGCCCGTCGGGCCCGCCGTACGGCCGCACATCGACGGCGGCCCGTACGTCACCACCCTCGGCCACCAGCCAGCCCCCGGCGAGGCAGTCATCGACGGGCAGCGTCTCCGCGGCAGCCTCCCGCTCCACCGGGCGCTGCAGCAGAAAGAGCCGTACGAGCGCGGCCAGCCCGCCCCCGCCACGCGTCGCCCGCTCCGCGGGCACCGTCTCGCCGCGGCCGAGCGCCGCATACGCGGGCGCGCCGAGCGCCTCCAGCACACCGTCGACGGTGAAGTCAGCCGCGAGAAACGCGTCCCGCAGCGCGACGCAGTGGTCCGGGTCGGGCAGGGCGGCCGAGCCGCTGTTCGTACTCACGCGGCCATTGTGACGCCCCACCCGCCCGGCGGGGCGCTACGCCTCCTTGGAAGGCGCCGACTCCGGCTTCTGGCAGCCGGCCTGCTCCGACATCGCCTGGCCGAGCCGGCCGGACTGCAGCTTGCCGAGCGCGTGGTCGCCGGTCTTGCTGAGCTTCTCGAGCTCGCCCGCGACGTCCTTCAGGCCCTCGCCGAAGTCGCCCTGGTCGCTGGTGTCCAGCTTCTCGACCGTGGTCTTGACCTCGTTGTACGCCTTGGCCGTGTCGCGGAGCTCCTTCACCGCCCCGGTCTGGGTGTTCTTGCCGTCGTCGACGGGCGGTGCGCCCGCTCCCTCGACGGCGTCACCCATCGATGCGTACGCCTTGGCGATCTTGTCGAAGGAGGACTCGTAGGTCGCCTGGACCTTCGCGGGGTCCTTCTCCTCCGCTGCCTTGGTGATGTCCGCGTTGGCGGACTGGATCGCCTTGAGCTGCGGCTGGACCTTGTCGCAGACCGTGCCGGCCCAGTCCTTGGCCTTGGCGTCGTCGTCGTTGCCCTTGCTGCAGCCGGACAGCGCGAGGACTACGACCGCTCCCGCGGCCAGCGGGGCGGAAAGCTTCTTACTGAAACATTTACCGATCGGCACCGGGGCGTCCTTTCCATGGCTCCTCGGCCCCGGAAGATACACCGGCCATCGCCTCTTATGACGAATTCCGCTGCTCGCGCGCAGCACGATGCCCCTTTCGCACCAACCTGCAGCGCAAAAGGGGCATCGATGGGTGTTACGGATCACTCCGGTCCGGGTGATCCGTCAGCGGTCCGCTCAGCCGTTGGCTCCGCTTACCGCCGGGTCGGCCGACTTGGACGCAGCCGTCCGACCCGATGTCTCCTCTCCCTCGTCGGACACGGCGATGCCGCGCCGCTTCGACTCGTAGACGGCGCCGACGATGATCACGATGGACAGCACGGAGATCGCGACCCGCACGCCGACGCTGGCGTCGGGGCCGTAGGAGAACTGCACGACCGCCGGAGCGATCAGCAGCGCGACCAGGTTCATCACCTTGAGCAGCGGGTTGATCGCCGGGCCCGCGGTGTCCTTGAACGGGTCGCCGACCGTGTCGCCGATCACCGTCGCCGCGTGCGCCTCGCTGCCCTTGCCGCCGTGGTGGCCGTCCTCGACGAGCTTCTTGGCGTTGTCCCAGGCACCGCCCGAGTTGGCCAGGAAGACCGCCATCAGGGTGCCGCAGCCGATCGCGCCGGCCAGGAACGAGCCGAGCGCGCCCACACCGAGCGAGAAGCCGACCGCGATCGGCGCCATGACGGCGAGCAGACCGGGCGTGCGGAGCTCGCGCAGCGCGTCCTTCGTGCAGATGTCGACGACGCGCCCGTACTCCGGCTTCTCGGTGTAGTCCATGATCCCGGGGTGCTCGCGGAACTGCCGCCGCACCTCGTAGACCACCGCGCCCGCGGACCGGGAGACCGCGTTGATCGCGAGCCCGGAGAAGAGGAACACGACCGCCGCGCCGAGGATCAGGCCGACCATGTTGTTCGGCTGGGAGATGTCCAGCGCGAGCCCCATCGGTCCGCCCTCGGCGCCGAACTTCTCGCCCGCCTCCGCGGCCGCCGTGGCGATCGCGTCGCGGTACGAGCCGAACAGCGCGGCCGCCGCGAGCACCGCCGTGGCGATGGCGATGCCCTTGGTGATGGCCTTGGTGGTGTTGCCCACCGCGTCCAGGTCGGTGAGGACCTGGGCGCCCTCGCCCTCGACGTCGCCGGACATCTCGGCGATGCCCTGGGCGTTGTCGGAGACCGGGCCGAAGGTGTCCATCGCGACGATGACGCCGACGGTGGTGAGCAGGCCGGTGCCGGCCAGTGCGACGGCGAACAGCGCCAGCATGATCGACGCACCGCCGAGCAGGAACGCGCCGTACACCGCGAGGCCGATGAGCAGCGCCGTGTAGACGGCCGACTCGAGGCCGAGCGAGATGCCGGAGAGCACCACCGTGGCCGGGCCGGTCAGCGACGTCTTGCCGATGTCGCGGACCGGGCGCCGGTTGGTCTCGGTGAAGTAGCCGGTGAGCTGCTGGATGAGCGCCGCCAGCACGATGCCGATGGCGACGGCGATCAGCGCGAGCACCTGCGGGTTGCCGTCGTGGTTCTGGATGCCGGCGCTGACGCCGTCCAACTCCGCGTACGACGAGGGCAGATACGTGAAGACCGCGAGGGCCACCAGGGCGAGCGAGATGACCGCGGAGATGAAGAAGCCGCGGTTGATCGCCGTCATGCCGCTGCGGTCGGACCGGCGCGGGGCGACCGCGAAGATGCCGACCATGGCGGTGATGACGCCGATCGCCGGGACCATCAGCGGGAACGCGAGGCCGTAGTTGCCGAACGCGACCGTGCCGAGGATGAGCGCGGCGACCAGCGTCACCGCGTACGACTCGAAGAGGTCGGCCGCCATTCCGGCGCAGTCGCCGACGTTGTCGCCCACGTTGTCCGCGATGGTCGCGGCGTTGCGCGGGTCGTCCTCGGGGATGCCCTGCTCGACCTTGCCTACGAGGTCGGCGCCGACGTCGGCGGCCTTGGTGAAGATGCCGCCGCCGACACGCATGAACATCGCGATGAGTGCGGCGCCGAGGCCGAAGCCCTCGAGCACCTTGGGCGCGTCGGCCGCGTACACCAGTACAACGACCGCGGCGCCGAACAGACCCAGGCCGACGGTGAACATGCCGACCACGCCGCCGGTGCGGAACGCGATCTTCATTGCCTTGTGCGAGACCTCGGTGAGGTCCTTCGCGGGCTCGCCCTCGCCGGGAGTTGCCTCCCGGGCGGCGGCGGCCACGCGCACGTTGGAACGCACCGCGAGCCACATGCCGATGTACCCGGTGGCGGCCGAGAAGCCGGCGCCCACCAGGAAGAACAGCGAACGCCCGATGCGCTCCGACCAGTCGTCGGCCGGCAGCAGGAAGAGCAGGAAGAAGACGACCACGGCGAAGATGCCGAGAGTGCGCAACTGCCGTGCCAGATAAGCGTTCGCGCCTTCCTGCACCGCAGCGGCGATCTTCTTCATGCTGTCGGTGCCCTCGCCCGCGGCGAGGACTTGACGTACCAGGACCACCGCGAGCGCGAGCGCGGCCAGTGCCACGACGGCCACCACGACCACAATCGCTCTGTTGTCGCTGGTCAGCGACGCTTCAGCGGCTAGGGGAAGGTCCTGTTGCAGTGGGGTGAAAAGCCCCGCCATTCGTCCTCCTTGACGTACGGCACATGGGCGCGCGGCAATCCCCGGCTCTGACCAGGGGTGGGCGGCCGCAGCGCTCAGGCGTCCTGAGCTGCAAGATGTGGACGGATTGTAGGGAGCGGAACTAGATCAAAACAGTGCGCGTGAAGCGGAATTCGGCCCAGGCCGTCTTCAGAGCGGCCGCGGGCCGTGCTCAATTCCCTCGAACGAGCTACCGGTGATGACCGGAAATGATCTATGAGTCAGCAGAAAATGATCTCGGAAAGGGCCCGGAACCGCGTCGGAACGGGACCTCGGGAATTGATCAAGAAGTCCCGGAATCCGGATTGGTGGGCCAGCTCATTCTGATCACGCCGCCCTGATCGTCGCTGGTCACCTCGACGTCGTCGACCAGACCGCTGATCACCGCGAGCCCCATCTCGTCCTCGCCGGAGGGCTCTTCGGGGAGCCGCTCGGGATCGGGGTGCGTCGCCGCGCCGGTACGGGCCGGGGGGACGCCGGAGCCGGCCGGGCCCTGCGGGGCCTCGTCACCGACCTCGATGGAGAACTTCTTCTCTTCTTCGCTCAGCACCACACGCACGGGGGAGTCGATGCCGGCGCTGCGGTGCAGCCCGACGGCACGCGAGCAGGCCTCGCCGACGGCGAGCCGCACCTCGTCGAGCACCGCCTCGTCGACGCCCGCGCGGCGGGCGACGGCGGCGGCGACCAGGCGCGCGGTGCGCACGTGCTCGGGAAGGGCGCTGAAGCGCAATTCGACGGTGGCCATGCCATCCCCCTCGGTTCTTCCGTGCCTGCCCGGCGCCTCTGCCGGCCTATTCCGGCTGTACGGCGACGACGGGCCGCCGGGGGAGCGCCGGGCCCTCGCTGTGGTGAGGCCCGGCATGCCCCGGCGCTGTCTGTGCGGCTGTGTGGGCCGCCTTTCTCAGTCCTCGGCGGCGACGGCCTCTTCGACCGAGGTGTGAATCGGGAACACCTTGGTCAGGCCGGTGATACGGAAGATCTTGAGAATGCGCTCCTGATTGCAGACCAGGCGGAGCGAGCCCTCGTGGGCACGCACGCGCTTCAGGCCTCCGACGAGCACCCCGAGGCCGGTGGAGTCGAGGAAGTCGACGCCCTCCATGTCCACCACGAGGTGGTAACTGCCGTCGTTGACGAGCTCGACCAGCTGCTCGCGCAGCTTCGGGGCGGTGTACACATCAATCTCGCCGCCGACCTCGACGACCGTGCGGTCGCCTGACGGGCCGGACACATTGCGAGTCGACAGGGACAGATCCACGGGTCCTCCAGCACCTTGCAGCGGGCGGCTGCCTTATCCAGGTCCCCCGCCCGCTCGGACAGGGGAGTTCACCGGCATCCGCGAGGGCATTCAATCACTTACCGGCAGGCGAGCACGACGCCTTCTCGCCATTGTCCGTCACACCGGTGACACACTCGATGCCGATGAACGGACACAGGGACGCCGGAGCGGTCCTGGAGCGGCTCGCCGCCCGGGGCGACCGCGCGAAGCGCATCACTCATACGGAGCACTTGCCCCCGCGCGCGGGCAGCCATGCCGACTGGCCGGTAGGGATCCGCCCCGAGGTGGTGGGCGCGATCGAGGCCGCCGGCATCGCGGCGCCGTGGACCCACCAGGCCCGTACGGCCGAGCGGGCGCTCGCCGGCGAGTCGGTGGTGCTGTCCACGGGCACCGCCTCGGGGAAGTCCCTGGCGTATCTGGCGCCGGTGCTCAGCGCGGCCCTGGAGGGCTCCGAGGCGCCGAACGGCCGGGGGGCCACGGCCCTGTACGTAGCCCCCACAAAGGCCCTGGCGGCGGACCAGCTGCGGGCGCTGAAGGAGCTGGCGGCGCCGCTGGGCAAGTCGGTGCGCCCCGCGGTCTTCGACGGGGACACCCCGGTCGAGGAGCGCGAGTGGGTCCGGCTGTACGCGAACGTCGTGCTGACCAACCCCGACATGCTGCACCGCGGCCTGCTCCCCGCCCATCCGCGCTGGTCGTCCTTCCTGCGGGCGCTCCGGTACGTGGTCATCGACGAGTGCCACTCGTATCGCGGGGTCTTCGGCTCGCATGTGGCGCAGGTGGTGCGGCGGCTGCGGCGGCTGTGCGCGAAATACGGCTCGTCGCCGGTCTTCCTGCTGGCGTCGGCGACGGCGTCCGCGCCCGGGGAGGCCGCCGGGCGGCTGACGGGGGTGGAGGTCTCGGAGATCACGGAGGACGCCTCGCCCCGGGGCGAGCTGGCCTTCGCGCTGTGGGAGCCCCCGCTGACGGAGCTGCACGGCGAGCGCGGCGCGCCGGTGCGGCGCACAGCGGTGGCGGAGACGGCGGACCTGCTGACGGACCTGGCCGTGGACGGGGTCAGGACGGTGGCTTTCGTGCGGTCCCGGCGCGGCGCGGAGCTGATCGCGAAGATCGCGCAGGAGCGTCTGGAAGAGGTGGACCGCTCGCTCGCCGGGCGGGTGGCGGCGTACCGCGGCGGCTACCTGGCGGAGGAGCGGCGGCTGCTGGAGGGCGCCCTGCACTCCGGCGAGCTGCTCGGCCTGTCGGCGACCACGGCGCTGGAGCTGGGCGTGGACGTCTCCGGCCTGGACGCCGTGCTGATCGCGGGCTACCCCGGCACCCGGGCGTCGCTGTGGCAGCAGGCCGGGCGGGCCGGCCGGGCGGGGCAGGGGGCAGTGGCGGTGCTGGTGGCCCGCGACGACCCGCTGGACACCTACCTCGTCCACCACCCGGAGGCGCTCTTCAGGCGGCCGGTGGAGTCGACGGTCCTGGACCCCGACAACCCGTACGTCCTGGCCCCGCATCTGTGCGCGGCCGCGGCGGAAATACCCCTCCGCGAGGAGGACTTGCCGCTCTTCGGCCCGTCCGCCCCCGAGCTGCTGCCGGCGCTGGAGCGCCGCGGCATGCTCCGCCGCCGCAGCACCGGCTGGCACTGGACCCGCCGCGAACGCGCCGCCGACCTCGCCGACATCCGCGGCGGCGGTGGCCGCCCGGTGGACGTGGTGGAGGCGGAGACGGGGCGGCTGCTCGGCACGGTCGACGCGGCCTCGGCGCACACGACCGTGCACGAGGGCGCGGTACACCTGCACCAGGGCCGCACCTACCGCGTGCGCGAGCTGGACCTCGAAGACCACGCGGCCCTGGTCGAACGCGCCGACCCGCCGTACTCGACGACGGCCCGGGACACGACCTCTGTGGCCGTGCTGGAGACGGAGACCGAGGTGGCCTGGGGCGACGCCCGGCTGTGCTTCGGCTCTCTGGAAGTCACCAACCAGGTCGTGTCGTATCTCAAGCGCCGCCTGATCTCCGGCGAGATCCTCGGCGAGACGAAGCTCGACCTGCCGCCGCGCACGCTGCGCACCCGGGGCGTGTGGTGGACGGTGACGGACGACCAGCTGGACGCGGCGGAGATTGCGCAGGAGGAACTGGCAGGCGCGCTGCACGCCGCGGAACACGCCTCCATCGGCATGCTGCCGCTCTTCGCCACCTGCGACCGCTGGGACGTGGGCGGCGTCTCGGTGCCACTGCACGGCGACACCCTCCTTCCTACGGTGTTCGTCTACGACGGCTACGACGGCGGCGCCGGCTTCGCGGAACGCGCCTTCGGAGTGGCCGAGGACTGGCTCCGCGCCACCCGCGACGCGATCCGCGCCTGCGAATGCGATACGGGCTGCCCGTCCTGCGTCCAATCCCCCAAGTGCGGCAACGGCAACGACCCATTGAGCAAGTCGGGCGCCCTGCGCCTGCTCGACACGCTGCTGCCGTGAACGGCGGCTTCGGACCCGGATTCATACGGCCGGGGGGCTAGCGGGGCGAGACGTTGACGGGCCCCGCCCGTGCCCGTACCCGCGGCTCGAAGGGCCCGGCCCGCGCCGCGACGCTGACATCGGACACCTCGCCCGTGACCGCGCACCGCACCAGCGTGGTGCGCTGCGCCGCGGCCACCCGCCGGGCCTCGGCGCAAGCGGTGCCCGGACCACGCAGCGCAGTGTCCGCGGCCGCCAACGCCGCCAAGTCAGCCGCCGCACCGGCCCGATGCCGTGCCAACACGGCCTGGCCCACGCCGAGCAGCGCCAGAAACACCGCACACATCGCCGCACACACCACCGCCGTCCACACCGTGGCCGACCCGCGATCCGTGCCCCGGATGGCCCCCCGCCGCGGGGCAGCATCATCAATGTCCGCCCGCCGCAAGGCGGCACCGTCACCCCACCGTCTCCTCCGCAAGAGCCACCGCCTCCCCTCGCAACTGCAGCCCGAGGCCCCACGGTCCCGGCGCCGGAGCCGCCACCCGCACGCGGACCAAGTCGCCCTCCCGGCTCAGCTCCACCCGCGCTCCCTGCGGCGCCGCCGCCCGCGCGGCGGCCGTGGTGGCGCCGGGGGACTCCGACCGCGCGGCGGCCCGCGCACCCGCACGCGCGGCGTCCACCAACTGGATCTGAGCGCAGGCCGCGACCAGCCCCCACAACAGCCCCATGGCGACCAGCACAAGCGCGGGAATCGCGACCGCCGCCTCCGCCGTCACGAACCCGGCGTCGGCCGCCCGGCTCCCGGCCCACCGTCCCGGCAGCGCCCCACGCCTGGGCTCCGGGCCCCGCCGCCGCGGAGCCGCGCCTCGCACCGCCTCAGAGTCAGAACGGGACATCGAGCGCCCGTTCCACGATCCCCTGCAGCGCCGAGCTCACCGCTCCCGACGTCACCACCTTGTACAACACGGCCGCGAACGCGACCGCCGCGATCGTGCCCACGGCGTACTCCGACGTGGTCATCCCCGCGTCCCCGCCCCGCCCGCGCACCTGCGCGGCGACCCTCGCGACCAGCCCCCGCCAACCACGGCGGAACCCCGCGGAACGGAATCCCGCACACCCGTTGAACGACATCTCGCATCCCCTCTCGAACCCCAACTCACGTGCTCTGCAACAGCCGCGCCGTCAGCCCGATCACCACCGGCGCCACTCCGATCGCCAGGAACGCCGGCAAAAAGCACAGCCCCAGCGGCCCGCTCACCTGCACCGCCGCCCGCCGGGCCCGCACGGTGGCGGCCCGACCTCGCTCGGCGCGCGCCTCCGCGGCCAACCGCGAGACCGCGTCCACGACCGGCGCTCCCGTATCCCCCGCGTGCTCCAGACACGCGGCGAGCTCCCCCGCCCCGGGTATGACCGCCAGCCGCGACCACGCCACCCGCGGATCACTCCCGAGCCGCACCTCCCCAGCGCCCTGCGCCAGCCGCTCACCCACGGGCCCGCCCAAGCTGCGCCCAACGGCCGCGGCGGCCTCGAGCGGCCCGGCCCCGGCCGCTAGACACGCCGCCAGCAGATCGGCAGCCAACGGCAACTCCTCCGCCACCGCCCCGCCACTGCCTCGCGCCCCAACCC
>NZ_JAAKZV010000264.1 GCF_011044975.1 Streptomyces coryli | reverse complement strand
GTACGGGACCAGGGCGCCCCGTCCTGGTGGCCCGCCCTGGTCCCGTACGTCGCGCAGATGCACGCCTCCTGGCACGCCTTCCGCGCCTTCGGCCGCGCCCGCCACCCCCGGCTGCGGGTCTGCTTCGCCCTGCTCGCGGGCCTCGCCCCGCTGCACGGCGAGCGCCTCGCCGCCCGCTCGTCCGCCGCCGAGCGCGGCCGCGGCGCCATCGACCCGCAGATCTTCTACGAGACCTCCTCGTACGGCACCCGCGCCGTCGACGCGATGCTCCGCACCACCGGCATCGACGCCCTCTGCGCCGGCAGCGACCGCCCGTACGCCGAACCCGTCCACCCGGACCTCGGCGACGCGGCCGCCCTGCACGCCATCCGCACGACCAACCCCGACCGCCTGCTCAACGGCTGAACGGAGCCTGATGACCACGTACGACCACCTCCCGCACCGCAATCTCGCCAAGCACGAGCTGCAGGCCCTCGTCGACGAGCTGGCCCGGCAGCCCGAGCGGTGGCGGCACGAGGTCGCCTTCAGCGACGACGAGCGCCACTACGCCTCGCTCCACCGCGACGACTACGTCGACATATGGCTGCTCTGCTGGACCCGGCAGAACGACACCGGCTGGCACGACCACGACATCTCCTCCGGCGCGGTCCGGGTGGTCCAGGGCGAGCTCACCGAGCACAACCCGCGCATAGGCGGCGCCCACCTGGAGACGACGGTCGCGGCCGGCGAGTCCTTCTGCTTCGGCCCCGAGCACATCCACCGCCTCACCGGCGCGACGGACGACGCCGTGTCGATCCACGCGTACTCGCCGCCGCTGTGGCGGCTCGGCCAGTACGACATCTCCCGGGACGGCGTGATGCGCCGGGTCTCGGTGAGCTACGCGGACGAGCTGCGGCCGCTGGACGAGGTCGCCGGCTGACGGAAAAGGTGGGGTTAGCACCACTGACGCGGGTTCGGTCCTTCCGTACCGTGAGATGCATGACCGCGCGTGATCCGGAGATTCAGAAGGAGCTCGACGCCACCCTGCAGACCCGCAGGGAGCTCGGGCCCGATTACGAGGACGAACTCATCGAGGGCTTCCTCGACAAGGTGCAGCAGCGCATGGACGGGCAGCTCGACCTGCGCACCCGCCGGCAGCTCGCCGAGCAGCAGCTGATCGTCGCCCGCGGCAGCCGCCCCGCGCCGCCGTCCGGCGACGGCTCGAATTTCGGCGAGCGCTTCGGCTTCGCCACCATCTCGCTCATCCTCGCGATCCCGCTGTCGGCGATCGGCGCGGTGAACGCGGGCCTCGCCGGGCTGTTCGTCACCTGGGGCGGCATCGTCGGCATCAATGCCGTGCACGGCTTCCGCGATACGTTCAAGAGCGCCCTGCTCGATCGACGCAAGGGCAGCCGCTCGGACTGGGATTGAACCTTTCGCGAACCGTCACGCGCGCGCAGCAGCCAGTTAACACGGCTCCGGCAGATTAAGAGTCGCGCCTAGGACAACCGGAGCGGCTCCCGGACCTCCTACGGACGCCGGACGCGTACTGCGCGTCCCTTGCGGGGACCGCCGTCGTCCCGCCCTTGGTGGCAACACCAGGGTGCGGCGGTCCCCGCCATCACACTTCTCATTTCCCGATGAAGCCCTCGTCCCGCAGGAACTTCAGCGCGGCCTGCTGGGGCGTGGCGCCGTCGATGTCGACCATGCCGTTCAGCTCGATGATCTTCGACTGGGTGAGCTTGTCGCCGAGCGCCAGCGCCAGCTTCTCCAGCTCCGGGTGCTCCTTCGCCGTCTCGTCCCGCACCGTCATGCCCAGCAGCTGGGTGATGATGTGGCCGCGGTCGTCCTCCAGGACCTTCAGGTCCATGGACTTGATCCGGGCGTCGGTCGTGAAGACCTCGGCGAAGTTGCACGGGCTCTGCTTGGCGACGTTGATGAAGTTCAGCGCGAAGGCGTTCTGGGTGACCTGCGCGGGCGGGAAGCGGACGTCGTACGTGTCCGACATGTTCTCCAGCTCGCGGTCCAGGAACTCGGACGCGCCGCACAGCGACAGCTCGCCCGGGTGCTCCTTGGCGAGCTTCTTCCAGTCGCTCATCTTGTTGACGTGCCGCGCCGGGCCGGTGGCGTCCTTGGCCCGCGCGATGGCGTACTGGTCGCCGAACTTCGCCGGACCGAACCAGGTGATCTTGTTCTGCTGGTGGTCCAGCTTCGCCGTCTCGGTGTACTGCTTCTTCGCGGACGGCAGCACCGAGTCCTTCTTCAGGAACTCGGTCCACCCGGTGCCCGCGTACTCCCAGTAGACGTCGACATCCCCGCTGACCAGCGACTTGCGCACGATGGGCGTGCCCATCAGCCCGGTCTGGTCCTTGGCCTTGCCGCCCGCGGCCTGCAGCGCGTAGATCAGGATCTGCCCGAGGATCAGCTGCTCGGTGAACTCCTTCGAACCGACCGTCAGCGAGACGCCCTTGAGGTCCACGTCCTTGGCGAGGCTCCCGCCCTTCAGCTGCGCGGCGGTGGCCGTGGAGGGCAGGTCCGTACCGGCGGAGGAGGACGAGCAGCCGGCCGCGAAGAGCAGCGGGAGCGCGGCGAGCAGCGCGACTGGGCGCGTCAGGCGTTTCACGACAGCCCCCGGGGCTTGAGGAGGTCTTCTACGATCCCGGCCGCCCAGTCGACGAGCAGCGCCAGCGCGGCGACCATCACGCTGCCGGAGAGCAGCACCAGGTCGCGGCTGGAGTTGATGCCGTTGTTGATGACGTCGCCGAGGCCGCCGGCGCCGACGAAGGTGGCCAGCGCGACCGTGCCGACGGTGATCACCAGCGCGGTCCTTACCCCCGCGAGGATCACCGGCACGGCCAGCGGCAGCTCGATCCGACGCAGCACCGCGCCGCGCGTCATGCCCATCCCGCGGGCCGACTCGATTACCGAGCGGTCGACCTGCTGCAGCCCGGCGATGGTGTTCCGCAGCACCGGCAGGATGCCGTACGCGAGGAAGGCGATGATCGCGATCTGATTCACGCCGAGGGTCTCGAAGCTCACCGCCAGCAGCACGATCAGGCCCAGGGACGGCAGCGCCTGCCCGATGTTGGCGATGACCAGGATCGGCGAGGCCCAGCGGCGCGCCCAGGGGCGGGTGAGCAGAATGCCCGCCGGGATGGCGACGAGCAGGATCAGCGCCGTCGTCAGCAGCGTCAGACCGAGGTGGTCGAAGATGCGGCTGGTCAGGTACTCGGTGTTGAGGCTGCGGCGCTCGATGCGGTCCAGTTCGTGGCCGGAGACGTAGAGGTAGAGCGCGAGCAGGGCGGCGCCGACGAGCAGCGGCATCAGCGCGTGGCGCCCGTATGCCAGCAGCGGGGAGCGCGGCCGCACCCGCGGGACGGCGGCGTCGGTCCGCGGCTCTGCGATGACCGCCATCTCTTACGACACCTCCTGGCTCTGCCCGGCCGCGGAGTTGTTGGCGTGGATGAGGGTGCGCAGCGAGTCGAGCTCCAGGACGCCGCGGTAGCGGCCCTCGGCGTCCGTGACGACGTGCCCCGTGGAGCTGTAGGTGAGCATCCGGTCCAGGGCCTCGTAGAGGGTGTCGCCGGGCCCCAGGGCGCCGAGCAGCGGCACCGTGCGGCCGTCCTCGGCGGCCTCGGCGGCGGGCAGCCAGCCGACCGGCCTGCGGTCGGCGTCGAGGACGAGGAGGAAGTCCCGGTCGGTGCCGGCGGCGGCGACGCGGCGCCGGTCCGCGGAGTCGTCCGCGCCGACCGTGGGCCAGTTGTCCGGGACCTCGACGTCGGCGAGCCTGCTGAGGGAGAGCCGCCGCACGGCGGCACCCGCGCCGATGAAGGACGACACGAACTCGTTGGCCGGCTCGGAGAGGATCTTCTCGGGGGTGTCGTACTGCTCCACCCGCCCGTTCTGCGAGAAGATCGCGATCCGGTCGCCCATCTTCACGGCCTCGTCGATGTCGTGGGTGACGAAGACGATGGTCTTCTTCAACTCGGCCTGGATGCGCAGGAACTCGTTCTGCAGCGCCTCGCGATTGAGCGGGTCGATGGCGCCGAACGGCTCGTCCATCAGCATCACTTCGGGATCCCCGCCCAGCGCCCGCGCGACGCCGACGCGCTGCTGCTGGCCGCCGGAGAGCTGCTTGGGGAAGCGGCGCCGGTACGTGTCCGGGTCCAGGCCGACGAGGTTCAGCAACTCGTCGACGCGCGCCGCTGTCCGGTCCTTGGACCAGCCGAGCATCCGCGGCACGGTCGCGATGTTGTCGGCGACGGTGCGGTGCGGGAAGAGGCCGGTCTGCTGGATGGAGTAGCCGATGCGGCGGCGCAGCAGGTCGGGGTTCTCCCGGGTGACGTCCTTGCCGTCGAGGTAAATGCGGCCGGACGTGGGCTCGATGAGCCGGTTGATCAGCTTCATCGTGGTGGTCTTGCCGCAGCCGGACGGGCCGACCAGGACGACGATCTCGCCGGCCGGGATGTCCATGGTGAGGCTGTCGACGGCGGGCTTGCCGTGGCCGTCGTAGGACTTGGTGAGCTTCTCCAGCCGGATGGTGCCGGTGGCGACGTCAGTCATGCGCTGAGTCCTCTCGACGTCGTGAGGCGGTTGAGCAGCGCGAAGGCCGCGTCGAACAGCACGGCGAGCGCGATGATCGCCGCGGCGCCCTCGATGGTCAGGTAGATGGCGAAGGGGGTGCCGGCCTTGTCCAGGCCCTGCAGGATGAGGTTGCCGAGCCCCGGGCCGTTGACGGCCGCGGCGATGGCGGCGATGCCGAGCAGCAGCTGGGCGGCGACCCGCAGGCCGGTGACGATGACCGGCCAGGCGAGCGGCAGTTCCACGCTCAGCAGGATCTTCGCCCGGCTCATCCCCATGCCGCGCGCCGACTCCACCACCGCCGGGTCGACTTCGCGCAGCCCGACGACGGCGTTGCGGATGATCGGCAGGAAGGCGTACATCGTCAGCGCCACGATGGAGGGCCCGTTGCCGAGCCCGAGCGGCGTGATGAGCAGGCCGAAGAGCGCGTACGACGGGATCGTCAGGAAGATTCCGGCGATCCCGAGCACGACGGCGCGCGGCAGCACGGTGCGGTAGATCAGCACCGCGAGCGGCAGCCCGATCGCCACCGCGATGCCGAGTCCTTCGAGGACCAGGATCGCGTGATCGACCGTGGCGTCCCGCACCTCCGGCCAGTTACCGGAGAGAAAGTCGTAGAAGCCCACGGCGCGCCCCTACCCCGGGCGCGCCCCCGCGAACGTCACGGAACAATAAAAGCGCAGGTCAAAGCGCTACGACTTAGCACTCTTCGCCAGATATAGGCTTACGGCCCGATCGGCGGCTGAAGGCGGCAACACCTTGAGGCGAAGTATGAGCGGGACAGTGACGGCAGTCAGCCGCAACGGCGAGTACTCGTTCACCAAGCCGAACCGGGACAGCATCATGCTGCTTGCCGGGCTCGGCGTGGAAGGCGACGTACACGCCGGCGTGACGGTCAAGCACCGCTCGCGCGTCGCCCAGGACCCCACCCGGCCAAACCTGCGCCAAGTCCACCTCATCCACGAGGAACTCTTCGCCGACGCCGGTGGTGAGGGATTCAAGGTGGCGCCCGGCGAGCTGGGCGAGAACATCACCACGCGCGGCATCGATCTACTCGGCCTGCCGGTCGGCACTTTGCTGCGGATCGACGGTGAGGCGGTGCTGGAGGTGACCGGCCTGCGCAATCCCTGCTTGCAGATCGACAGTTTCCAGGACGGGCTGCTGAAGCAGGTCGTCGGCCGTGACAAGTCCGGCAACATCGTGCGCAAGGCCGGAATCATGAGCATCGTGCGAGAAGGCGGCCCGGTACGCCCGGGCGACACGATCAAAATGGAGCTTCCCAGCGGGCCTCACCGGCCCTTGGACCGGGTCTGAACACCCCTGTCGATTACTCTCCGTAACTTCGTGAATGGCGGGTCGTTACCAGGTCGGACAATCGCATTGCGCACATGCATCCGGTGGGGGAGTTATGAGTGGCTGGTCCAGAACATTCCTGAATCCGGGCCTAGTTGTGGCCCTCCGAGAGGGTATGCCGTTCGAACAATGGCTGGCGGGCCGCATTCCCGGCGTCGACTACGCGCGAGTCAGTGCTGATCCGAGCGCGCGCTCGGCCACCCGTCGCCGACTGCGGGAAGCCGGAACCGGAGTGCGCCATCAACACGAGGACAATCTGGAGACGGCCGCTCGGCTGGGCATCGCTATCGTTGCCTCCTTCGAGGACAACAGCATGTCCGCCGTCAACCCCCACGTGGTACGCCAAGCCTTTCGCGAAATAATCGCTGCATTACTCTTCCGCCAGACTCAGGACGGGCTCCCGGTGCGAGCCGTGATCGCCACCGAGCGGGAGCGCGTCTGGCGTACCGAATCCGACGGACTCGCCTTCCAGCAAGCAGTGACCGTCATGAGCGACGGCCTTTTCGTAGAACGGGGGAAGCCGTACGAATGGCCGGGCCCGCAGCAGGCAGTGCCCGGAGCCCTCTCGGGCGAGCAAGAGGTGGAGAACACAAGGAGGCGCATTGGGCGAAGCGTTCGGAGAAGGGCCATCGACGGGAGCAGCCCGGGCGGCCGACGCCGCTTCGGCTGGCAGGCAGCTGATCCGACGCTTGGCGTGCAGGTGAACATGCTCATGGACACCGCAGAGTGGCCGATCCTCTGCAAGATGATCGAAGCCGGCCTCCAGGGCATTCCCTGGAAGGAGATCGCGCGGCGGCTGAACGCGGACGGTGTGCTTACAGCGTCGGGCAAAGCATGGAGCGGCGAGACGGTCCGGCAGGCGCTCGTCAATCCTGTCCTATGCGGATACCGCGCCATCCACGGCGAACTCGTCCTGGATCCCACGACAGGCCGGCCGGTGGTAGGCAAGTGGGACAAGCCAGCTTCCGTTCCGGAGTGGCAGCGGCTGGTCGAGATCTCTCGGGCTCGAGGCGCCACTCGCGGTACGCGGCTCAGCAACGGCAGCCCCAAGCCCGGCGGGACAGTCGGCAGGCCGCGCAAGTACCTCTTCAGCGGCACCCTGCGCTGCGGAGCAGCCACCGCGTCGGCCGATCCCTGCCTGCAGCGCATGGGTGGTGTCCGCAGGCCGACATCGGCCGACCCCGACAACGCCGTCTACACCTGCACCCGACTGGGATGCGGAAGGACGGCCCGGAACATGCGTTCAGTCGATGAGTACCTGACGCGAATGGTGCTCTCCGTAATGGACGAGAGGCGCCGGTCTTCCCCCATGCACGCAGTCGCCCGACCGGGCGCCGAAGTCCTGCGTCGCTTGTACGAGGAACTGCGCCTGCTCGATGACCGTCTACTCGCGGAGTCCGGCACAGATTCCGCCCTTGTGCTTCACCGCCATGGCCTGTTGGAGCGGATTGCGCTCCTGGAGGCGACGCAGACAGCGCGAACCAATGGGGAGCCGGAGCAGGCCTGCATCCCCTCCGCCTGGCCGGACATGAGCCTTGCGGAACGGCGCGCGGCCATCGAGACGGTGCTGGAATGCGTGGTGGTACACCCTCTGCCGCCTGGACGGTCGCGATGCGCTCCGTTCGATCCCGGCCTCCTGGAAATCCGCTACCGGGAATGGGTACGCCCGGTCGCAGCAGGATCCGCCGGATTGGCCGCCAGGAACGACAGCAGATCCTGACGGGACACCACTCCGGATGGCTTCCCCTCGATGAGCACTATGGCGGCATCAGCACTCTGTAGCTCCTGCATCAGCTCCCCCACCGACTCACCGGAACCGAGCTGTGGGAGAGGCGCACCCATGTGCTTCGCAATGGGGTCATCCAGCTTCCCTCTACCGGCATACAAGGCGTCGAGCAGCTCCCGTTCGACCACCGACCCCACGACTTCTGCCGCCATGACGTCGGGATGTCCTGCCCCCTGCCGTACGACCGGCATCTGCGAGACGCCGTACTCCCGCAGAACCTCAATGGCCTCACCCACGGTCTCGTCGGGATGCATGTGCACGAGCGACGGCATCGCGCCTTCCTTGTGCCGGAGCACGTCCGCCACCCGCGCGGTCGGCTCTTCCTCCTCGAGGAAGCCGTAAGAAGCCAGCCACTCGTCGTTGAAGATCTTGCTCATGTAGCCGCGCCCGCTGTCCGGCAGCAGCACCACGACGGTGTCCTCGGGCCCGAGCCGCTCGGCCACGCGCAGGGCGGCGACGACAGCCATCCCGCAGGACCCGCCGACCAGCAGCCCCTCTTCCTTGGCGAGCCGCCGCGTCATCTGGAAGGAGTCCTTGTCGGACACGGCGACGATCTCGTCGGGGATCGCGGCGTCGTACGCGGTCGGCCAGAAGTCCTCACCGACACCCTCGACGAGATACGGACGCCCGGAACCACCGCTGTACACGGACCCCTCGGGGTCGGCGCCGATGACCTTCACGTGCCCCTCGGAGGCTTCCTTCAGGTAGCGCCCCGTACCGGAGATGGTGCCGCCGGTGCCGACACCGGTGACGAAGTGCGTGATCCGCCCCTCCGTCTGCTGCCACAGCTCCGGGCCGGTGGAGTGGTAGTGCGAGAGCGGGTTGTTCGGGTTGCTGTACTGGTCCGGCTTCCACGCGCCCGGGGTCTCGCGCACCAGGCGGTCGGAGACGTTGTAGTACGAGTCGGGGTGCTCGGGGTCGACGGCGGTCGGGCAGACGACTACCTCGGCGCCGTACGCGCGCAGCACATTGATCTTGTCGGTGGAGACCTTGTCCGGGCAGACGAAGATGCACTTGTAGCCCTTCTGCTGAGCCACCATCGCCAGACCCACACCCGTATTGCCGGAGGTGGGCTCGACGATCGTGCCGCCGGGCTGCAGCTCACCGGACTTCTCGGCCGCCTCGATCATCCGGACGGCGATCCGGTCCTTCACGCTGCCGCCGGGGTTGAAGTACTCCACCTTCGCCAGCACGGTCGCCTCGATGCCGGCGCTGACGCGGGTCAGCTTGACCAGCGGGGTGTTGCCGACGAGATCGATCATGGACTCGTAATACTGCACCGCATGCTCCAGGTGATCAGCACGTTGTTGCGTTCGGGACGGAATCGGGCAACAAGCTCTTAGTACGTCTACCGCCGCAACGGAGAGGTGGGGCCAAGCCTATGACGATGTCGAGGGCGCGCGTGGCACGGCGCATCGCGGCGGCGGCGGCGTATGGCGGCGGCGGGATCGGACTGATGGGCGGGTTGGCGGTCGGCCTGCTGCTGACCGAGGTCCGCCTGGCCCGGCGCACGGTCGGCGGCTCGGACGACGAACCGCCGCGGGCGGACGGCCTGTACGGGGCGCCCTTCGGGCGCGGGGGTGCGGGGCTGCGCGGCGGGGAGTCACTGCGACTCGGCTTCCTCGGCGACTCCACGGCCGCGGGCCAGGGCGTGCACCGCCCGCGGCAGACGCCGGGGGCGCTGCTGGCGTCCGGCCTCGCGGCGGTGGCGGAGCGCCCGGTGGAGCTACGGAACGTGGCGCTCCCCGGCGCCCAGTCCGACGACCTGGAACGCCAGGTCACAACGCTGCTCGACGACCTCGGCTTCCGCCCGGACGTGGTGGTGGTGATGATCGGCGCGAATGACGTCACGCACCGAATGCCACCCGCGCAGTCCGTCCGCTATCTGAAGGACGCGGTCCGCCGGCTACGGGCAGCAGGCGCGGAAGTGGTGGTCGGCACCTGCCCGGACCTGGGCACGATCGAGCCGGTCTACCAGCCGCTGCGCTGGCTGGCCCGCCGAATGTCCCGCCAACTCGCGGCGGCCCAGACGATCGGGGTGCTGGAGGAGGACGGCCGGACGGTGTCGCTGGGCGACCTGCTGGGCCCGGAGTTCGAGGCGAACCCGCGCGTGATGTTCGGCCCCGACAACTACCACCCCTCGGCGGACGGCTACGCGACGGCGGCGATGGCGGTATTGCCGACACTGTGCGCTGCCCTGGGCCTGTGGCCGGCAGAGGACGACCGCCCGGACGCCCGGCGCGAGGAGGGCTTCCTGCCGGTCGCCACGGCGGCAGCGCGTGCGGCGGAGGAGGGCGGCACGGAGGTCGCGGCGGTCCCGGCCCCTGCGGGACGGGGACCGTGGGCACTGCTCAAGCATCGGCGACGGAGGCGGGTATCTCCGTCGGAGGATGAGCCGGCGGCGGCTTAGGCGGGGGCGGGGCGACTTGGCCTGCCGAGCTGCGGCTGAGCCCGGTGAGCGGGGGCGGGGCGGCTTGGCCTGCCGAGCTGCGGCTGAGCCCGGTGAGCGGGGGCGACTGGGCGAGGCATCAGCCTGGCCTGCCGGGCCACGGCCGGGCAGGCGAGCAGGCGAGCAGGCGAGCAGGCGACGGTAAGCCCGCGCCAAGACGCCGCCCGGGCAGGACGAGGGCGCCCCCGCGCCTACCGCGCCTACCGCGCCCGATCCTCTCCCTGCCCGCCCTCGAAC
>NZ_JAAKZV010000263.1 GCF_011044975.1 Streptomyces coryli | reverse complement strand
GCCCTCCCCGCCCTTCCACAGCCGGGCCAAGGCGGCGCCGCCGCCCCCGACGGACCCGTCACCCCATGGCGGCCCCCGGTCGAGGACCCCTTCCTCTCCGCCATGCGCAGCACCGCCCGCCCCGGCGGGCTCGGCCGCCGCTTCTTCGCGCGGCTCATCGACGGCGCCGTCGTCTTCGGCCTCGCAGCCGCCGCCGCGGTGCCCTTCGCCGGCAAGGTCACCGACCACATCCAGGACAAGATCGAGGACGCCGAGAACACCGGCCGCACCGTCACCGTCTGGCTGGTCGACGGGACCACCGGGCCGTATCTCGCTCTCATCCTCGGCGTCTATCTCGTCCTCGGCCTGCTCTACGAGGCGCTGCCCGTCTCCACCTGGGGCCGCACGCTCGGCAAGAAGATCTGCGGGATCAAGGTGCTCGACATCGAGGGCCAGGACCCGCCGTCCTTCGGCGCCGCGACCCGGCGCTGGCTGACGTACGGGGTGCTCGGGCTGCTGGGCATCGGTCTCGTCAATGTGCTGTGGTGCCTCTTCGACAAGCCGTGGCGGCAGTGCTGGCACGACAAGGCGGCCCGTACTTACGTGGCCGGGAGCTGATCCGCGACCGGAACGGGCCCGAAATCCCCCGAATGGCTCCGCTCGCGATGCGCGGCGGAGCCTTCCGGGTTCGACTCGTGGCATGAGTACCGATCAGGACGACGACCCGTTCAGCAGCAAGCAGCCGGATCGCTCCCAGCCGCCGCTGAGCGGCTTGCCCTCCGACGGCACCCAGCAGCCCTCCGACCAGCTGCCCCCGCACGGGCACACCCCGGCCGGCGGCGCGACCCCGCCCCCCGGCTCCGGCACCACGAAGTCGGTGTCCGGCACGGGCCCGACCCCGCCGCCGAGCGGTTCGCCCTACGGCACCCCGGAGAGCGGTTCCCCCTACGGCACCCCGGCGGCAGCCGCCACCCCGCCGCCGTCGAGCGGCTCCCCGTACGACACCCCGCCGGCCTCCGGCGGCCCCGACTTCAGTAAGCCGGGCGCGGGCGGCACCGGCTCCCCGTACGACACCACGCCCCCGCCCTCCTACCCGGGTGGCGGTGCCGGCGCCGGCGGCATCGGCGGCTTCGGTGTCGGGCAGTACGCCGAGCCCGACCCGCGGCTGGCCGGCATGCCGCCGCTCGCCAGTCTCGGCAAGCGGCTGGTCGCCCGCATCATCGACTCGATCATCATCGGCCTTCCGATGAGCCTGATCCTGTCGCTGCTGGGCATCGGCTACGACTTCGACGACTCCGGTGCGTACGGCCGCAACTGGGTCGGCGGCTTCCTGACCATCGCCGCGTACTTCGTGTACGAGGGCCTGATGCTCACCAAGGACGGCCAGACCGTCGGCAAGAAGCTGATGAAGATCCGGGTGGCGATGCTCGACAACGGCGCCGTCCCGGCCGGCAACGCCGGCTGGATCCGCGCCGCGGTCTACTCGCTGCCGCAGCTGGTGACCTGCATCGGTACCCTGTTCTGGCTGTACAACGTGCTCTCCGCCTGCTGGGACAAGCCGTTCCGCCAGGCCGTGCACGACAAGATCGCCAAGACCGTGGTGGTCGAGGCACAGCCGACGACGGCGGCAGGACCGGGCGGCGCGTACTAGAGCATCGACCTGGAGCATCGACGGAATCCGGGCTTCAGCACAACGGCAGGCGGCTGATTCAATGGCTCCATGAGCCTGAATCAGCCGCCTGCCTTCGCGTCTACGCCGCCCGATCTCGCGGACATGGCCCCGCTCGCCTCCACCGGGCAGCGCTTCGCGGCCCGGCTGCTCGACAGCCTCGTGCTCGGCGTGCTGTGGTTCCTCGCGCTCACGGTGACCGGCGTGATGGGCACGGCCCTGGAGAACGCCGAGGAGGGCAACCCGTACAGCGACATCCCGGTCGGCCCGACGCTGCTCGCGCTGGTGCTGACCTTCGTCGCCTACTTCCTCTACGAGGGCTTCATGCTCTCCCGCAGCGGCCAGACCCTCGGCAAGAAGGCCGTCGGCATCCGCGTCGCGGTGCTCGCCAACGGCAACATCCCGTCCCGCGAGGGCTGGATCCGCGCCGCCGTCTACGCCTTGCCCGGCGTCGCGCAGATGCTGCTCAACATCGGAACGATCTTCTGGCTGCTGAACTCGCTGTGGTTCCTGTGGGACAAGCCGTACCGCCAGTGCCTGCACGACAAGGCGGCGAAGACCGTGGTCGTACGGGCCTGAGTACGGACCCGATCACGGGCCCGTACCGCGGTCGCGGCACCGGTCGCTAGACCAGCTCGCGGTCCGGCTCGGCGACCCTGCGGCCCTGTGCCGGGACGCGGGCGGTGAGTGGCTCCGCCGTTGGCGCGGCGGTCCGGCGCCGTGGCGATGGTGCCGTGACGGCGACCAGCACGCCGAGGGCCAGCGCGGTCACACAGATCAGTACGATCGCGAAACCCGACCGCGCCTGCGAGAGCAGGATCATCGCGGTCGTGGAGACGAGTACGGTCACCCACCCGTAGGCGAGCTGGGCGAGGGAAGGGCGCGGCACGGACAGCGCGGTGCGCATTGGCGGGCTCCCAGGACGTCGTCTGCAGCCATCAATTCCGTTGGCTCCTCAGGACGGGATGCCCGACGGTGCCTCTCGGTAAGCCTCACCTTACCTACCGTACGGAGCACAAGGGGCGCACGGGCGCGTGGCGTTGGCCACCCTCCTGCCGCATTGACAGCCAACTGCCGTACTCCTATGGCGTGTTCAAGTCAAGTCTGTCTTTTCTCCTCTCACTCCGGTCAAATGCAGGCACACAAATAGGCAAGCGTGCCATGCATGCGTGCTAGGGGAGGACAGCGCAGCCGTGAGATTCCAACGGAGGAGCACCAGACCCGCCGCCCTTGCCGCCGTCGCAGCCGCCGCCCTCACGGCGGCCGTGCTGCCGGTGGTGCAGGCCTCGGCGGACGACGGTGAGGCCCTCGACCGCCGCGATCCGGCGCGAGTGGCTGATAGTCGGGGTGCCGGCGACCACGATCTGGACGGGCCGTTCAGCAAGGAGCAGCGGGCGCGGCAGCAGGCCGCCATGAAGCGGCTGGTCAGCGGCGACGCCGAGGCGTCCACGCTGCAGCGCGGCGGCTCGAAGGTGATGAAGCTCGACGACGGCAAGTACGTGGAGCTGGAGCGGGAGAAGACCGACAAGATCTTCACCGTGCTGGTCGAGTTCGGCGACAAGGTCGACGACACGACCATGTACGACCCGGACGGCGACGGCCCGAAGCCGCCCGTAAAGAAATACGGCGGCGACCCGGGTCCGGCCCATAACCAGATAGCCGAGCCGGACCGTGCGGTGAACAACTCCACGGCCTGGCAAAAGGACTTCAACCGGCAGCACTTCCAGGACCTGTACTTCAGCAAGGACAAGAAGAAGCAGTCCGTCGCCAAGTACTACGAGAAGCAGTCCTCCGGCCGTTACTCCGTCGAGGGCGAGGTCTCCGACTGGGTCAAGGTCGACTGGAACGAGGCCCGTTACGGCTCCAACTACTGCGGCTCCACCAACTGCACCAACGCCTGGGACATGGTCAAGGACGGCGTCAACAGGTGGGCCGAGGACCAGAAGGCGGCCGGCAAGACGGACGCCGAGATCAAGGAGCAGCTCTCCCAGTACGACCAGTGGGACCGCTACGACTTCGACGCCGACGGCAACTTCAATGAGTCCGACGGCTACATCGACCACTTCCAGGTCGTGCACGCCGGCGAGGACGAGTCCGCCGGCGGCGGCGCGCAGGGCACCAACGCGATCTGGGCGCACCGCTGGTATGCCTACGGCACCGAGGCGGGCAACACCGGCCCGCCCGAGAACAAGGCCGGCGGCACCCAGATCGGCTCCACCGGAATCTGGGTCGGCGACTACACCGCCCAGCCCGAGAACGGCGGCCTCGGCGTCTTCGCCCACGAATACGGCCACGACCTCGGCCTCCCGGACCTCTACGACACCTCCGGCGGCGGCGAGAACTCCACCGCCTTCTGGTCCCTGATGTCCTCCGGCTCCTGGCTCGGCGAGGGCAAGGAGTCCATCGGCGACCTGCCCGGCGATATGACCGCCTGGGACAAACTGCAGCTCGGCTGGCTCGACTTCGACAAGGCCAAGGCGGCGACCGCGTCCAAGCACAAGCTGGGCGTGGCCGAGTACCAGACCAAGAACCCGCAGGCCCTGGTCGTAGAACTGCCGAAGAAGCCGGTGACGACCACGATCGCCAAGCCCACCGAGGGCAGCAAGCAGTGGTGGTCGGGCATGGGCGACAACCTCTCCAACACCCTGACGCGGACGGTCGATCTGACCGGCAAGTCGAAGGCGTCCCTCTCCCTCAAGGGCTGGTGGGACATCGAGGAGAACTACGACTACCTCTATACCGAGGCCTCGACGGACGACGGCGCCACCTGGACCCCGCTCGACGGCACCGCGAACGGCAAGGCCATCCCGCGCGACGGCGGCGACAAGCCGGCGCTGACCGGGACGAACGGCGCGTACCAGGATCTGGTCTTCCCGATGGACGCCTACGCGGGCAAGTCGGTGCAGCTGCGCTTCCGCTACCTCACCGACGGCGGGGTGGCGCAGAAGGGCTTCGCGGCCGACGAGCTGAAGATCACGGCCGACGGCGCGGAGCTCTTCGCGGACGGCGCCGAGGGCGACGACAACGGCTGGACCACCAAGGGCTTCTCCCGCATCGGCGAGTCCTTCACCAAGGACTACGAGCAGTACTACATCGCCGAGAACCGCCAGTACGTGTCGTACGACAAGACCCTGAAGGTCGGCCCGTACAACTTCGGCTGGGCGACGGACAAGCCCGACTGGGTGGAGCACTTCCCGTACCAGAACGGCCTGGCCGTCTGGCTCTGGGACACCTCGCAGCCGGACAACAACACCTCCGTCCACCCGGGCACCGGGCTGGTGCTGCCAGTCGACGCGCACCCGAAGGCGGAGAAGTGGTCCGACGGCAAGGTGATGCGCAACCGCATCCAGGCCTACGACTCGACCTTCAGCCGCTACCGGACCGACGGCTTCACGCTGCACAGCAACGGGGTGCCGACGAAGATCGCCGGCAAGGCCGGGGTCCCGGTCTTCGACGACCGTAAGGGGTCGTACTGGGACGAAACCAACCCGACCGGGAGCGTGAAGGTGCCGGACACGAACACGAAGATCTCGATCGTGGACGAGCCCTACACCGGCGAAACGATCACTGTTCGGGTCGGCCCGTCTACTAGGTGAGGTAGAACGCCGCAGGTCAGATGCGAATCGGCCGTCGCCCTCTAGCGGGCGGCGGCCGGTCGCGTTTAGATGGCGCTTATGTGTTGCTGACAGCAGATCTAGCGACAGGTCTATTGATCGACATCTCACGGGGGTGAGTGGATTGGCCGGCGGAGGATACGCGCTGCTGCCCGACGGCAGCGTCGTGGTCGCCGTGACCCTGCCAGATCCGCAGGTCAGGGTGCTGGTGCGAGCGGTGAACAGACCGCGCGCGCTGACCCGCCTGCGCAATCTCGGGCTGCGCTCCGTCTATCTGCGGGGGAACGTCGAGCCGCCGACGCCGGACGAGATATCCGCGGTGCTGTACCACCCCGAGGGGGTGGTGTGGCGGGCGCGCCTCGACGACGACACCGAGTCGTGGCACCCGATCTCCGCGCTGCCGCGGCCGCGGGCCCGGGCGTCGTAGGTCGCGTACGGGGGTCTCAGGCGCTCAGACGATCGGCTTGCCCGTCAGCTCCACGCCCGCGTCGCGCATCTCCTCCAGCGCCCGCTGGGTGGTCTCCTCGGCCACGCCGGCGGTGAGGTCGAGCAGCACCTGGGTGGTGAAGCCGAGCCGGGCGGAGTCCAGGGCGGTCATCCGTACGCAGTGGTCCGTGGCGATGCCGACGATGTCCACCTCGGTCACGTCTCTGGCGCGCAGCCAGTCCGCGAGCGGGACGCCGTTCTCGTCCATGCCCTCGAAGCCGCTGTACGCGGCCGTGTACGCGCCCTTGTCGAAGACCGCGTCGATGGCGCCGGAGGCGACGACCGGGGCGAAATTCGGGTGGAACCCGACGCCCTCGGTGCCGGCTACGCAGTGCCGGGGCCAGCTGGATACGTAGTCCGGGCGCTCGGCGAAGTGGTCGCCCGGCTCGATGTGGTGGTCGCGGGTGGCCACGACGTGCTGATAGCCCGCGGTGGTCTGGCCGACCAGGTCGGTGATGGCCGCGGCGACGTCGGCGCCGCCGGAGACGGCCAGGCTGCCGCCTTCACAGAAGTCGTTCTGCACATCAACAACGATCAGTGCGCGATGCATGATCCTTCGTCCTTAGGTTGTCGGATCGATAGGCCGTGGGGATTCCAAGTGGCTTGCCCGCGCCGCGTGTTGCCTCTCGGCGACTACCCCCGTTGTCTCCCCGCTGGGTGCGGTTCGTACCCATCAGATGTATTCGGTGGGAAGCACCGGCTCCCCGCGCGACAGCTGCGTCGCGGACAGCGGCAGTCCGCCGCGGGCCTCGACGTGCCGGTCACGCGCCGCCTCCAGCGGCTCGCGGCCGACGACGGCCCCGTCCCGTACCAGCGGAACGAGCATCTGCCGGCCCGACAGGCCGGACGGCGGGTCGCCCGAGCCGATGACCTCCGCCTCCGCGACGCCGTCCTCGTCCAGCCTCCGCACCGCCCACTTGCGGCCGCCGACCGACGACTTCCCGCCCATCGACTTCTTCGCCACCGGCACCAGCGGCGCGTCGGAGCCGTCGTCGGAGCCGGACCTGGCCACCAGCTTGTAGACCATCGAGCAGGTCGGATGCCCGCTTCCCGTGACCAGCTGGGTGCCCACGCCGTACGCGTCCACCGGCGCCGCGGCGAGCGAGGCGATCGCGTACTCGTCCAGATCGCTCGTCACCACGATCTTGGTGTCCCGCGCCCCCAGCTCGTCCAGCTGCTGCCGCACCCGGTGCGCCATCAGCAGCAGGTCCCCGGAGTCCAGCCGCACCGCGCCGAGGCCCGGTCCGGCCACCTCCACCGCCGTCTGCACGGCCTTCGTCACGTCGTACGTGTCGACCAGCAGCGTCGTCCCGGCGCCCATCGACTCCACCTGCGCCTGAAAGGCGGCCCGCTCGCTGTCGTGCAGCAGCGTGAAGGCGTGCGCGGCCGTGCCCGCGGTCGGGATCCCGTACCGGAAGCCGGCCGCCAGGTCGGAGGTGGTGTGGAAGCCGCCCACATACGCCGCCCGCGCCGCCGCCACCGCCGACAGCTCGTGGGTACGGCGCGCGCCCATCTCGATCAGCGGCCGCCCGCCCGCCGCCACCGCCATCCGCGAGGCCGCCGCCGCGATCGCGGAATCGTGGTTCATGATCGACAGGATCACCGTCTCCAGCAGCACGCACTCCGCGAAGCTGCCCTCCACCCGCAGGATCGGCGAGCCGGGGAAGTAGACCTCGCCCTCCGGGTAGCCCCAGATGTCGCCGCCGAAGCGATACCCGGACAGCCACTCCAGCGTCGGCTCGTCGACGATCTTCCGCTCCCGCAGGAAGCCGAGCACCCGCTCGTCGAAGGTGAAGGACTCGATCGCGTCCAGCACCCGCCCGGTGCCCGCCACCACGCCGTACCGCCGCCCCTCGGGCAGCCGCCGGGTGAAGACCTCGAAGACCGAGCGCCGGTGCGCGGTGCCGGCGCGCAGCGCCGCCTGCACCATGGTCAGCTCGTACTGGTCGGTGAAGAGCGCCGTGGACGGAACCGTCACCGGCAGCTTGAGATCGTCCATGGCGGCGATGCTACTCCCGTACTCGTCAGAGTGACGATTTCGGGGGCGGCAGGCCGCGGCATCCGAGTGGCACCGGAGTCGCTGTGACGGGCCCCACAGTGGCAGCATGGGGTGTGTGAGTGTCGCCCCGACGGAGATCGAGCAACCCGAGACCATCGAGTCGGAGTCGCCAGCGGCGGTTCCGGAGCCCGACGTGCCGTGGGTGACCCTCGTGCACAACGACCCGGTCAACCTCATGAGCTACGTGACCTACGTATTCCAGGCGTACTTCGGCTATTCGAAGGACAAGGCCCGCAAGCTGATGATGGATGTGCACACGAAGGGCCGCGCGGTGGTTTCCAGCGGTACCCGCGAAGAGATGGAGCGCGACGTGCAGGCGATGCACGGCTACGGCCTGTGGGCGACCCTGACCCAGGACGTCTGATGGCGGGACACTTCGAGGCCGTCCCGGGCGGGGGCGCGGCGATCGCGCTGGACGAGGTGGAGATCTCGATCCTGCGCAGCCTCGCCGTGCAGCTGCTGGAGCTGATCGGCCCCGGCGACCAGCCGGCCGACGGCGCCGTGGACCCGCTCGACGCGCTCTTCGCCGAGGGGCCGAGCGAGGCGCCCGCGGACCCGGCGCTGGCGCGGCTGTTCCCGGACGCGTACGGGGAGCCGGGCAAGGCACCCGACCACCAGCAGCAGGAGTACGCCTCCGAGTTCCGCCGCTTCACCGAGAACGACCTGCGGGCCGGCAAGCGCGAGAACGTCCTGTCGATGGTCAGGGCGCTCGACTCGCTCACCGCGCAGGGCGAGGGCATGGCGGTCCTCAAGCTCACCCCGGACGAGGCCAGGCAGTGGCTCGGCGCCCTGAACGACCTGCGCCTCGCCATCGGCACCCGCCTGGACATCCAGCGGGACGAGGACGGCGAGGAGCTCTACCGCCTCCCGGACTCCGACGACCGCAAGCCGATGGTGATGGCGTACCTGTGGTTGGGCGGTCTGCAGGAGACGCTCGTTGAGACGCTGATGCCGTAGTTCCTCAACGGAACCTCATGTCCGGATAACGAACGCCCAAAATCTGCTCGCGGTATGACTCGGTAGACCCTTATGCCCATTTTTCGGTGTGGCGTGGGTTACATAAGGGGCACTTTGTGCGTGGTAAACCTTCCGCACTCGCTGACAGCGGCGTCGGCGTGGCAGGCACCACGAGGAAAGGGCGCGACACACATGACCACCCCCAACGTCCCGGAGGCGGCAGCCGCTGACGCCCCGGAAGAGGGCTACGAGCGCGGGCTCGGCAGCCGTCAGGTGCAGATGATCGCCATCGGCGGCGCGATCGGCGTCGGGCTCTTCCTGGGCGCCGGCAAGAACATCGAGAAGGCCGGCACCAGCCTCATCCTGATGTACGCCCTCGCGGGCGTGGTCATCTTCTTCATCATGCGAGCGCTCGGCGAGCTGCTCCTCTACCGCCCGGTCTCGGGCTCCTTCGCGGAGTACGCCCGCGAGTTCCTCGGCCCGTTCTTCGGCTACGTGACCGGGTGGACGTACTGGCTGATGTGGGCCGTCACCGGCATGACCGAGCTGACGGCCGCGGCGATCTACATCAACTTCTGGTTCCCCTCGATCCCGCAGTGGATCAGCGCGCTCGCCTTCCTGGTGCTGCTCTTCGGCGTCAACCTGATCTCCGTGAAGATCTTCGGTGAGCTGGAGTTCTGGTTCTCGATGGTCAAGGTGACGGCCATCATCGGCATGATCGTCATCGGCATCGGCGTGCTGACGCTGGGCTTCTCGCAGGCCGGCGACACTGCGGCGGTGTCCAACCTGTGGTCGCACGACGGCATTTTCCCGAACGGCATCGGCTCCAGCCTGATGACGCTGCAGGGCGTGATGTTCGCGTACCTCGCGGTCGAGCTGGTGGGTGTGACGGCCGGCGAGTCGGAGAACCCGGAGAAGACCCTCCCGAAGGCGATCAACACCCTTCCGTGGCGCATCATCGTCTTCTACGTCGGCTCGCTGATCGTGATCCTCTCGGTCGTGAAGTGGACCGAGTTCAGCGACGGCGTCAGCCCGTTCGTGGCGGCCTTCGGCAAGATCGGCATCCCGCTGGCCGCCGGCATCGTGAACTTCGTGGTGCTCACCGCGGCCCTGTCCTCCTGCAACTCGGGCATGTACTCCACCGGCCGCATGCTGCGCGACCTGGCGGCCAACTCCGAGGCGCCGAAGGTCTTCGGCAAGCTCAGCGGGCGCAAGGTCCCGGCGGCCGGCATCGCGGTGTCGGTGGTCGTGATGTCGATCGGCGTGGTGCTGAACTACCTGGTGCCGGAGAAGGCCTTCGGATACGTCATGTCGGTCGCCACCGCGGCGGGCATCTGGACCTGGGCGATGATCCTCATCAGCCACATCCGCTACCGGTCCAAGGTGGTCAAGGGCCTGCTCCCCGCCTCCTCCTTCCCGGCGCCGGGCGGGACGGTGTGCAGCTGGATCGCGCTGGCCTTCCTCGCCTTCGTGACGGTGCTGACGGCGATCGACCCGGACGGGCGGATTTCGCTCTACGTGGGTGTCGGCTGGGCCGTGCTGCTGACGATCGGCTGGTTCGCCGCCAAGCGGGCCAGCCTGGCGGCTGAGCCGCAGGCGGAGTACGCGGGGGCGACCACGCGCTGAAATGCCATAGCTCGCCTCGGG
>NZ_JAAKZV010000262.1 GCF_011044975.1 Streptomyces coryli | reverse complement strand
GCGGGTGGGTGGGTACAGCCGTCAGTCGTCCGTAGACGCGCTGACCTGCGCAGTCGTGTCCTGCTCCGCCGCCGCGGTCTTCTTCGACGACGCCTTCTTGGCGGTGGTCTTCTTCGCCGCGGTCTTCTTGGCAGCCGGCTTCTTCGCCGCGGTCTTACGGACCCGCTTCTTCGGCTTCTCCTCGGCCTCGGCCGGAGCCTCCGCGGGAGCGGACTCCGCGGGCGCCTCCGCGACAGCGGGCTCCTCCGTCACCTTCGGCGGCCCCGCAGGCGACGACGCCTTACGCGTCGCCCGGCGCCGCGTCCGCGGCTTCGGCTCCTCGGCGGGCGCCTCCACGGCAGCGGACTCCGCGGGAGCGGACTCCGCCTCCGCCTTCGTCTCCGCCGGCTCGGCGACCGGCTCCGGAGCCACCGGCTCCGGCTCCGCGACGACCACCGGCTCCGTCTCGGCGACCTTCGGCGCCCCCGCCGGAGCGGTCGCCTTACGCGACCCGCGCCGCCGCCGCGCCGGCTTCGCGCCCGCCGCGGCCTCGGCCTCGGCGGCGCTGCCGTACAGCTCCTCGTCCGGCGCGATCGTCGTCTCCGCGGCGACCGCCGCCTCGTGCACCTGCTGAGCCCGCGCCTTGGCCTTCTCCTTGGCCTCGGCCTCCTGCTCCACGGACTCCCTGCCGGCAGCGTCCTTCGCCTCGCGGGACTCCTTGGACTTGCCCTTGCCCTTCTTCTTGCCGCCGCCACCGTTCACCGACGGCTGGTCCATGTGGACGATCACGCCGCGGCCGTTGCAGTGCACGCACGGCTCCGAGAAGGACTCGAGCAGCCCCTGGCCGACCCGCTTGCGGGTCATCTGCACCAGACCCAGCGAGGTGACCTCCGCCACCTGGTGCTTCGTACGGTCCCGGCCCAGGCACTCCAGCAGCCGCCGCAGCACCAGGTCCCGGTTCGACTCCAGCACCATGTCGATGAAGTCGATCACGATGATGCCGCCGAGGTCGCGCAGCCGCAGCTGGCGCACGATCTCCTCGGCCGCCTCCAGGTTGTTCCTGGTGACGGTCTCCTCGAGGTTGCCGCCCTGGCCGGTGAACTTGCCGGTGTTCACGTCGACCACGACCATCGCCTCGGTCCGGTCGATCACCAGCGAGCCGCCGGACGGCAGCCAGACCTTCCGGTCCAGCGCCTTCATCAGCTGCTCGTCGATCCGGTTCGCGGCGAAGACGTCCGTGTCCGACGTCCACTTCTCCAGCCGCGGCGCCAGGTCGGGCGCCACGTGCGAGACGTAACCGTGGATGGTCTCCCAGGCCTTGTCGCCGCTGACGATGACCTTCTTGAAGTCCTCGTTGAAGATGTCGCGGACGACCCGGACGGTCATGTCCGGCTCGCCGTAGAGCAGCGTCGGCGCGTTGCCGCTCTTGGCCTTCTTCTTGATCTCTTCCCACTGCGCCTGCAGCCGCTCGACATCGCGGGTGAGCTCGTCCTCGCTGGCGCCCTCCGCGGCGGTACGGACGATGACGCCCGCGTCCTCGGGGACGATCTTCTTGAGGATCTGCTTCAGGCGCGACCGCTCGGTGTCCGGGAGCTTGCGGCTGATGCCGGTCATCGAGCCCTCGGGCACGTACACGAGGTAGCGGCCCGGCAGCGAAACCTGGCTGGTCAGCCGGGCACCCTTGTGCCCGATCGGGTCCTTGGTGACCTGGACGAGAACGGACTGGCCGGACTTGAGCGCGTTCTCGATCCGCCGCGGGCCATTGGACAGCCCCAGCGATTCGAAGTTGACCTCACCGGCGTACAGGACGGCATTCCGCCCCTTGCCGATGTCGACGAAGGCGGCCTCCATCGACGGGAGCACGTTCTGGACCTTGCCGAGATAGACGTTCCCGACGTACGAGGTCGCCTGCTCCTTGTTCACGAAGTGCTCGACGAGGACGTCGTCCTCCAGCACGCCGATCTGGGTGCGGTCGCCGTTCTCGCGGACCACCATGACCCGCTCGACGGCCTCGCGGCGGGCCAGGAACTCGGCCTCGGTGATGATCGGCACCCGGCGGCGGCCCTGCTCGCGGCCTTCCCGGCGGCGCTGCTTCTTCGCCTCCAGGCGGGTGGAGCCCTTGATGGACTGCACCTCGTCGGACGGCTCGCTCTTGGGGCGCGGCTCGCGGACCTTGACGACCGTACGCTCCGGGTCGTCGGCCGGGGCCGAGTCGGAGGAGCCCCCGCCGTCGGCGGCGTCCCGGCGGCGACGACGGCGACGACGGCGGCTGGAGCTACCGCTCCCGCCGGACTTCGACTCGCCCTCGTCGTCGGCGCTGTCGTTGTCGTTGTCGTTGTCGTCGGCGGCGTCCTTCTCCTCCGCCTCGTCGGCGTCGGCGGGGCGCTGCTCGGAGTTGCCGTCGTCGTCCTGCTCGGCGGACTCGCCGCGCTTGCGGCGGCGGCCGCCGCGGCGCCGGCGGCGACCGGGGCGGTCACCGCCCTCGGCGTCGTTCTCGGCGCTGTCGTCGGCCTCGACGGCCTCGTCCTGCGCGTCCTCGTCCGGCTCCTCGGCCTGCTTCTCCTCCGCCTCGAGGGCGGCGGCCGCGCGCTGCGGGGTCTGGAAGGCGGGCTCGGTGAAGACCGGGGCCTGGAAGAGCGACATGGACGCGGCTGCGGGTGCGGGGGCGGCAGGTTCCGCTTCCGGCTCACCGGCGGCGTCCTCAGCGGGCTCTGCGGCGGCTGCCGCCGTCGTCTCCGGCTCGGGCGAGGCGGCCTTGCGGGAGGCCCGGCGACGGGTCCGCTTCGGCGCGGCGTCCTCCGCGACCTCGGCGTTTCCGGCCTGCTCGGCCCGGTCCCCGGTGCTTTCCTCGGACTTCGAGATGACGTGCTCCTCTGCTGTGGCGGAAGCCTCTGCCGCGGCGGCGGGTGCGCTTGCGCTGCGAGTGGTACGACGACGCCTGCGCGCCACCGGTTCCGCTTCGTTACGGGCGTCCTCCGGCCGCTCGGCACCGCTGTCGGCGGCACCCTCGGCGGGGTCGTCCTGCGCGGAGTCGACGCGGACCGGCTCAGAACCGGCGGCGTCCACACCCTCCTGGCCGGGCGCCTCTTCAGCGTCCTCGGCAACGGCCTGCGGCGCCCCGGCGGGAGCACTCGCCCGCCGCGCAACGCGCCGCCGGCGACGGGGTGCCGCCTCGGCGGCAGACTCCTCAGCGGTGGCGGACTCTTCCTTGGTGTTTACGTCAGCCACGGGCTCGGGGCTGACGGGCTGTGTTGCCGCGGGGGCATCCTCGACGGGCGCCGGAGCACCAGCCGGAGCACTCGCGCGACGCGCGACGCGCTGCCGGCGACGCGGGGCGGCGGCCTCGGCCTCGGGCTCGGCGGCGCCCGATGCGGCGGACTCGGGCTCGGGGGTGACGGGCTGTGCTGCCGCCGGAGCAGGCTCGACAGGCTCGGGAGCCCCGGCCGGAGCGCTCACGCGACGCGTGGCGCGGCGACGCCGTCGGGGGGCCGCAGCGTCGGCGGCGGACTCGGCCTGGATGGAGGACTCGGAAGCGCCCTCGGGCTCGGCCTGAGCGGCCAGCTCGGTGGCGGGCTCGACCTGAGCGGCGGGCTCGGCGGCCGATACGGGCTGATCAGCCGTCTCCGGCTCGTGGCTCTCCGCAGCGGACTCGTCGTCGAAGGGCGCGGGCTCCGCCACTACAGCGGTCTCGTGCGGGGCGGCCGGCGCGGCGCTCGGGGCGGTGACGTCACGGGTGGCGCGGCGGCGCCTGCGGGGCGGCGGGGCGGAGGAGACGACCGGCTCGGCGGCCGCTGGCTCATCCGCGACAGCGGCAGGCCCGGCCTCGGCGGCGGGCACGACGATCTCGCCCGCAGCCTCGCCCTGAGGCGCGGCCACGCTGCGAGTGGCCCGACGGCGGCGCCGCGGCCCAGCAGCGGCCTCACCCTGGTCAGCCGCATCCGCGGCAACGCCAGCGGCGCCACCAGCAGCATCCGTAGCAAGGTCAGCGGCACCTTCGGCCGCGTCCGCCGCAAGGGCAGCCGAGCCCCCGGCGGCCTCGCTGGAAAGAGCGGCGGCACTCTCAGCCGCACCCGCGGCAATGCCGGCCGCGCCGCCAGCAGCGTCCGTAGCAACCCCGGCCGCGCCCCCGGCGGTCTCCGCGGCGATCTCGGCGGCGGCCTCCACCGCATCCGCGGCGTGCCCGGCGGCGCCTCCGGCCGCCGATGCGGCCAGGTCCGTGGCGGCCTCGGCCGCGGGTTCGGCGACCGCCGTAGCCGCGTGTGCGGCCGACTCGTCGGCAGTGGTCTCGGCGGCCTCGTCGCCGGCGATGGCCGACTCGCCGCCAGTGGTCTCAACGGCCTCGTCACCGGCAGCAGCCGGCTCCTCGGCGGTCATCTCGTCAGTAGCCCCGCTGACCTGGGCTTCCTCGTCCTGCCGTATGGTCGCGGCCTCCTCGGCCGCAGCCGAAGGCGGGCCCGCCGGGCGCGATACCGCCCGGCGCCGGCGGCGCGGGGGCAGGTTGTCGCTAGGACTGTCGCTGACCTCGAAGCTGGCCCCGGATGCGTTCTCCGTGGGCTCGATGGGCTCGAGCATGCGGGTGGTACTCCCGTCACGCTCCCGGGCACCCCGCCCCTGACTCGGCCGGACAGCCCGCGATTCATCGCGGAGCCGCGGCCCGGGGCGTAAGCGCCGCACGGGAGCTCTTGTCTCGCTCGCCGGGCCCGCCCCACCTCCGTGGGGACGGACCGGCGAAAGTCTGCTGGTCCGTGCGCTCGCCGAGGACGGGTGGCTCCTCGTGCCGCGGCGGCGCGATGACGACGAAGCCCTATTCAGTGCCGTCCGGCGCCTTCGCGACCGGCTGCTCCGTGGCCGTGGGTGGGGCCGGAGCGGCGTCGCGGTCGGGCGCGAGCGGGTCGGTCACCGAACCGGTCTCCTCAGCCAGCGGCCCCTGCGCCAGCCTGGTCACCGCTGCGGCGACCGGCGGCGCCAGGTCGGCCACGGCTCGAAGGCCGGACAGGACGTCGTCGGGTCGTACGGCAGGTGTCAGGTGCCGCACTACCAGGCGCAGTATCGCACAGGGACCCGCCCCGGGCCTATCGGCCTGTGGACGGACCGCCTCGTCCGCGGCCTCCAGCGACACCACGGCAGCACGCGCGTCGAAGCTGCGCATGCCCTTCTTGGTCTGCCGCTCGACCTCGACGTTCTCCGCCGCGAGGAACGCCTCGACCGCCTTGTGAGCGGCCTCCGGCTCCACGCCGTCGAGCCGCAGCTCCCACACCGACGCCTCCAGGCGGTCGGCGAGCGCGGGGGTGCGGGCCTCGACGGCGTCCGTGATGTCGAGGCCGTCGGGCAGCGAGGTGTTGAGCAGCTCGGCGAGCGGCCCCACCTCGCGGCGCTCGGTGAGCGCGATCTCCAGGTACTCGGCCTCGCTGCCGGTCCCCGTGGGGGCGGCGTTGGCGTACGAGACCTTGGGGTGCGGGGTGAAGCCCGCGGAGTAGGCCATGGGGACCTCGGCGCGGCGCAGCGCGCGCTCAAAGGCGCGCTGGAAGTCGCGGTGGCTGGTGAACCTCAGGCGGCCGCGCTTGGTGTAGCGCAGTCTGATGCGCTGCACCGCGGGTGCAGGCGGCGGGCCTTCGGGCTGTCGCTTGCCCAGGGTCGGTCAGTCCTTCGTCGTGTTTTCCGTACGTTGTGACTCAAGGTTACGCCGGGTACGGACCGGCTTCGGTTCAGTGCAGGTCGCGCTGCCGACCGGGCCTGAAAGTCACCGGTGCCTGGGGCTCTTCTCCAGAGCCACCGGCTCCGGCCCAGCCTTCGGTGCCCCGAACAGCGCCCGGCGGATGTCCGCCCTCGTCTGGCGGGCCGTGTCCCGGGCCGCCGTCAGCGCCGCGCGTGTCGCCCGCCCGGCGTCGCGGAGCGATGCGCGTACGGCCCGGCCCGCACCCCGGAACGCCGCCCCGATCGGGCGCAGCACATGCTCGCGGACCGCGCGGCCCGCCGGGCGCAGCACCGAGCCCCACACCCACCGGAAGGGGGCGAACAGCGCCCGCATCACCCAGGCGATGCCGCGCCAGATCGCCCGCGAGATGTAGCCGGCCGCCCGCCAGGCGTGGCCGAGCGCATTCCACGTCTCGCGGGCCACGACCACCACACCCGTGGAGATCAGCCGCCCGACCGGCAGCAGCACCCACCGCCACAGCGCCACGAACGGCCACACCAGCCCCGCCACCAGCATCCGCCCGGTCCAGAGCAGTCCGTGGCCGAGCGGGGTGAGGAGGTTCGCGTACGTCCAGGAGACCGGCACCACGACCAGGTAGCGCCACAGCCAGGCCACCCCGGCGGCCGCCGCCAGCGCCGTCCAGCGGAAGGCGTGGCCCACGGGGGTGAGGAGATAGCGGTAGAGCGCGCTCGACGGAGCCAGCACGAGCCAGTGCAGCAGCCAGGAGAACACCGCGCGCAGGCCGCGCCCGGTGGCCGAGGCGCCGTGGCCGAGGGGGCGGAGGAGCCACATCACGGCGTGGCCGACCGGGGTGAGGAGCGCGCGGTAGATCCAGGCGATCGGCGCCACCACCACGTATCGCCACAGTCCCGCCACCGGCGCCACGATCACGTACCGCCACAGCCAGCCCAACACGGCCCCGATGCCGCGCAGTACGGCCGCGGTCCCGGCCTCCAGCCCGCGGGCGAGCCATGCGATCCCGTGGCCGATCGGGGTGAGCACGGTCCCGTAGAACCACGCCAGCGGCGCCACCACGAGCACCCGGCCCAGCCAGCCCAGCCCGCGCCCCACCGGGTTCAGCACGCCGCGCCGGAACGCCCGCGCCGCGGCGACGAGCGCGTCCCACACGAAGCGCACCGGCAGGACCAGGACCAGCACCACGATCCGCACCGGAATCCGGATCGCGGTCGTCAGACAGCCCTCGGCGGGCAGTTCGCGCTGTGGCTCAGCCGCCGGCTTCTCCAGCCTCACCGGTTCCATGTCCAGCCCCCGTGTCGATCCAGTACCGCAGCTTGCCGTTCCGCTCGTCCTCGTAGACGCCGCCGCAGGTCTCGATGACTTTACGGGAGGCCACATTGTCGTAGTCGCATGTGACCAGAACGGAACGCAGCCCCAACTCGCCCGCGACCGGCAGCGCCTCGCGCAGCGCCGCCGTGGCATAGCCGCGCCGGCGCGCGGTCGGCCGGATGTCGTAGCCGATGTGGCCGCCGATGTCGCGCAGGAACTCGTTGAGTTCATGCCGGACAGCGATGCGCCCGTAGTACGTGCCGGAGTCCGCGTCCACCACCCACAGCTGCGTGCAGTGCACCCAGCCGGGCCGCGGCGGCACCGCGTGATCGGCCTCCTCACGCAGCCCCGCGACGTACGCGGCGAAGACCGCCGGATCCTCCCAGCGGTGCCCCCAACCACGCAGATCCCGCCCGACGTTGGACCCGTCCTCGGGCACCCCCCGCCCCTCGGCCTCGAACTCCTTCATCGCCTCGAGGAACGAGGCGTGAAACCGGGTGTCGGGGGGCGTCAGCTGCGGCATCACGCCATTCTGACGCACCCCGGCGGCCGTCAGCGAGTCAGTTGTTCACCACGGTCAGCGGCAGCAGCTTCTTGCCCGTCGGGCCGACCTGGATCTCGGTGTCCATGGCCGGGCAGACGCCGCAGTCGAAGCACGGGGTCCAGCGGCAGTCGTCGACCTCGGTCTCGTCGAGGGCGTCCTGCCAGTCCTCCCAGAGCCAGTCCTTGTCGAGGCCGGAGTCCAGGTGGTCCCAGGGCAGGACCTCCTCGTACGAACGCTCCCGCGTCGTGTACCAGTCGACGTCCACGCCGAACTGCGGCAGCGCCGCCTCCGCGGCCTTCATCCAGCCGTCGTACGAGAAGTACTCGCGCCAGCCGTCGAAGCGGCCGCCGTTCTCGTATGCCTCGCGGATGACCGCGCCCACGCGGCGGTCGCCGCGGGAGAGCAGGCCTTCGACGATGCCGGGCTTGCCGTCGTGGTAGCGGAAGCCGATGTTGCGGCCGTAGCGCTTGTCGCCGCGGATGCGCTCGCGGAGCTTCTCCAGGCGGGCGTCGGTGGCCTCGGCGGACAGCTGCGGGGCCCACTGGAACGGGGTGTGCGGCTTGGGCACGAAGCCGCCGATCGAGACCGTGCAGCGGATGTCGTTGGAGCCCGCGACCTCGCGGCCCTTCTGGATGACCTTCGCCGCCATGTCGCCGATCTGGACGACGTCGTCGTCGGTCTCGGTGGGCAGGCCGCACATGAAGTACAGCTTCACCTGGCGCCAGCCGTTGCCGTACGCGGTGGCGACCGTGCGGATCAGGTCGTCCTCCGAGACCATCTTGTTGATGACCTTGCGGATGCGCTCGGTGGCGCCCTCGGGGGCGAAGGTGAGACCCGAGCGACGGCCGTTCCTCGTCAGCTCGTTGGCCAGGTCGATGTTGAAGGCGTCGACTCGCGTCGACGGCAGCGAGAGGCCGATCTTGTCCTCGGTGTAGCGGTCCGCGAGGCCCTTGGCGACCTCGCCGATCTCGCTGTGGTCCGCCGACGACAGCGACAGGAGGCCGACCTCCTCGAAGCCGGTCGCCTTCAGGCCCTTGTCGACCATCTCGCCGATGCCGGTGATGGAGCGCTCGCGCACCGGGCGGGTGATCATGCCCGCCTGGCAGAAGCGGCAGCCGCGGGTGCAGCCGCGGAAGATCTCGACCGACATGCGCTCGTGGACGGTCTCGGCGAGCGGGACCAGGGGCTGCTTCGGGTACGGCCACTCGTCCAGGTCCATGACGGTGTGCTTGGCCACGCGCCACGGCACACCGGAGCGGTTGGGGACGACGCGGCCGATGCGGCCGTCCTCCAGGTACTCCACGTCGTAGAACTTCGGGATGTAGACCGTGCCGGTCTTGGCCAGCCGCAGCAGCAGCTCGTCGCGCCCGCCCGGCCGGCCCTCGGCCTTCCAGGCGCGGATGATGTCGGTGATCTCCAGGACGGCCTGCTCGCCGTCGCCGATGACCGCGGCGTCGATGAAGTCGGCGATCGGCTCCGGATTGAAGGCGGCGTGGCCGCCGGCGAGGATCACCGGGTGGTCCTCGGTGCGGTCCTTGGACTCCAGCGGGATGCCGGACAGGTCCAGGGCCGTGAGCAGGTTCGTGTAGCCCAGCTCGGTGGCGAAGGAGACGCCGAGGACGTCGAAGGCGGCGACCGGGCGGTGGCTGTCCACGGTGAACTGCGGGACGCCGTGCTCGCGCATCTTCTCCTCGAGGTCCGGCCACACGCTGTACGTGCGCTCGGCGAGGACGCCCTCGCGCTCGTTGAGGACCTCGTAAAGGATCATGACGCCCTGGTTGGGCAGGCCCACCTCGTACGCGTCCGGGTACATCAGGGCCCAGCGGACGTCGCAGGCGTCCCAGTCCTTGACGGTGGAGTTGAGCTCCCCGCCGACGTACTGGATCGGCTTCTGGACATGCGGGAGGAGGGCCTCCAGGCGCGGGAAGACCGAATCGACAGGCATGGGAGATGTCCTTGAGCTGCGGTTCAGGGGTACGAAGGTGACCATCCAGCCTAACGCGATGCGCCTGCGGCTACCCATTCCCGCAGGTCGGAGACGGTTCCTCAGCCCAGCTCCCGCCTCAGCGCGGGCTCCGACACCCGCTCCCACAACCCCGGCAGCTCCCGCTCGCACTCCGCCGACCGGGCCTCCTCGCGGCCGTAGAGCAGGCCGAACGTGAAGGCGTTCTCCCCCGCCGCGGCCGACTGTGCCGCCAGGTCGCGCAGCGCCTCGCGTACGACGACGCTGTCCTGGTGGTCGCCGAGCAACTCCTGGATCTCGGTCATCCGCGCGGCGAAGCGCTTCGCGGGCTTGCCGACCGGGACCCGGGCGGCCTCGGCGGAGTAGCGGGTGCGCTTGGCGGCCTTGCGGGCCTCGTGCATGGCCAGGTCCTTCTCCGCGCTTGAGGGGCGGGCCAGCGCGTCGGCGACGAAGCCGGCCAGCCGGTCGAAGTCGCCCCGCACCACGTCCGGGATGACCGCCTCCGGCGGCTTCGCGGCGGCGGGCCTGAGCGGCGGCTCTGCGAGCAGCGCGTCCAGGGTGTCGAGGAGCGCGAGATAGCGCTTCCCGTCCAGTACGGCGATGAGCCGGCGCCGCGAGCCCTGCCGCCGGGCCGCCGACCAGGTGCGCAGCCGGCCGCGGACCGGGCCGACCGCGAGGTGCCGGGGCAGCCCGTCGAGGCCCGCCTGGATACGGCCGGTGAGCACCTCGCGGTCGCGGTCGATGCCGAGCTCGGCGGCGAGCCACTTCAGCTCCTCGCCGACCGGGTCGGTGACGGCCCGGTCGAGGAGCTTGCGGTAGCTGCGGAAGGCGCTGCGCAGCCGGCGGGTGGCGACGCGCATGCGGTGCACGGAGTCGGGGAGGTCGCGGCGTACCGCCGGGTCGAGCTCGACGATGGCAGTGACCTGGGCGCGGAGGTAGTCGAGGATGTGGTCGCCGGCGGTGGGCGGGGGTGGGAC
>NZ_JAAKZV010000261.1 GCF_011044975.1 Streptomyces coryli | reverse complement strand
GACATACGCCGCCGCCTGCCCGCCGCGCCGCACCGCGCGCCGTAGCTCGGCGGCGGCCGCGGGCGAGGGCGGACCGTTCCGTTTCGTCGTGGGCGACGCGATGCGGCTGCCGGTGCGCGACGGCGCGTTCGACCTGGCGGTCAGCGGCCTGGCGCTGAACTTCGTCCCCGACCCGGCCGCGGCCGCCGCCGAGCTACGGCGCGCGGTGCGGCGCGGCGGGCAGGCGGCGGCGTATGTCTGGGATTACGCGGAGGGCATGGGCTTCCTGCGCCGCTTCTGGGACGCCGCGGCGACGGTCGATCCCGCGGCGGCGGCGCGGGATGAGGGGGCCCGGTTTCCGGTGTGCCGGCCGGAGCGCTTACGGGCGGTGTGGGAGGAGGCCGGGCTGGCGGAGGTGTCGGTCGCGCCGATCGAAGTCCCCACCCGCTTCGACGACTTCAACGACCTCTGGGCCCCCTTCCTGGCAGGCCAGGGCCCGGCCCCCGGCTACCTCGCGGCGCTCCCCCGCGCCACCCGCGACCAGCTGCGCGACCGCTTCGACGCGACCGTGCCGCGTCAGGCGGACGGCTCCATCGCGCTGACGGCGCGGGCGTGGGCGGTGTGGGGGAGGTGTGCTTAGCGCCTCGCTTCGGGGAGGCCGGGGCCGGGCCGCGCGGGCCCGTCCGTCAGCCCGCCGGTGCGTGCTCCTCCGGTGCCAGCGAGTTCCCCGCCGGGATCTGCCCGCAGCTGGACGGCGGGGTCTTGCCCGCGAAGCGGTCGTTCAGCCAGTCCAGGGCGACGGGGGCCCAGGGGACGGTGGCGCCGACGTGGCTGAGCGTCTCGTACTGCTTGAACTTGATCGACGTATTGCCCTTGTCGCAGTACTGCCGGGCCAGCGCCCGCACATCCCCCGCGACCATGACGCCGTCGCCGGTACCGATGCCCGGGAGATTGCTGGGGGTGCCCTCCAGGACGCCCCCGTCCCCCTGAGCGATATAGCCGGGGATCGTCGGGGTGGGTGCCTCACCGAGGTTGAGCTTGTTCACGGCATCGACGAACTCGGGCACCGAGTTGGGGTTCGCGAACTCCGGCTTGGCGAGCTTCTTCCAGGTCAGGCCGGGGTATTGGCCGAGGGCGTTGACGATCGACGCGTGCTCGAGCTTCTCGTAGACCGTGCGGCCGTAGTCGCTCATGTAGCGCTTGAGGTCGATGTCGTACGCGCGGGCCGCCCCGATCAGCGCCATCGGGATGACGCCGGCCCAGACCGTACTGCCGTCCACGTACTTGAGGTTGTGCGCGGGCGCCACGAGCAGCCCGCCCTCGGCGAAGCCGACGAGCCGGCGGTTGATGTCGGGCGCGTACTTCGGCGCGAGCGCGGACGCCCAGTGGGTGGCGATGGCGCCGCCGGAGTAGCCGATCAGCCCGAAGCGGGTCGCGTCGCTCATCCCGGTCTCCTTCGCCTTGCTCACGGCGCGGAGGGAGTCGAGCGTGGTGGTCCCGTATTCAGGCCCTGCGGCGAAGTTCGCGGTCTGCCCCTCGGTGTCCGGGACGATGACGTCGTAACCCTGCAGCAGGAACGGCACCAGCACGAGCGATTCGGCATTGGGCAGCAGCCCGCCGAGGCTGACGTCGCCGGCGATGGCGCGGGAGGGCCCGTGCTCGGGATTGAGGGAGTCGTACGCCGACTGGTACGAGACCGCCTTGCTGCCGTCGCTGCCCACGCCGCGGACGACGCTGGTCACGCCGGCGGAGGGGCGGCCCTGGGCGTCGGTGGTGCGGTAGAGGAGCTGGGTGGCCCGCACCGGGGTCGGGATGCCGACGACGTGGTACTGCAGCGTGCGGGTTTTGAGGACGTCGCCGGGTTCGTAGGAGGAGAGGGGCTTGCTGCCGTCGTAGGTGTAGAAGCTGTCGGCGGTGGCTGCCGCTCTCGGGGTCGGCTGGGCGGTCGCGGCCGGGGCGGACGTGAGGGCAAGCGCGGTGACGACCGCGGTCGCGAGGTGCCGGATGGCGGGTTTGGGCATGACTCCCTCGGCTCGTGAATGGGGTTCACAGGGATCACTGCTGGGTGTTACTCACAGGTAAAGCAGCCGAAAGCTACCAACAGGTAAGGGAGTTGCCCAGAGATACGACAGAACTGTATTAATCAAGGCCCGCCGTCATCGGCCCGCCGTCACCGGCCCCACGTCACCGGCACCTCGGACACCCGGCACACCCTGCTGTCCGTGCCCCACGTGAGCTCGGCCGGGTCAACGGTGAGGGCCGGATCCGGCAGGCGGGCGAGGAAGGCCCGCAGGGCCTCCTGGAGTTCGACGCGCGCGAGGTTCGCGCCGAGGCAGAAGTGCGTGCCGTGGCCGAAGGCGAGATGGCGGCTGTCCGCGCGGCGGATGTCGAGGGCGGAGGGGTCGGCGAAGTGCGCCGGGTCGAGGTTGGCCGCGGCCATCGAGGGCAGCACCCCACGCCCCTTCGGCACCACGCCGCCGGACGGCAGCTCGACGTCCTCCCGCGCCATCCGCAGCAGGCCGTAGTGACCGGGGATCTCGGCTCGCAGGATCTCCTCGACGGCGCCGGGCAGCAGCCCGGAGTCCGCCCGCAGAGCGGCCAGTTGCTCCGGGTGACGGAGCAGCGTGAGGATTCCGCGGGCGATGGAGTTGGCGGTGGTCTCGTGTCCGGCCACGATCAGCCCGCAGACGGTACGGATCAGCTCCATCTCGCTCAGCCGGTCGCCTTCGTCGTGGGCGTCGATGAGGTCGTGCAGCAGATCCGGCAGGTCCGGCAGCTCCGGCAGACCCAGCGGATCCGCCACCGGCTGCTTCCGGTGCGCCTCGACCAGCCCGTACACATACGTGCCGAACTCGACCGCCGACCGCTCCCGCTCCTCGCCCCCGGCAGGCGTCACCGACAGCATCGTGTCCGACCAGGCGCGCAACTGCTCGACATCGTCGGCGGGCACGCCGAGCACCCGGCAGATCACCCGCACCGGCAGCGGAAACGCGAAGGCGTCGAGGAGATCGGCGGGCGGCCCGGCGGCGACCACGCCGTCGATGAGCTCCTCGGCGATCCCCCGGATGTGGCCTCGCCACTTCTCGGCCCGCCGCACGGTGAACGCCGGCTGCAGAATGCGCCGCAGCCGCGTGTGCTCCGGCGGATCCATATTGACCAGGTCCTCCGGATGCCCGCCGAAGTCCCCGCCCTCGGCGAGAATCCGCGGCGCCCCCGGCTCCAGCAGCAAACCGCGACTGAAGCGCGGGTCGGAGAGCACCTGCCGCACGTCGTCGTACGACGTCACCATCAACACTTGATCACCGCTGGGCAACCGCGCCTCGGCCATCGGACAGCGCCCGCGCATCTCCTCGTATACGGGCGGCGCCGAGCCGTGCTCCCCCGCCGCGAACGGATATACATAGACGCCCTTGCTCCGCTCCTGAGTCATCCGACTCCCCCAACGGGCCCGTCCAATGAGCTGACGCCCAGTCAGCATCGCAGAGCCGCGGGTTGGGGGGCAGCCGACATCCGGCCCAGGTTTGCTGCTCGCGGGCCGGGCTACCCGGCACCTGCGTTGCTGCAGGCCTGCTGGGACGAAGGCGCCGGCGGTTGAGCAGACAGCCTCCGGTGCCGCCCTGTCGACGCGACGTACCGTCAAGGGGGATCAGCGCTGGGGGTCAGCGACTGGGGATCAGCGCGGAGCAGCATTGCGGAGGAGCGCAAGCTCGCGCCGCAGTTCAAGCCGCACCGCCTGCTGGAGCTCCCGGCCCTCCATGCTCGCGACGAGGTCCGCGGCGACCTCGCGGAGCTTGACGTTGCTGTGCTGCGAGACGTCGACCAACAGCCGCCAGGCTCGTTCACTGGAACACGGCGCCAGTGCCATCAGCATGCCGCGCGCCTGGTCGATGACCGGCCGGCTGACCATCGCGCGCAGCAAGTGCTCGTTCTCCGCCCGCAGACGGGCATTCTCCGCCGCCAGCGCGCGGTCATCCACCGATGCGGCCCGTTGCTCCGGGCGGCAGTTGGTCAACCGCGCATTCGTCGCCTTCAAGACATGCTCCCCGATCGGCAGCGGCCACTTGACGGAGCTGGGCTCATCACGATGCCGGGGGCTGGGGCGTGGCAACCAGCGTAGACGCGCCCACGCCCACACAGAACCCTCGCGCCCAACCCGCACGCATTCCCCGCTCGACCGGGCTCGCTTGCTCAGCCCTCCGGAGCGCCTTCGAGCTGCAAGTGCCGGACGAGGGAGGGCCATAAGCGATGGCGCCCGCACTCCGACCCGACATAGGTTGGCCGCCACTTCGAAGACCTCATCCTCGGGAGAGGCTCATGAAACTCGCACCTCATCTGCACCGCCTCGGCAACGATGTGGTGGCGTGCTACCTCATCGACACCCCCGACGGAATCACCCTCGTCGACGCCGGCCTCCCAGGTCACTGGAAAGACCTGCAGCGCGAACTCGACTCCCTGGGCAAGTCTTTGGACGACATCCGCGGACTCGTCCTGACCCACGGCGACTCCGACCACATCGGCTTCGCCGAACGCCTCCGCAGCGAGCACGGCGTACCGGTGTACGTCCACACCGCCGACGCCGCCCGCGCCCGCACCGGCGACAAGCCCAAGACCGCGTTCGGCCCCATGCGACTGGGACCCACGCTGCGCTTCTTCGGCTACTCCCTGAGCAAGAACGGCCTGCGGACCCGCTACCTCGCCGAGGTCACCGAGATCCACGACGGCGACGTCCTGGACCTCCCCGGCAAACCGGCGATCGTGGGCATGCCGGGCCACTCCCCGGGCAGCGTGGCCGTGTACATCCCCATCGCCGACGCGGTCTTCGTCGGCGACGCCCTGACCACCCGCCACGTACTCACCGGCCGCACCGGCCCCCAGCCGGCCCCTTTCACGGACAACCCGACCGAAGCCCTGGCCTCCCTGGACAAGATCACCGGCCTGGAGGCGTCCTGGGTCCTCCCCGGCCATGGAGCTCCCTGGCAGACCTCACCGGCGCAGGTAGCCGAGACAATCAGGGAGAGCTGAGCTGCAAGGGATGAGGCGTTGTGCAACGCCTCATCCCTTGCAGCTCGCAACGCCCTGCTCGACGTCGACCTTCGAGGCCTGGAAGGCGCCAGGCAGCTTCGGGACCTCCGTCATCACCACCCGATAGCGGCTGTAGTCCTCGATGCTCGGCTTGAGCTTGAAGACCTTGCCCGTCTTCGCGTCCTTGGTGAAGAAGGCCGATTCATCGAGGCAGAAGCTGACCTCGAAGCCCGTGCCGTTCGAGCTCTCCTTGGTCTCGGCCCGGTAGTGGCGCCGCAGGCCGGTGGCGGTCTGCCCCTTGTCGACGCGCCGAGCGATCTGATCCCTCGCGTACAGCAGACCGTCCTCCCGCGCATACATGTGGTGCGCCGGATCATCCGCCGACTGCTCGGCCACCCCCTTGTAGATGCTCCGGACAAAGTCCTCCGCATCCCGCAGCGCCGCGTCCTTGCCCTTGTCACCCGTCAAGGGAAAGTCGAAGGCCAGCTTCATTTCCTTCGGCAGCCCGAGATCCACACCCTTCACCGGGCTGGCGGGGGTCTCGGCCGCCTTGGGGGACTCCGGCGCCTTCTTCGAGTCCTCCGTCCCCTCGGCCCGACCTGCCGGCTTGCCCGGCTCGCGGTCATCGCTCCCGCAGGCGGTGAGGCTCAGCGCCGCGACTGCGGCCATGGCAGCGGCAGTGGCGGCAAGGGCGGTCCTACGTACAGGCATCAGCTACAAGCTCCCCGGTCGAATGACCGTGCGCACGCTACCGGACCGCATCCATGGCGCAGCCGCGGACAGCAGGGGCCGGGGCGAGATCGGTGAGGACGTCCGGCTGCAGGGTGATGCCGACGGTCAGCGCGCTTCGCCGCGAAATCTGCGTCGCGGGTGACGCGTTCGGCTCGCAGGCGCTCGCGGCCCGCCCCCGCGCGTGGCGGCGCAGGGCGCGCATCGTACCGAGGACCCCACGCCCCGTGACACAACCCCCCGCGCGACACGCCAACGCAGGTGACGCACCTCACACACCTCGACTGTCGCGCACGTACAACCTATTCACCTCCTCGCCGATCAAGACTGTGCGGCCGCCACGGCCGTGCGTGATCAGGGTCCGCCCGTCTGCGACCTGCATCCGCCCGTCGATAGTCGTAACGGAGCCGCCTCATGTCCCAGCACTCCCGCAAGAAGTTCACGCCCGGCAAGAAGGTGACCCTGGGCGTCAGCGCACTGGCCGCCTCCGGGCTCGCCGTCGGCCTGCTCGTCACCCCGTCCGCGACTGCGGGCGGGACCGACGCGGCCAAGGCGCTGGAGCAGAGCAAGGCCGCGGCCGCCGACGCGTCGGAGGCGAAGGCCGAAGCGCCCAAGACCCGCGCGAGCACTGCCGACGTCACCGAAGTCTCCGGCATCACCGTCAACGGCGGCAACAGCGCCCAGGTCGGGACGACGAACACGCAGACGATCACCGTGAAGTGGACGGTCAGCGGCGGGTCGACGCTCTACGGGAGCGACGCGTCGATCTGGCGCGGCACCGACACCGACACCGGACTGAAGCAGTGGATCAACTCCGAGCAGTTCGATGCGGGCACCGAGCCCTGCGTTTCGAACGGTGACGGCACGCACAGCTGCACGGCCACCTACAAGATCGACCCCCAGAGCGACCTGACGAACGAGGATGCCGGCGCCTGGAAGATCTCCCTCTACGCGATCACCGAGGCGACCACCGACGTGGACACCGACAACGCCAAGACCTGGTACCTCAAGCGCTGGTCCCGGCTGAGCAACAACGCGTCCCCCGAGCCCGTCGCCAAGGGCAAGACGATCACGATCACCGGCAAGCTGGAGCGCGCCAACTGGGACACCTACAAGTACGCGGGCTACACCCAGCAGACCGTCCGCCTCCAGGAGCGTTCGCTGACCGGCTCGTACGCCACCACCAGCAGCCACAGCACCGGAACCGGCAGCCTGGCAGGCGTCGAGAAGCAGACCCGCACCGCCACCACCGACCGCTGCTACCGCTACAAGTTCGAGGGCACCACCACCACGCCCCCGGTCACCGCCACCGGTGACTGCGTAGACGTCCGCTGACCCCACCGACCTGGCTGACCCCACGGGTCAGCCAGGCACCGGGCGGCCGAGCGGCGCACCAGCAAGTACAGCTCACCACCGCCGCCAGCGTCGCATAACTCCGCGACAGGGCAGCGCGCCTACCCGAGAGAGGTAAACGCGCTGCTCAGACACAGTGCCCCCGGCAGGATTCGAACCTGCGACACCCGCTTTAGGAGAGCGGTGCTCTATCCCCTGAGCTACGGAGGCGGGGCCAGTGACAGGGTAGCGGATCACCCCAATGCCCGGGGCCGTGGGCAGCGGGCGACTACGCCTGGATGCGGGTGTGGACGTGCATGTCATGCCAGCCGTCGGTGTGCAGGGCTGAGCTGCGGCGGGTGCCTTCCAGGGGGTAGCCGGACTTCTCGGCTACGCGGCAGGAGGCCGCGTTGCCCGTGGAGTGGAGGAGGTCGAGGCGGTGGAAGCCGGCGGCCACGGCCCATTCCGTCATGGTCGTCAGGGCGCGGGGGGCGACCGCGGTACCGCGAGCCGTCGGCGCGATCCAGTAGCCGATCTCGGCGGTGCCCTCGTGGAGGTCCATCAGGCGCAGGGCCATGCGGCCGAGGCAGGCATCGTCGGTCGTACGGGCGATCGCCCACTGGGCGGCCGTCCCGGCAGCCCAGCCGTCGCGCCACTGTTTGATCAAGCCGGCGGCTTCGTCGGCGGAGTCCAGGCGGCGGGCGTGCCAGCGGATGATCGCTTCGTCCTGGTAGGCGGCGAGTACGGCGGGAGCGTCGGTGTCCTGCCAGGGGCGGAGATGGAGGTCGCCGTCGCCCGGCACGGGGAGGGCAGGCTGCGGGCCGGCGGTGAGGGTGCCGGGCGGAATGGCGGGCTGCGTGAGCTCGGGCATACCGGAATGATCCGCATGGGCGGGCGAGCCTGGTCAAATGCTTTACGGGCTGCGCTCACGGCCTGTGCACGGCCTGCACCACAGCCTATGCCCACGGCCTGCACCACAGCCTCTGCTCACGGCCCGTATGTCAAGGACCACCCCCGCCCCCCACGGAGTTATCCACAGGCCGGAGCGAGTGATCTTGGAGCTCTCCTAGCATTGCCCGCATGACTTCTGAGCTGACACCCGAAACCACCGCGGCCGCCCCCGCGCATACGGCGAGCGAGGCGGCCGAGGTGCTGCAGCGCGTCTTCGGCTATGACGCGTTCCGGGGTGAGCAGGAGGAGATCATCGAGCATGTCGTCAGCGGCGGCGACGCGCTCGTGCTGATGCCCACCGGCGGTGGCAAGTCGCTCTGCTATCAGATCCCGGCGCTGGTCAGGCCGGGCACGGGCGTGGTGATCTCGCCGCTGATCGCGCTGATGCAGGACCAGGTGGACGCGCTGCGGACGGCAGGCGTGCGGGCCGGCTTCCTCAACTCGACGCAGGATCCGGATGAGCGGCGGCTGGTCGAGCAGGAGTTTCTGCGGGGCGAGCTGGACCTGCTCTATCTCGCACCCGAGCGGCTGCGGCTGCAGGGCACGGTCGAGCTGCTCGACCGGGGAAAGATCGCGCTCTTCGCGATCGACGAGGCGCACTGCGTCGCCCAGTGGGGGCACGACTTCCGGCCGGACTATCTCGCGCTGTCCGAGCTGCATGCCCGCTGGCCCGATGTGCCGCGGATCGCCCTCACCGCGACCGCCACGGAAGCGACGCACACGGAGATCGCCGGCCGGCTCGGCCTGGAGCCGGGGCCGGACGGCCGGGTGCGGCATTTCGTGGCGAGCTTCGACCGCCCCAACATCCAGTACCGGATCGTGCCCAAGGCCGACCCGAAGAAGCAGCTGCTCAAGCTCATCCGCGAGGAGCACGACGGGGACGCGGGCATCGTCTACTGCCTGTCCCGGGCCTCGGTGGAGAAGACCGCCGAGTTCCTGGTGCGGAACGGCATCGAGGCCGTGCCGTATCACGCGGGGCTCGACGGCGGCATGCGCGCCGCGCACCAGTCGCGCTTCCTCCGCGAGGAGGGGCTGATCGTCGTCGCCACCATCGCCTTCGGGATGGGGATCGACAAGCCGGATGTGCGCTTCGTCGCGCATCTCGACCTGCCGAAGTCCGTCGAGGGTTACTACCAGGAGACCGGTCGCGCCGGGCGGGACGGGCTGCCGGCCACCGCCTGGCTGGCATACGGGCTGCAGGACGTGGTGCAGCAGCGCAAGATGATCGACACCTCGGAGGGCGATGACGCCCACCGCCGCAAACTCGGCACCCACCTCGACGCGATGCTCTCCCTCTGCGAGACGGTGCAGTGCCGGCGGGTCCGGCTGCTGGACTATTTCGGCCAGCGCGGCTCGGCCCCGTGCGGCAATTGCGACACCTGCCTCGCCCCGCCCGCCACCTGGGACGGCACGATCGCGGCGCAGAAGCTGCTGTCGACAGTGGTGCGGCTGCAGCGGGAACGGCGGCAGAAGTTCGGCGCGGGGCAGATCATCGACATTCTGCTCGGGAAGAAGACGGCGAAGGTGGTCCAGTTCGACCATGACGGGCTGAGCGTCTTCGGCATCGGTACGGATCTGCGTGAAGGCGAATGGCGCGGGGTGGTGCGGCAGTTGCTGGCGCAGGGCCTGCTCGCGGTCGAGGGCGATTACGGCACGCTGGTGCTCACGGACACGAGCGGCGAGGTGCTCGGCGGCCAGCGCGAGGTGCCGATGCGCAAGGAGCCGGAGAAGCCGGTGCGCACATCGTCGGGCCGCAAGAGCGGGGGCGGCGGCAAGAGCGCCGCGGCCGCCGAGCTGCCGGAGACTGCCGTCCCGGTCTTCGAGGCACTGCGCGCCTGGCGAGGAGCCACGGCAAAGGAACAGGGCGTCCCGGCCTACGTCATCTTCCACGACGCCACCCTGCGCGAGATCGCCGCGGCCCCGCCGACCACGATGGAGGAGCTGTCCGCGGTAAACGGCGTCGGCGAAAACAAGCTCGCGAAGTACGGCCAACAAATCCTCGACGCCCTGGGAGAGGCCGAACACCCGATAGACGCCCCATGAGAGCCGGCGGCAGACCACAGTCGCCTACCCGAGCCCGTGACAGACCGCAGCCGGCCCACGCCACGAGCCCATGAAGGACCGCAGCCCGCCCACCCGGCCCACGCGCCCTAAGCGTGCGCGCCCACCGTCACCTCGCCCACGGTGAGCTCCGCCCGCGCCTCCAGGATCTCGCCCACCCGCTCCACCTGCGCCTCCAGCTCCCGCAGACGGGGCGCGGTGAGGCGGTCCAGCGGCTCCACGGTGACGTGCAGCCGGCGCCCGGAGCGGCGCTGGTGCCACACGCCCGCGGCGGTGCCGTCGATGAGCAGCACGGGGAAGTTGCCCGCCTGCCCGCCCGCCAGCGCCCGCTCGTACGCGCGGCCGGGAAAGAGCAGCTCGCGCGGCTGTCCAGCGACGGCATACGCGTCGAAGTACGGCAGCAGCCGCAGCCCGGCCGGCGGCTCATCCGGCACATCGGTGTCGCCGGCGACGACCCAGCCCGTGGCCCCCACCGTGCCCGACCCGGCCGCCGCAGCCTCGGCAGACCTGGCCGCCCCAGAAC
>NZ_JAAKZV010000260.1 GCF_011044975.1 Streptomyces coryli | reverse complement strand
CTCGCGGACCTCGGGGGCGGGGAGGTTCTGCGTCCGCAGGGGGAACGGGCTGCTGCTGAGCGGTGGGGTCGCGTGGTCTTCAGCATGCGTCATGCCGAGCACTCTCTTCGTTGAGACGGCTCTCTTGGGGGGCAGTGGGGGCAGTTGACGGGAAAAGTTAAATCATTCGATGATTGCCGTCCAGAGGGTGGGAGGCACTTTCGTGCGCAGACATCGGACGATGCATGAGTGGGCGGTCGACGAGCTGGTGCGCCGGATCGTCTCGGGGGAGGCCGCGCCCGGGGACTCGCTGCCGGTCGAGGAGAAGCTCGCCGCCGAGCTCGGGGTGAGCCGCGGGGTGCTGCGTGAGGCCGTCAAGACGGTGGCTGGCAAGGGGATGCTCGGCATCAGGCCGCGTACGGGTACGAAGGTGCTGCCGCCCGCGGGGTGGAACTATCTCGACGCGGACGTGCTGCGCTGGCAGCAGGAGTACGAGACGCGGCGGCTGCTCCGCGAGACCGTCGAGCTGCGCCGCACCGTGGAGCCGGCCGCGGCCCGGCTCGCCGCCGCCCGGCGGCTGCCCGATGACGTAAAAGCCCTGCTGGAGGCCTACGAGCGGATGGTGGCCGCCGCCCGGCGGCCCGATCACGAGGGGTACGTCGAGGCCGACGCCGCCTTCCACCGCGCCCTGCTCGACGCCACCGGCAACCGGCTCTTCGGCTCCCTCGGCCGCGCCCTGGACGTCGCTCTTCAGCACAGCTTCGCGATCAGCACCGAGACCCCCGGCGCGCTGGAGGCCTCCCTCCCGCGCCACCTCGCCGTCGCGGAGGCGATCGGGCGGGGTGACGGGGCGGAGGCGGCCGATGCGGTCCTCGCCATCATCGAGTCGGCGGAGTACGAGATAGCGCACTCGCCGGCGCTGGATCCCGACCCGCCAGCGCCTCCCGTACGGAATCGGAATCCCACGCACTGAGGACCGCCCGCACCCCCGGCCGCCGCTCGTCCGCCACCGCCCGGGCATGCGCCCGCTCCAGTACGGAGTCGACGGACACCCGCCGCTCCGTGCGCGCCGACTCCACGGCGGCCTCGACCATCGCCAGACTCATCGCGTTCTCGTGCGCCTCGCCCATCGGCGTCCCGCCGGTGCGCAGCGCCTCTACGAACGCGTGCAGCGCGCCCGCGATCTCCGCGGGACCGTCGTACGCCGCCTCGCGCGAGGTCACGTCGGGGTCCGCCACCGGCTCGCTCTCACCGTCCCACTGCGCCGTGCCCTTCTCGCCGCTCGCCCGCCACGATCCGTTCCACGAGGTCTCGGCGCCCGGGGCGCACCAACTGCCGTGGTAGAGATAGCGCGTTCCCGCCTCCATCTCGAAGGTGGCGCACGCACTCGCGTCCCCGTCGTACCAGCTCCACGGCGGGTTGAACGCCTCGCAGTACACCGACACCGGCTCGGCCCCCAGCAGGAAGCGGGCCGAGTCGAAGGCGTGGATCGCCATGTCGACCAGCAGCGGGTGCGCCATCTCCTCGCGGAAGCCGCCGAAGTGCGGTGCCTTGTAGAACTCCGTGGTCAGCGTGCCGATCGCGCCCAGTCCCGAGAGCAGGTCGCGCAGCGCGAACAGCCGCGGGTTCCAGCGGCGCGACTGGCTCACCATGAACAGCTGCCCGCTCGCCTCCGCCGCCGCGGCCAGCGACAGGGCGCGGGCGAGGGTGTCGGCGATCGGCTTCTCGCCGAGGACGGGCAGGCCGGCGAAGAGCGCCTCGGTGGTTACGGGGTGGTGGGCCACCGGAGTTGTCACATTGACCACGGCCTGGGCGCCGGTCCGTTCGGCCAGCGCCGGCAGCGCGGCAGCCGTGGGCAGGTCGGGGCGGCCGAGATCGGCGGCCGCCTGCCGCGCCGCCTCGGCGTCCAGGTCCACGATGCCGACGAGCTCGGTCTCCGGCGCGTCGGTTACGGCCCGTAGCCACGCGCGCCCCATCCGGCCCGAGCCGACGACGATCAGGCGCAACGGCGACCGCGGGCCGCAGTCGATCCGGGCGTGGGTCATCGCAGCGGCCCCTGGTACGCGCCGCCCTTGAAGAACTCGCCGGTCTCGTACCGCAGCAGTTCGGGCGCCTGTCGCTGCGGGCGGTCCGAGCGTGCCCAGCGCACGCCGTTGGCGATCACCCTGCGGACGTCCTTGTGGTGGTAGACGGGGTAGTCCTGGTCGCCGGGGCTGAAGTAGAAGATCTTGCCGTGGCCGCGGTGGAAGGTGCAGCCGCTGCGGAAGACCTCGCCGCCGGAGAAGGAGCTGATGAAGACCAGCTCGTCGGGGGCGGGGATGTCGAAGAACTCGCCGTACATCTCCTGCTCGTCGATGATCAGGGGGTGGGGGACGCCCTCGGCGATGGGGTGCGTCGGGTTCACCGTCCACACCAGCTCGCGGTCCTGCTCCGAGCGCCAGCGCAGGGTGCAGCTGGTGCCCATCAGCTTGGTGAAGATCTTCGACCAGTGGCCGGAGTGCAGCACCAGCAGGCCCATGCCGGCGAGCACGTGCTCATGGACGCGGGCCACCACCTCGTCCGAGACCTCGGCGTGGGCGGCGTGGCCCCACCACGTCAGGACGTCCGTCTCCGCGAGCACCTCCTCCGTCAGGCCGTGTTCCGGGTCGTCGAGCACGGCGGTACGGACCTCTGCCGCCTCGCCCAGGTTCTCCCTGATCCCTTCGGCGATCGTGGTGTGCATGCCCTGCGGGTAGATCTTGGCGACGTGCTCCTCGAGCTTCTCGTGCCGGTTCTCGCCCCAGACGGTGACGCGGATTGCAGGTGTGGTCACAACGGATTCCTTTCGAGAGGGGGTCACTTCAGTGCCCCCGACCCCACACCCGCGGCGATATAGCGCTGCGCCGCGAGCAGCAGGATCAGGGCGGGGATGGAGGAGAGGGTGGCGGTGGCCATCACCGTGTTCCAGTCGGAGACATGCGCGCCCAGGTACTCGTAAAGACCGAGCGTGACCGGCCGGACGTCGTCGGTCGTGGTCAGCGTCAGCGCGAACAGGAAGTCGCTCCAGGAGAAGAGGAAGGTGAACAGCCCCGCCGTGATCAGCGCGTTGCGGCTCACCGGGAGCACGATCGAGACGAACGCCCGCACCCGCCCCGCCCCGTCCACCCGGGCCGCCTCGACCAGCGAGGCGGGGACGCCGCCGAGGAAGGCGCGCAGGATGAGGATCGCGAAGGGGATGCCGTGGGTGGAGTCGGCGAGGATCAGGCCGCCGAGCGAGTTCAGCGCCCCCAGCTGGTTGTACGCGCTGAACAGGGCGTTCGCGACGACGATGCCCGGGATCATCTGGCTGAACAGGATCGCCAGCAGCACCACGGAAACCCAGCGGGACCGCAGCCGGGCCAGGGCGTACGCGGCGGGGGTGGCCACGACCAGGCTGAAGGCCACGCTCGCCAGGGACACGGTCAGGCTGGTCAGCAGATTGCCGCCCTGGTCCTCGAAAGCCTGCGCATAGCCGTCGAAGTGCAGCTCGGTCGGGATCAGCGGGGTGGTGAGGGTGGAGCCCGGCGGCTGCACCGAGACGTTGACCATCCAGTAGACGGGGAAGAGCATCACGGCGACGATCAGCGCGCCGAAGGCGGTGTGGACTGTCGGTTTCATCGCGGGCCTCACTCGTCGACGGCGCGCCGGTTGGCGCGCAGGTAGAGGAGGGCGAAGACCAGCGAGACGGCGATGAGGATGTTGCCGAGCGCCGCGCCCTGCCCGAAGTCGAAGGTGCGGAAGGACAGGTGGTACGACTGGGTGGCCAGGGTCTGGGAGGCGTTGGCCGGGCCGCCGCCGGTCAGGCCGAGGATCAGGTCCAGCACCTTGAGCGTGTAGACCACTCCCAGGACCAGCACCACCGTCACCACCGGGCGCAGCAGCGGCCAGGTCACGTACCGGAAGGCGCGTCGCCCGGTGGCTCCGTCCAGCTCCGCCGCCTCGTAGAGCTCGCGGGGGATCTCCTGCAGGCCGCTGTGCAGCAGGACGACGTTGAAGGGGATGCCGAGCCAGATATTGACCATGATCACCGACAGCAGGGCGAGCGAGGTGTCGGTGAGCCAGCCGGGGGTGCCGAGGCCCAGGCCGCCCAGCAGCCGGTTGAGCACGCCGTTGTCCTGGTCCAGGATCCAGCGCCACACCGTCCCCGAGACGATCACCGGCACCAGCCAGGGCAGGAGCAGTAGCGCGCGCAGCACTCCGCCGAGCGGGAAGCGGCGGCGGAAGTACAGCGCGATCGCCAGGCCGATGCCGAACTGCGCGAGGATCGAACAGACGGTGAACAGCGCCGTGTTGAGCATCGTCCTGCTGAACACCGCTGAGGAGGTGACGGCCGCGTAGTTGTCCCAGCCGGCCCAGGGCGCCTCGCCGGTGTAGAAGGTGGCGATGCCGTAGCGCTGGAAGCCCATCAGGAGGTTCTGCACCACCGGGTAGCCGAAGAAGGCCACCAGGTAGAGCAGGGCGGGCAGCAGGAACAGCAGGTGGAAGAGGCGCTCGCGGCCGCGCTGGGTGTGCCACCAGCGCACCGGTGCGGAGGCTTCGGCGGCGGGCTTCCTAAGGGGCGGGGCGGAGGGCTTGGCGGAGGCTTTGGCGACGTCAGTCATTCTCGGCCTCCCGCAGCGCCTGCCGCGGATCCACGCCCTGGGCGAGCGCGGTCTGCAGCGCGGTGTAGATCTTCGTGGCGGCCGCCGGCCAGTCCTCGCCGAGCTCGCCGGTACGGGCCCGGGAGCCGCGAACCAGCTCGGTGAACTCCCGCATCTCCGGGTGCTTTCCGGCGAACGGATCCATCAGCGCGGTCTTCGTCGGCACCGTCTGCCGCTTGGCGGCGAGCGCGAGCTGGTTGGCGTCGGAGGTCAGGCAGCGGAGCACCTTGGCCGCCTTGGCCTCGCGCTCGGCGTTGCCGGTGCGCGGCAGCGCCCAGGCCTCGCCGCCGAGCGGGACGACGGAGGTGTCGCCCGCCTTCGGCACCGGAATTCCCGCGACGCCGTAGTCCAGGTCCTTCTTCTCGTCCAGGACCGGGAGCTGCCAGGGGCCGTTGACCATCATCGCGGCCTTGCCGGCCGCGAACTGGTCGGAGACGTCGGTCTGGCCCCAGTTGACCACCGAGCGGGAGGCGGAGCCGTCGCGGACCAGGTCCGCCCAGAGGCGGAGGGCGTCGGCGTTCCTCGGGGAGGCGAGCTTCCGCTCGTCGCCGCCGTTGGACCACATGAACGGGAGGAACTGCCAGGTGCCCTCGTACGTGGCGGCGGCGCTGAAGGCCATGCCGTAACGGTCGCCGGAAGTCAGCTTTTTCGCGGCCGCCTTGAGCTCGTCCCAGGTGGTGGGCGGCTTCACGCCGGCCTCGGCGAGCGCGTCCTTGTCGTAGAAGAGCCCGATCGTGTTGGCCACGGGCTGCAGCGCGTACACCTTGCCGCGGTGGCGGGCGGCGTCGACGACGCTGCGGGCGTAGCCGCGCGCGGACAAGCCCTGGTCGGCGATGGGGTGGAGGGCGCCGGTGGCGGCGATCTGCTGCACGTCCGGGTTGTCGATCATCAGCAGGTCGGGGAGGGTCCGGGAGGCGGCCTGCTGCAGCGTCTTGGGGATCAGCGAGGCGTTCGGCACGCTCTCGTGCTCGATCGCCACGCCGGCGCGGCGGCCGCATGCCTTGAGGGTCCGGTCGTAGATGGACTTGTGGGGCTGGTCCACGTAGTAGTCCATGACGCGCAGCGTGCCGGCGTCGTCGGGGACGCCGTTGTTGCCGCCGCAGCCGGCCAGGGTCAGGGGGGCCAGGAGCGCCAGGGTGGCGGGCCAGCGTGCTCGTCGTCGAGTCACGTTCGCTCTCCTTATTCGGTCGGTGTCGCCGTGGCAGAGCGTTGTCGATACGTATCGACAGGGGTGCTGCAAAAGCCTCCCGGGAGGGGGAGGTCGGTCAGTGCGGGTGCGGCAGGGTGGTGCGGCGTCTGGTGAGGTGGGGCTGGACCAGATCGATGCCGGTCGGCTCGTGCCGGTCCGCCAGCAGCCGGAAGAGGGTGTGCATCGCGCGGCGCGACACCTCCCGCGGCTCCAAGGAGACGTTGGTGACGGGGGGTTGGGTCGTCTCCGCGGCCTCGTCGGTGCAGATCGCGATGACGGACACATCGCGGCCGGGGGTCAGGCCGCGGTCCGCGAGCCCGGTCAGCACCGCGGAGGTGAGCCGCCCCTCGGGCACGACCAGACCGAGGTTGCCGGCGTCGTCCGGCGCCAGCGCCTCTTCGAGCGCGGCCTCGACGGCCGCGTTTCCCGCGTCCTCAGGGATGACCTGGGTGTACGGGATGCCGTGCCGCCGGGCGGCGGCACGGGCGCCGCGGTCGAAGCGGCGGACGTAGTTCACGTCGCGTTCGACCGACGGCCGGACATAGCCCAGCTGCACGATGCGCCGGTGCCCGCAGGCGGCCAGTTCGTCCACCGCCAGCTGCCCGGCGCGGTCGAAGTCCACATCCACACACGGGAGATGAGCCGGGTCGTCCGGGACGCCGATCAGAATCACCGGCAGGTCGAGCGCGGCCGCGACCGCGATGCGTGAGTCCGCCGCTCCGACGTCCATCAGCACCAGCGCGTCGCACTGCGCCCGACCGGCGAGCCGTTCCACCGCCTCGGCGCCCTCGTCCTCGGTGACCAGCAGCACGTTGTGCTCCTCCGCGCGGGCGCACTTGGCGATGCTCTCGATGAACGGCAGCACCCCTGCGGTGTCGGCCCCCGGCCCGAACGGCACCATCAGGCCGACCACCTGGCTGCGGCGGCTGGCCAGGGCGCGGGCGCCGGCGTTGGGCTGGAAGCGCAGCGTGGCCATCGCTTCCTCGACCCGGCGCCGGGTCTCGGCCGAGATCGAGCGGCGTCCGCTCATCACGTACGAGACGGTGCTCTGCGAGACGCCCGCGAGGCGGGCCACGTCGCGGCTGGTCGCCATGGGCGGGCACCTCCTCGGTGGGTGTCGATACGCATCGACTGGCTGGGCAGCGACCGTAGTGCCGCGCCGCGAGCGCCGACAAGAGGTGTGCAGCGATGAACCGGCGCCGGCCGCGGGGTTGACACTTCCTGCCTGGACGACAGGGGCTGGATTGGGCCAAGTTGCTGATGTTGATTGTCGGTGCGCAGACAACCATGGGGGATTCCCATAACCTCTGGCCTCACAAAAGGGGAGGGGCTATGTGGAAGAGATTGTTCCTTAGACGATTACGGGCCTTGGCGATACTGCTGGCGATCGCGATTCCGGTGGGTCTGGTGAATCTGCCGGCCGTCGAGGCGGAAGCCGCTGACCAGGTACAGACCCCGCCGGCCGCGTGCGCGGGAATGACCGGGCCTGGCGAGGACGGGAATTCGATCGACGACGAGAACCATGCGGCCGTACGGCTCGACCTGCCGAGTCCCAAGGAGGATGTCGCGGTCGACGAAGAGGGAAAGATCGACCTCTCCGGGGTGCTGCACAAAAAGGCCAAGATGGTCGACGTCTCGATGGGGAAGGTGAAGTCGACCGACTTCACCCTCGGACCGCCGCCGGCCGGCGTGTCGGGGTGGGCCTCGTCGTGGCAGACCCGGCTGCGGCCGCCGCAGCTCGGCAAGAACCTGGTGTGCACCCGCGCCGAACGCGAGCCGAAGCGGTTCGCACGGATCCTGCGGTCCTTCAACATCGTTGACCGGATCGCCCCGAGCAATGTCACCGGCCTGAGCGTCGGCAGCATCACCCACAACTCGGCGAAGGCGAGCTGGAACGCGGCCACCGACAATTACGGCCTGGCCGGCTACGAGATCAGGGTCGACGGCGGGCCCGCGATCCGTACCAACAGCGCCACCCGCTCGTACACCATCTCCGGCCTGCCGCCCGAGTCCGAGCACACGGTGTCCGTCGTCGCCGTCGACCTGGCGGGCAATAAGTCGGCCACCCCCGCGACGACGACCTTCAGGACCGCCGAGACCCCGCCCGACCCCGACCCGGAGCTGACGCTCGCGGTGGAGGAGGGCTCCGCCACGGCCAAGTGGCAGCCCGATCCCAACGGCGACTTCACCTACCGGGTCTTCCTCGACGGCCAGTTGCACGACGAGTTCCCGATGGGCCAGTACTGCGTGGACGCCGCGGGCAACAAGGCGGACCCGTGCACGGCCGACAGCGTCATCGAGTATCCGATCGAGCCCCTCGAAGCGGCCACGCCGTACACGCTGCGGATCGACGCGGCGAGGGAGGATGGCACGCAGTGGCGGGACTTCGGCGGTGGCTTCATCACCAAGACCGTCGCGCCCGCGGTTCCCGAGACGGTCACGCAGCAGGTCAGCAGCGAGAGTTCGCAGTGCGCCGCGCAGGGCGGCGACTTCTACATCGCGCCAAGCGTACGTTCCGCGGTGACGGTGCCGGGCGGCAGCACCCAGGTCTTCGCCGGCTGCTACCGGGCCGCGGATGCCAGCTGCGTCGAGGACCATATGCCGCCGGAGGAGGATGAGTCGTTCGACTGCTCGGACGATGTCACCGGGCTGCTCCGCGATGTGTCGGCGCCCGGCGGTGGACCGGCGCTCTCGCCGCTGAACGCCGACGCCTCCGACACGACCCCGCTCTTCGACCCTGGTAATCCGATCCAGCCGGTCGCCTGGTGCCTGCAGAGCGGCGCCTGCACCCTGCTGCTGGCGCCACCGGCGGCGGCAGCGGCGAGCGCGGGAGTCGCGACCGTCGTCTCCGCGGTCGTCTTCTGGATCGTCGTGATCGCCGCGGCGATCGTCATCGGCGTCGCGCTGGGCGTCATCTGGTCGATCATCGACGCCAGTCCGATCGCCATCGGCGGGCTCCTGGAGTACCCGATCGACCACGCCACCGACTTCGACACGTACGAGGACTGGGGCCTGGAGGAAGGCAGGTGGTACCACAGCCTGACGGCGTACGCCCAACTGATCAAGACGACAAAGGAGATAGCCGACGACCGCGACCTGCCCTTCGCCTGGACCGACTCCGAGGACTCCTACCTCCGGCGCACCATCGACCAGGCCTGTGCCGCCCTGAAGGGGGGCAACTACAGCTACGGTCCCTGCGACGACGACTTCGCCGTCTACGTACCGGGCGGGAAGAACAACAAGTTCGTGGACATGCAGCAGACCGGGGACCACATAGTGGCCGCCATGGGCAACGGGGGTTACCCCCAGCCCTCGGGCCGTATCAAGTGGCTCGCCCCCGCCCGCAGCATCGACGGGCAGGCCGCGCGGTCGGCCGGCTTCCGGCGCGGCTGGTTCGACACCCTCGCCTTCCGGCCGAACGCCTGCGACAACCGCGGGGGCCAGGTCTGCGACGAGTTCCCGTTCTGGGCGACGGACCAGGCGGTCAACCTGTCGGGCCTGACCGCCGATCTGAAGCCGGTGCCCCGCCGGGAGGCGAGTCCGCAGGGCAATGACATCTCCACGTTCCACACCAAGTGCAAGGTGGACAACGGGGAGCGGTTCATGGTGCTGCCGATCAAGTCGTGGGTCTCGGCCGGCGCGCCGAGCTTCGGCATCCGCGTCAACGGCAGCGGCGCCAGCGTGTGCATGCAGCCGTCGTCGCCGTAACACCCGATCGCGGTCCGCTGCCGCGCGATGCGGCAGCGGACCGCCGGGCCGACTTCGACTATGGAAGGCTTCCGCCATGCTCGATGACATGACCGTGCTGCGTAACGCGGCGGCGGGCTACCGGGCGGCCGCCACGGCTGCGGGCCTCGACTGGCCGGAGCCGGCCGCCCCGCCCACGGCGGCACCGGAGCTGGTTCACCGGCTGTTCGACGTGGACCACGTCGCCGAGCAGCTGACCTGGCTCCAGTCCCAGGGCTGGGACGCCGAACGGCTCCTCCCCGGCGGCGGCCTCACGCTGCCCTGGCCGGCCGACGGCGATGCGCTCGACGACCTCTCGCTGTCGATCGGCGTCCCGTTCCCCTGGCGACAGCAGCTGCCGCTCTTCCATTTCGAGTACCTCTTCTTCACGTTCGTCCTGGCCGGCGACCACGAGGGGGAGATCTGGCGGTACGAGATCCCGCCCGACACCTGGGACGCGGTGCCGGCCGCGCCCAGCCTCGCCGCACTGTTCTCCCAGTGGACGAGGGGGATCGAGACCGGCGCCGTGCGCCTGGACCCGTCCTCCGGGTGGCTCATGGTCGGCTCGGGCACCGGCAATGACTACGACACGATCCGCGAACTCCAGGAGCTGGACCCGGGACTCGACCCGCTGGCCTTCCCGATCTCCATGCCCAACCACCCGCTGCTACGGGCCCGGCAGGCCGCGGCCGGGGTCGACACCAGCTGCGTCACCCCGGAACGGGCCCCCGAGATCATGGAAGAGCTGATGGACGAGATCGCCGCCGTGCGCGGCGCACTCGGCGTCTGACGATCACGGCATCGCCCTTCGCGTCACGTGAATGAGGCTCAAAGCTTGCGCACAATTTGCGCACATCCCCCTCTTCAAGACCCGCCCCGATGGTCTAGATTGACCGTGCTGCGCCTGATTGGGCATGGGGCGACCGCTAATGATCTATAGGTCCGTGCTGTGAGCAGTCCAACAGGCATGTCCTGGTGCGGCGTCGGGTGGGGTTTTCGAGCAGCGCTGAGATAACCGGGAGGCCGGGGGGCCTGCCGGAGGGAGGGACAGCGCGTCGCGGGGG
>NZ_JAAKZV010000025.1 GCF_011044975.1 Streptomyces coryli | reverse complement strand
GTGGGCGGGTGGGTCAGCCCACGCACACCGCAACCCGCAGACATATGCTGGCCGCGTGTGAACCCCGCCACCCCGTCCGGAGGACACATGTCACGTCGCACCGCCACCGCCGCTCTCGCCGCCGTCCTGTTGCTCGCCGGATGCTCGTCCGGGGACGGGAACGGGAAGGGCGACGAGCCCGATACGCAGCCGAGCAGCTCGGATCGTAGCGACAGCTCCGCGCCTGGCGGGCAGGGGGACGCGCCGCCCGCCAAGGGCTCTGTCGAGGTTGTCGAGACCGTCGCCGAAGGGCTCAAGTCGCCGTGGGGCATGGTCGTACTGCCCGAGGGAGATCTACTCGTCGCCTCGCGGGATGAGGGGACCGTCACCCACGTGGCGGCAGAGGGCGGGAAGAAAACCCAGGTCGGTGAGGTGCCGGGGGTGAAGGCCGGCGGTGAGGGCGGGTTGCTCGGGCTGGCCATGGGGGATGACAACCAGCTCTACGCGTACTTCACCTCCGACTCCGACAACCGCATCGTGCGGATGCTCTACGACAAGGACAAGCCCGCAGGGCAGCAGCTCCGCGCCCCCGACGTCGTCTACCGCGGGCTCGAGAAGGACCAGAACCACAACGGCGGGCGCATCGCCTTCGGGCCCGACGGGATGCTCTACGTCGGCACCGGCGAGCGCTACCACCCCGATCTGGCACAGGACAAGGACAAGCCGAACGGCAAGATCCTGCGGATGACCCCGGACGGCAAGCCCGCCAAGGGCAACCCCAAGGCCGACTCGGTCGTGTACTCGTACGGGCACCGCAACGTCCAGGGCCTCGCCTGGGACGGCGAAAAGCGGCTGTGGGCCTCGGAGTTCGGGCAGGACACCTGGGACGAGCTCAATCACATCCAGCCGGGCAAGAACTACGGCTGGCCCGTCGTCGAGGGCAAGAGCGAGGACAAGCGCTACACCAACCCGCTGGAGCAGTGGTCCACCGCCGACGCCTCGCCCAGCGGCCTCGCGTATTCCAAGGGCTCGCTCTGGATGGCGGGCCTGCGCGGCACCCGGCTCTGGCGGGTCCCGCTCGACGGCACGAAGGCCGTCGCCGAGCCGCAGGCCTTCCTCGAGCGTGAGTACGGGCGGCTGCGTACCGTCGTCGCCCTCGAAAACGGCGATCTACTCGTCACTACCAGCAACACCGACGGGCGGGGCGACGTGCGCGACGGCGACGACCGCATCCTGCGGCTCAAGGTCAGCTGAGGCCGTCCTCGAAAAGCCGCAGCCGGTGCGCCGCCGCCGCGGCCTCGCCGCGGCTGGAGACGCCCAGTTTCGCCAGGATGTTGGAGACGTGCACGCTCGCCGTCTTCGGTGAGATGAAGAGCTCGTCCGCGATCTGCCGGTTGGAGCGGCCGGTGGCCACCAGGCGCAGCACGTCCCGCTCGCGGGAGGTCAGGCCGAGCTCCTGCGCCGGGTCCTGCGGCACCGCCGCGTGGTCGCCGTCCGTCAGCGCCACCCGCGCCCGCGCCGCCAGCGCCGCGATCTCGGCGGCCAGCGGGGCGGCGCCCAGCTCCGCGGCCGTCTCGTGCGCCTGCCGCAGCAGCGCCGCGGGCGCCGGGCGCTCCCCCGGCCGCGCCGCCAGCAGCGCCTGCCCGTAGCGGAAGCGGGCCCGCGCCAGGTGGTACGGCCAGTCCAGCGGCTCCCACGCCGCCACCGCCTCCGCCCAGCGCTCGGCGGCCGCGGCGTCCGAGCCGTCGGCGGTGAGCAGTTCGGCCTCGGTGTCGAGCGCCTGCGCCGCCCATACCGGCACGAACTGCGGCAGCCCGCGCATCGCCTCGCGGATTCGCGTCACCGCCGCGCCCCGCCCGGCCTGCGCCGCCGGCAGCACCCGGGCGTCGGCCTCGGCCGCCGCGGCTTCGTACAGCAGCGGCCAGGCGTACCGCTGCATGCCCAGCGGGAAGCCCTCCGCCGCCGCCCGCGCCAGCAGCGCCCGCACCTCCAGGATGTGGCCGCCGGCGGCCGCGATGGTGACGTCGGCGCGGATGATCGGGAGGGAGTACTGGGGGTGCACGTCGTGGGTGTCGAGGTGCTTGCGGGCCTCGGCGAGCTGCGCGGCGGCGGCTTCCCGGTCGCCGCGGAGGATGGCCAGGTCGGCGCGGGCGCGGGCGGCGGAGCCGAGGCGCTTGGGGCTGTTGACCGCGCGGCCCACCTCCGTGGCCGCGGCGTCGGCCGCCGCCCAACGCCCCAGTGAGATCAGGCTGTTGGCCTGGTTGGAGAGCGCCATCGCCATCGGCTCGGTGAGGCCGTAGCGGCCCATCAGCTCGACCGCCTCCTCGCCGCGCTCCAGCGCTTCCGCGGACCGGCCGAGGCCCTCCAGGCAGTCGGGCAGGTTGATGTAGGCCCGCTGGATCACCAGCGGGGTGCCGAGCGCCACCGCGCGCCTGCGCACCTCGTACATCTCGGCGAGGCCGCCCTCCACGTCGCCGGTGTCGGCCGTCATCCAGCCGAGCGGGATGCGGACATGCAGCTCGGTCTGCTCGTCGCCGACCAGGCGGGCCAGGTCGACCGCGCGCTGGGCGGTCTCCATCGCCTCGCGGCCCGGGGTGTGCAGCGCCTGCCAGGTGGCGACCTCGGAGAGGACGTACGCGTGCACGGGTGACGGCGGCAGGCCGCGGACCAGCGCCTCCGCCTTCGCCAGCTCCTCCCAGCCGTCGCCGCGCGCGGTCAGCTGCACGCCGATCGAGCGCTCGGTCCAGAACCAGGCGGCGCGCAGCGACGTGTCGGCGTCCTGCGGGCGCCGGTCGAGCAGCCGCAGGGCCTGCTTGGCGAGCGAGAGGGCGCGCTCCAGCTCGGACGTGAGCCGGGCGGCCACCACGACGTCGGCCAGCAGGTCCATCAGGTCCTGGCCACCGTGGGCCTCCTCGGGCGCCTCGTCCCACAGCTCCACGGCGCGGTCGAGGAGCTGCAGTTGCTCGGCATACGCATGCCGGCGGCGGGCGTCGGCGGCGGCCTGCAGCGTGGCGGGCAGGGCGCGGGCGGGGTCGCGGGCCTGGTGCCAGAAGCTGGCCAGCCGGGCGGCGCGTTCCTCGGGTCGTACGAGCCCGGGGGCCGCCACCAGCGCCTCCGCGTACCGGCGGGCGACCTGGTGCCGCTCGCCGGGCAGCAGGTCGTCGGCGACCGCCTCGCGCAGCAGCGCGTGCCGGAAGCGGAACGCCTCGCTGTCCGCCGCCGGCTGCAGCACGCCCGCGTCGACCGCGGCGCGCAGCGCGGCGATGAGCTCGTCCTCGGGCAGTCCGGTGACGGCGGCCAGCAGCTCGTACTCGACGGTGGAGCCGCCGCCCGCGGCGATCCGCACCACCCGCTGGACCTCCTCGGGCAGCGCCTCGATACGGACCAGGAGCAGGTCGCGGAGGGAGTCGCTGAGCGGGCCGCCGTGCGCGGCGCCGCCGGAGAGGGCGAGCTCCTCGACGAAGAAGGCATTGCCGTCGGCGCGGCTGAACACGGCGTCGAGCAGCGCGGCGTCCGGCTCGGCGCCGCGGATGCCGGCGATCTGCCCCGCCACCTCGGCGCGGGTGAGCCGGGGCAGTTCGACGCGCTGCACGCTGCGCAGCCGGTCGAGCTCGGCGAGGGCGGGGCGGAGCGGGTGGCGGCGGTCGAGGTCGTCGGTGCGGTACGTGGCCAGGATGAGCAGCCGGGCCGCGCCCAGCGAGCGCAGCAGATACGCGAGCAGCTCGCGGGTGGAGCGGTCGGCCCAGTGCAGGTCCTCGACGACCAGGACCAGCGGGCGGTCGGCGGCCAGCCGCTCCAGCAGCCGCGCGGTGAGGTCGAACAGCCGCCCCCGGGCAGCCGCTTCGGGCCGGGCGCCGGCCTCGCCGATGCGCTCGCCGAGGTCGCCGAGCTCGGGCAGCAGCCCGGCCAGCTCGCCCTCCCGCCCCGCGGCGGCCTCGTCCATGGCCGAGCCGAGGGTGCGCCGGAGCGACCGCAGCGCGGTGGTGAGCGGAGCGAAGGGCAGGCCCTCCGCACCGGCCTCCACGCAGCCGCCCACGGCGACGACGGCGCCCTCCGCCTCGGCGGCGTGCAGGAACTCCTCGACCAGGCGGCTCTTGCCGACCCCGGCCTCACCGCCGACCAGCATCGCCTGCGGGACGCCGCCGGCGGCGCGCCCGAGCGCGGCGGCGAGCGCGTCCAGTTCGACGGCGCGGCCGACGAAGACGGGGCTGATGTGGGGTGCGGAGGTCACGCCGTCGAGCATGCCATGCGCCGCCGACAACGATCCGAGTTACCGGCCCTCCAGCACCGGCCGCGCCTTGTACGCCGCCTCGCCCCGCGTCGAAACGCCCAGCTTCGCCATCACGTTGGAGACGTGCACGCTCACCGTCTTCGGCGAGATGAAGAGCTCCTCGGCTATCTGCCGGTTGGTACGGCCCTGGGCGACGAGCCGCAGCACCTCGCGCTCGCGCGCGGTGAGGCCGAAGGCGTCGTCCTCGGCGGTCGGTGCTTCGGGCTCCTGCACGAGCGGGATCCCGGCCCGGGCGGCAAGCTGCGCCAGCTCGTCCCGCAAAGGCGCCGCGCGCATCCGGTCGGCGGTCTCGTACGCCTGCCGGAGCAACGCCGCGGCCGCCGCCCGCTGCCCGCTCGCCAGCAGCGCCTCGGCCCAGCGATGGCGGGCGAGGGCCAGCTCGTACGGGCGGTCGAGGGGCTCGAAGGCCGTGGCGGCCGCCGCCCAGGCGTCGGGGGCCGACGCCCCTTCCGCGCGGGCGAGTTCGGCCTCGGTGAGCCGCGCGTACGCGACCCAGACGGGGGCGTCCTGCGGGAGTGCGGCGGCTGCCTCGCGAAGGCGGGCGAGCAGGTCCGGCTCCGCGACCGCATGCGCCGCGGCGATGCGCAGCAGTGGCCAGGCGTGGCGGTGCTGGCCGGGCGGGAAACCTTCGTCCAGGGCGGTGCTGAGAATCCTGCGGGCCTCCTCCCGGTCGTCGCGCCGGCCGGCCAGCTCCAGGTCCATGGCGCGCAGCGGGATGGCGACCTGCGGCTGGGAGGCCTCCGTTCCGATCAGTTCACGGGCGTCCGCGAGGTGCGTCCCGGCCGCCTCGTCGTGGCCGCGCAGCAGGGTCAGAGCGGCGCGGTTCAGCGCGATCGCGCCGCGCACCAACGGCGAGCGGACCACGTCCGCGGCCCGCGCAAGGGTGTCCTCGGCGTCGTCCCAGCGGCCCAGGGAGCGCTGTGCCTCCGCCTTGTTGGCCAGCGCGAAGGCCGCGGTGCAGCCGCGGCCGTGCCGTCCGGCGGTGGCTGCCGCCGCCTCCGCGGCCTCGATCGCCTCCGCCGAGCGCCCCAGGGCGCCCAGCTCGGCCGACAGGTTCAGCCCGGCCCGTACCACGCCGAGGTGGTCGTCCAGCTCGTGCGCGCGCTCACGGGTGGCCAGCAGTTCGCTCAGGCCGCGTTCGTGGTCGCCCAGGAGGCAGCGCAGCACGCCGGCGGTGACCCGGGCGTTGATCTCCTGCTCATCGCTGCCGGAGGCGACAGCGAGCGCCACCGCTTCCTCGGCGGTGCGCAGTCCGTCGGCGGACGGTGCGTGCACCATCGCCCATCCCGCGGCGGAGGCCAGCACGGCCGCGTGCACGTCGGACGGCGGCTGCCCGGCCAGCAGTTCACGCGCCCGGCTGATCTCCTTCCAGCCGTCGCCCCGCCCCAGGTCGCACACCAGCCGGTTGCGCTGCAGCCAGAACCACGCCGCCCGTACCGGCTCGCGCTCCTCGTCGACGAGCTTCAGCGCCCACTTCGCCGCCGAATACGCACGCTCGTGCTCCCCGGCGTACCTGGCGGCGATCACCTTCTCGGCCAGCAGGTCGACATATCCACCCGCCGGCGGATACGCCTCCGCCTTTCCGAAGTCCTCCCAGTCCACCACCGCGCGCACGTCCGCCGGCGCCTCGTCCCACAACTCCAGGGCCCGCTCGAGCAGTTCATGCTGCTCCGCGAAGGCGTGCCGGCCGCGCGCCTCCGCCGCCGCCGCGAGCACCGCGGGCAGCGCCTTCGCCGCCACCCGGGCGTGGTGCCAGTGCCTCGCCACCCGAGTACGGAACTCCTCCGCCGGCACCAGGCCCGGCTCCCCCTCGAGCGCCTCCGCATACCGCCGGTTCAACCGGCTGCGCTCCCCCGGCAGCAGGTCATCGCACACCGCCTCCCGCAGCAGCGCGTGCCGCCAGCGGTACGCGTCCCGCCCGCACGACACGTCCGGCACCAGCACGCACCCCGCCACCGCCGCCCGCAGCGCGTCCAGCAGCTCGTCCTCGGGCATCGCGGTGACGGCCGCCAGCAGCCCGTACTCGACCAGGTCGCCGCCCTCCCCCGCCATCCGGACCACCCGCTGGGCGTGATCGGGCAGTTCCTCGATCCGTACGAGCAGCAGGTCGCGCAGCGATTCGCTCAGCCGGTCGCCGCCGGAGGAGACCAGCTCCTCGACGAAGAAGGGATTGCCGTCCGTACGGTCGAAGACCCGCGCCACCAGGGCGGGCTCCGGCTCGGCGAGGTCCCGGATCCCGGCGAGCTGAGCGCGCACCTCCTCGCGGGTGAGGCGGCGCAGATCAAGACGCGTGACGACGCGCATCCGGTCCAGCTCGGCCAGGAAGGGGCGCAGCGGGTGGCGGCGGTGGACGTCGTCCGAGCGGTAGGTGGCGACGATCAGCAGCCGCGTCCGGTGCACGGACCGGTACAGGTAGGCGAGCAGTTCGCGGCTGGAGCGGTCCGCCCAGTGCAGGTCCTCGAGGACCAGCACCACGGTGCGGTCGGCGGCCAGCCGCTCGAAGGCCTGGGCCGTCAGCTCGAAGAGCCGGGAACGGCCCTCCCGCGGATGCGTGTCGTCCATATCGACAAGTCCCCACGGCCACAGCTCCGACACGGCATCGGGGGCGAACTCGGGAAGTACTGCCTCGAGTTCGGCCTCGTTGCCGGTCAGCGCGCGGGCCGCGGTGACGAACGGGTGGTACGGGAGGCCGTCGGTGCCCAGCTCCAGGCAGCGGCCGACCGCGGTCATCGCGCCGCGCTCCTCGGCGCCGCGCAGGAACTCCTCCAGCAGCCTGGTCTTGCCGACCCCGGCTTCGCCCCCGATCAGAAACGCCTGCGGCTCGCCCGCGTCGGCGCGGGCGAGCGCGGCGTTCAGTGTTTCCATCTCTTCCGTGCGTCCGGCGAAGACCGGACTCAGGCGGATGCTCTCCACAACAGAGAGCATGTCACGGGCGGTTGATGCGACGGACGCGCCTGGCGTCGCCATGTCACGCGGCCTTCACCCACTGGCGACCATGCGAGCGGCCGTGTACGCGGCCGCTCTTGCGTGCCTTCTTGTCCGCCTTGGCGGCCTCGCGGGCGAGGCGCCGCTCGGCGGCCTGGCGGTGGAGCTCGGTGGCGCGGGCTTCGTGAAGCTCGTACTCAAACATGGTGTGTCTCCCCTGGAGGGTTTGTGTGCCAGCGTCTTTCGCTGTGCCTACAGCTTCTTCTCCAAGGGGGGTGCGCCACATCGGGAGACCTCCCCATCTCTGGGCCGCGGGTGCCTTAGATACGGGCCTGAGGAGGGGTGGATACGTCTAAGACCCCTGGGCGCGGGGGCCTTAGGAGGGGCCTAGACCGGCTCGGCCCGCTCGAAGAGGCGGAGCTTGTGGGCCACCGCGGCGGCCTCGCCGCGGCCTGCGACGCCGAGCTTGGCCATCATGTTGGAGACATGGACGCTGGCGGTCTTCGGGGAGATGAAGAGCTCCTCGGCTATCTGCCGGTTGGAGCGGCCGGCGGCCACCAGGCGCAGCACGTCCTGCTCGCGGGCGGTCAGTCCCAGGCTCTCCACGGCGTCCGCGGGCGTCTCGCCCCCGTCCCCGCCCAGCGCGATACGGGCCCGGCCCGCCAGCCGCTCGATCTCCGCGCGGAGCGGCTCTGCGGTCAGGTCCTCGGCCGCGCTGTGGGCGGCGGTCAGCAGCTCGGCGGCCTGGTCGCGGGCACCGTCCCCGCCCGCCGCGAGCAGGGCGGCGGCCCAGCGGTGCCGCACCCGCGCCCGCTGGTACGCGAAGGCGTACGGCTCCAGCCCGGCCGCCGTGCGCGCCCACAGGGCGGGGTCGTCCGCGCCCCGGGCGCGGGCCAGCTCGGCCTGGATGTGCAGCACCATCGCCGGGCGGCGCACCTGCTTCTGGGTGAGCCGGTCGGCTTCCTTGGCCAGCCGGTCGAGCAGCGCGGCATGCTCCTGCGCGGCTACGCCCGGCAGCCCGGCCGCGTCCGCCAGGAACTCGGCCCCGGCGAGCAGGAATTGCGCCACGTAAGGCGCCTGACCGGGCAGCGGCAGCATCTCGAAGCCGCGGCGCAGCATCGCCGCCGCCTCGGCGGTCTCGCCATGGGCGGCGGCGCAGGCGATCTCGCTGAAGATCAGCGGGAGTTCGTACTGCGGCTCGCCGTCGTTCTTGCCCATGTGGGCGCGGGCCGTGGTGAGCAGCCGCCGGGACTCCTCGTGCTGCCCCCGGAGCAGCGCCAGGGTGGCCGCGTTCTTCACCATGGCGGCGCGGGCCCGGGAGCCGCCGGCATACCGGCTCCACTCCTGGATCACCTCGTCGGCCTGCGGCCACTGCCCCAGGGTGATCAGGGACTCGGCGACATTGCCGGCGAGGAAGGCGGCGGCGTCGTACAGACCGCGGCGGCGCAGCTCGTCGATGCCCTCGCGGCCGGCTTCCACGGCCTCCGCCGAGCGGCCGTACTTCTCCAGCTGGTCGGTGACCGAGGCGTGGATCCGCATGAGCAGCCGCGGCGCCCCGATCCGGCCGGCCTGCTCGCGGGTCTCGAAGAGCTCGGCGAGCCAGCCGTCCTCCTCATTGCGCTCGGCCCGCATGGTGGCGAGCGTGACCCGGGCGTTCAACTCCACCTCGAGGGCGCCCACTTCGCGGGCCACCTCCACCGCGCGCTCGGTCATCTCGACCGTGCGGTCGTCCCAGCCGTGCAGCACCAGCCAGTTCGCCGCGTTGGACAGCACATCGGCCTGGACCGGGGACGGCGGCTGGTCCTCGACCAGCTTCAGCGCCTCGGCCAGCTCGGCCCAGCCGTTGCCGCGCCCGGAGCCGGCGGTCAGCCGGGAGCGCTCCATCCAGAACCAGGCCGCCCGCTTGGGGTCCTTGGCCGGGTCGATGAGCTTCAGCGCCTTCTTCACGAAACTCAGGCCCTGCTCGCGCATCCCGTCCACCCGCGCGGCCGCGGCGGCCTCGGCGAGCAGGTCGAGGAATTCGGGGTGCGACTTCTCCGGCCCGCAGCCGCACGGCGGATAGGACTCCAGGCTGCCCATGTGCGGCAGCGCGAGCCGGGTGGCCTCGTCCACCTCGTCCCACAGCTCCATCGCCCGCTCCAGCAGCTTCAGCTCCTCGGCGTACGCATGCCGCTCGCGGGTCTCCTCGATCGCCTGGACGACGGCGGGCAGCGCCTTGGCGGCATCGCGGGCGTAGTACCAGTAGCTGGCGAGGCGGGTGACCCGCTCCTCGGGCCGGACCAGCCCTGGGTCGGCCTCCAGCGCCTCGGCGTATCTGCGGCTCAGCCGGGTGCGCTCGCCGGGCAGCAGGTCGTCGATGACGGCCTCGCGGAGCAGGGCGTGCCGGAAGCGATAGCCGTCGCCGTCCTCGTCGGGGGCGGCGGGGACCAGGACATTGGCGCCGACGGCGGCCCGCAGGCCCTCGATCAGCTCGTCCTCACCGAGGCCGGAGACGGCGGCGAGCAGGGTGTGTTCGACCGTGGTGGTACGGGCGGCCACCCGCACCACCCGCTGGGCGGTCTCGGGCAGCTCCTCGATCCGTACCAGCAGCAGGTCGCGCAGCGATTCGCTGAGCCGGCCGTCGCCGCCGGAGAGCGCCAGCTCCTCGACGAAGAACGGATTGCCCTCGGACCGCTCGAAGATCTCCTGCACCAGCCCGTGGTCCGGCTCCGGCACGCCGCGGATGCCGGCGAGCTGGGCGCGCACCTCGTCCTCCACGAGCCGGGGCAGCTCGATGCGCTGCACGCTGCGCAGCCGGTCGAGCTCGGCGAGGAAGGGGCGCAGCGGATGGCGGCGGTGGACGTCGTCGGAGCGGTACGTGGCGAGCACGACGAGGCGGGCGCTCTGCACCGAGCGCACCAGATAGCCGAGCAGCTCACGGGTGGAGCGGTCGGCCCAGTGCAGGTCCTCCAGGGCCAGCACGATGGTGCGCTCCCCCGCCAGCCGCTCCAGCAGCCGGACGGTCAGCTCGAAGAGCCGCGCCCGGCCCTCCTGGTCGTGCACATCCCGGCCCGCGCTGCCGAGCTCCGGCAGCAGCCGCGCCAGCTCGGCCTCCCGGCCGGCCGCGGCGGCCGTCATCTCATCGCCGAGCTTGCGGTGGAGCGTCCGCAGCGCGGTGGCGAACGGCGCGAACGGGAGCCCCTCCGCGCCCAGCTCGAGGCAGCCGCCCACGGCGACCGTGGCGTCCTGCTCGCAGGCCGCGGCCAGGAACTCCTCCAGCAGCCGCGTCTTGCCCACGCCCGCCTCGCCGCCGACCACGAGCACCTGCGGCTCGCCGGTCGCGGCGCGGGCGAGCGCGGCGAGCAGCGTGCTGGACTCTTCCGCGCGGCCGACGAAGACCGGGCTGATCGAACGGCTCTCCACGCTGCAGAGCATCGCACAGGGGTCCGACAACGCGGGAGTGAGTTTTTCTCCGGGCAGAGCGGCCCGGGCTAGGAGGAAGGCACGGACGGCACCGAGGCGAAGAGGTCGAAGTACATCCCGCCCGCGATGATCAGCCCGAGGACGCCGAGGACCAGGCCCGCGACGGCGACGGAACGCACCCAGGTGACGGGCTGCTCGCGGCCACCGGCGATGACCGGGCGCAGCAGCACGAAGGCGGAGACGAGGACGGCGACCAGGGCGAAGGTGCCGTTGAAGAGGGCGGTGGTGTGCCACGGGGTGGCGTAGACGTCGGCGATCTGGTCGGCGGGGTTGCCGCCGGACTGGCCCTGGGCGGAGGTCTTGATCTGGCCGATCAGCTCCTTGCGGGCGGCCATGGTGTCCGCCATCCAGGTCCCGGTGAGGGAGAGGAGACCGAGCCCGGCTCCGGCGATCGAAGCGGCGCCGGCGGCGACGCCGGTACGGGGCTTGGCGGGGGGTGCGAGGTCCTCGACGACGTCGTCGTCCTCCACCTCGTCATCGGCGGCCTCAGCAGCTTCCGCCTTTTCCTCGGACTCCTCCAGCTCCGCCTCGGTGGTCTTGTTCTCGGTCTGGTCGTCGGTCTTGGTCGTTGCACTCATGCCGGGCACCGTAGGGGTGCTTTATGAGAGCGAACTTAATGCGGCTCCGGTACGGGCACCGGCTCCGGCTCCGCGACCGGCAGCGGCCCCTCGATCCCGATCCGCGGCAGCCGCTTCTCCAGCCACCCCGGCAGCCACCAGTTCGCCCCGCCCAGCAGATGCATCAGCGCCGGCACCAGCAGCGTGCGCAGCACAAACGCGTCCAGCGCGACCGCCACCGCGAGCCCGATCCCGAACATCGCGATGATCCGGTCGCCGCCCAGCACGAAGGCCCCGAACACCGCGATCATGATGATCGCCGCCGAATTGATGACCCGACTGGTCTCGGCGAGTCCGATCCGCACCGCCCGCCGGTTGTCGCGGGTGGCGAGCCACTCCTCGTACATCCGGCTGACCAGGAAGACCTGGTAGTCCATGGAGAGCCCGAAGAGCACCGAGATCATCACCACCGGCAGGAACGGCTCTATCGGCCCGGCCCCGCCGAGCCCCAGCGCCTCGCTCCCCCAGCCCCACTGGAAGACGGCGACCACGACGCCGAAGGAGGCGGCGACGGCGACGATGTTCATGGCCGCGGCCTTCAGCGGTATCCCGATGGACCGGAAGGCCACCAGAAGCAGCAGGCAGCCGAGCCCGATCACGACCCCGGCGAACAGCGGCAGCTTCCCGACGATCACCTCGGCGAAGTCGTCGTACGAGGCGGTGATCCCGCCCACGTACACATCCAGCGACGTCCCGGCCTCGGCGGCGGGCAGCACCTCGGCGCGCAGCCGGTCCACCAGCTCGGAGGTCTCCTGCGACTGCGGCGACGTCTCCGGTACGACGGTGATGACGCTCGTGTCGCCCTTCCCGTCGCCGAGCGCGGAGGCGTCGACGCCCGCGACGCCCGGCACGTCGCGCAGCTCTTCGGGGAGCTTCTCGAAGGCCAGCCGGTCGCCGGCGCTCTCGGTCTCGGCGACCAGCGTGAGCGGGCCGTTGAAGCCCGGCCCGAAGCCGTCGGCGAGGAGGTCGTACGCCTGCCGGGTGGTCGAGGACGCCGGGTGGTTGCCCTGGTCGGAGGTGCCCAGGTGGAGGGCGAAGATCGGCAGGGCGAGGAGCACCATGAAGCCGGCGGCGAGCGCGCCGAGCAGCTTCGGCCGCCGTTCGACGAAGCCGGCCCAGCGGGCGGCGAGCCCGTGCGGCAGCGTCGGCCGCGGGCCGTGCTCAACGAGGGCGCGGCGCTCGCGGCGGCTGAGCGCCTTCATGCCGATGACGCCGAGCAGAGCGGGCAGCAGCGTGACGGAGGCGAGCACCGTCAGCATCACGGTCAGAGAGGCGGCGATGGCGACCCCGTTGAGGAAGCTGAGCCGCAGCACGAGCATGCCGAGCAGCGCGATACACACGGTCACACCCGCGAACACCACCGCCCGCCCGGACGTGGCCACGGCCCGCTCGGCGGCCTCCCCGACCGGCAGCCCCTCGCGCAGCCCGCGCCGGTGCCGGGTGACGATGAAGAGCGCGTAGTCGATCCCGACTCCGAGCCCCACCAGCATGCCCAGCATCGGCGCGAAGTCGGCGACGGTCATGACATGCCCGAGCAGCCCGATCCCGGCGTAGGCGGTGCCGACGCTGACCAGCGCGGTGGCGATCGGCAGCGCCATGGCGGCCAGCGATCCGAAGGCGAGGAAGAGCACTATGGCGGCGACCACGACCCCGACGGCCTCGGTGTAGTGCACCTCGGGCGCCTGCAGCTTGGCGGCCCCGGGCCCGCCGACCTGCACCTCGAGCCCGTCGCCCGCCGTGGCCCTCGCGGTGTCGACGACCTCGGCGATGTCGCCCTTGGCGACGTCCTGCACGGGGTTGTCGTAGGTGACGGTGGCGTACGCGGTGTGTCCGTCCGCGCTGATCCGGTCGGCGCCCCGCTCGTCGTACGGACCGTCCACCCCGGCCACGCCCGGCAGTCCGGCGATCTCCCGCAGCGTCTCGGTCATCCGTTGCTCGGTGTCCCCGCCGCTGACGTCCCCGTCGGCGCGGTGCCACACGACGGTGTCGACGTCCCCGTCGCCGCCCGGGAAGGCCTCGGCGACGAGCGCCTGCGCCCGGCCGGACTCGGTGCCGGGGACGTCGTAGTCATTGGAGTACGCGGACCCGGCGACGAGGGCCGCGGCCGAGGTACCGGCGAGCACCACGAGCCAGAGCACGACGACGAGAAGACGGCGCCGCAGGCACCAGCGGGCTATCACCGACAAGAAACTGCTCCCTGTAAACATTCCGGATGTATCAGGGAACAGCCCCCAACGAGCTCCCAAAGTTCTTTTGCACTATTCCACTTGAAAGAGATCCATTGCCTGTTTCGTGTCCGTACTCACAGAACGAGGGCGGCACGCCCGTCCGTAAACGGGTGTGCCGCCCTCGTACGGGCAGTGCTGCAGCTCAGCCCTCGACGCCGAGCTTCTCCAGGATCATCTCCCGCGCCCGGCCCGCGTCGGCCTGGCCACGGGTGGCCTTCATGACCGCACCGACCAGAGCGCCGGCGGCCTGGATCTTGCCGTCCCGGACCTTCTTGGCGATATCCGGGTTGCCGGCGATGGCCTCCTCGACCGCCGCCCCCAGCGCGCCCTCGTCCTTGACGATCTTCAGCCCGCGGGCCTCGACGACCTCGTCCGGCGTGCCCTCGCCCTTCAGCACGCCTTCGAGGACCTGCCGGGCCAGCTTGTCGTTGAGCGAGCCCTCCTGCACCAGGGCGGCCACGCGCGCGACCTGCTCGGGCGTGACGGGCAGCTCGCCCAGCTCGACGCCGGTCTCGTTCGCATGCCGCGCCAGCTCGCCCATCCACCACTTACGGGCGGCGGCGGCATCCGCGCCGGCGTCGATCGTGGCGACGATCGGCCCGATGGCGCCGGCGTTGAGCACCGACTGCATGTCGTGCTGCGTGATGCCCCACTCCTCGCGCAGCCGGTTGCGGCGCAGCCGCGGCAGCTCGGGCAGCCCGGCCCGCAGCTGCTCCACCCACTCGCGCGAGGGAGCGACGGGCACCAGGTCCGGCTCGGGGAAGTAGCGGTAGTCCTCCGCCTCCTCCTTCACCCGGCCCGAGGTCGTGGACCCCGTGTCCTCGTGGAAGTGCCGGGTCTCCTGGATGATCGTTCCGCCGCCGTTGAGCACCTCGGCGTGGCGGGAGATCTCGGACCGTACGGCCCGCTCCACGCTACGCAGCGAGTTGACGTTCTTCGTCTCGCTCCGGGTGCCGAACTTCTCCGCGCCGGGCTTCATCAGCGACAGGTTCACGTCGCAGCGCATCTGGCCCTGCTCCATGCGCGCCTCGGACACGTCCAGCGCCTTGATCAGCTCGCGCAGCTCGGCGACGTACGCCTTCGCCACCTCCGGCGCCCGCTCGCCCGCGCCGGTGATCGGCTTGGTGACGATCTCGATCAGCGGGATCCCGGCCCGGTTGTAGTCGAGCAGCGAGTGCGAGGCGCCGTGGATACGGCCGGTGGCGCCGCCGACGTGCAGCGACTTACCGGTGTCCTCCTCCATGTGGGCGCGCTCGATCTCGACCCGGAAGACCTCGCCGTCCTCGAGCTGGACGTCCAGATAGCCGTTGAAGGCGATCGGCTCGTCGTACTGCGAGGTCTGGAAGTTCTTCGGCATGTCCGGATAGAAGTAGTTCTTCCGGGCGAAGCGGCACCACTCGGCGATGTCGCAGTTCAGCGCAAGACCGATCTTGATGGCCGACTCGACGCCGATGGCGTTGACCACCGGCAGCGCACCGGGCAGCCCCAGACAGGTCGGGCAGGTCTGGCTGTTCGGGTCCTGCTTGAGCTCGGTGGAGCAGCCGCAGAACATCTTGGTCTTCGTGCCGAGCTCGACATGGACCTCGAGGCCCATGACCGGCTCGTAGGACGCGAGGGCGTCCTCGTACGTAACAGTCACGCTCTCGTCCCTCAGCCGGCCAGGATGTCGTCGTCGTTCTTACGGCGCAGCTCGCGGAGCATTATGGCCACACCGGTGGCAATGGCCGCGCCGGAGACCAGCGCGTCCAGCATCCGCAGCTTGTCGTCCTCGAAGCGCGCCTGCTTCATCTGCTTGGCGACGCTGACCGCACCGAACAGCGTGGTGCCGATCGAGAGATACGTGCCTGCCCTGGACTTCTTGACCTTGGCAAGCGACTTGCCGGGCTTACTCATAGCGCGGGTGCCTCCTCAAGCAGCGGGTGTCCCCAGCGGGCGGCGAAGGCGGCCTCGACGGCTGCGCCCACCGTGTACAGGCGCTCGTCCTTCATCGCCGGAGCGATGATCTGCAGGCCGACCGGCAGGCCGTCCTCGGGGGCGAGGCCGCAGGGCAGCGACATCGCGGCGTTGCCCGCCAGGTTCGACGGGATGGTGCACAGGTCGGCGAGGTACATCGCCATCGGGTCGTCGGCACGCTCGCCGATCGGGAAGGCGGTGGTCGGCGTGGTGGGCGAGATGAGCACGTCGACGTCCTCGAAGGCCTTCTCGAAGTCCTTCGTGATGAGCGTCCGCACCTTCTGCGCGGAGCCGTAGTACGCGTCGTAGTAGCCGGAGCTGAGCGCGTACGTGCCGAGCATGATGCGCCGCTTCACCTCGGGGCCGAAGCCGGCCTCGCGGGTCAGGCTCGTGACCTCCTCGGCGGAGTGGCTGCCGTCGTCGCCGGTACGCAGGCCGTAGCGCAGGCCGTCGAAGCGGGCGAGGTTGGACGAGCACTCGGACGGGGCGATCAGGTAGTACGCCGCGAGCGCCTTGGTGAAGGACGGGCACGACACCTCGACGACCTCGGCGCCGAGCTCCTTCAGCAGCTCGACGGACTCGTCGAAGCGCTGCATGACGCCGGCCTGGTAGCCCTCGCCGCGGAACTCCTTCACCACGCCGATCCGCAGGCCCGCCACCGAGCCGTTGCGGGCGGCCTCGACGACCGGCGGCACCGGGGCGTCGATGGAGGTGGAGTCGAGCTCGTCGTGCCCGGCCATGACCTCGTGCAGCAGAGCGGCGTCGAGGACCGTACGGGCACAGGGCCCGCCCTGGTCGAGGGAGGACGAGAAGGCGACCATGCCGTACCGGGAGACGCCGCCGTAGGTCGGCTTCACGCCGACCGTGCCGGTGACGGCCGCGGGCTGGCGGATGGAGCCGCCGGTGTCGGTGCCGATGGCGAGCGGGGCCATGTGCGAGGCGAGGGCGGCGGAGGAGCCGCCGCCGGAGCCGCCGGGGATCCTGGTGAGGTCCCAGGGGTTGCCGGTCGGGCCGTAGGCGCTGTTCTCGGTGGAGGACCCCATGGCGAACTCGTCCATGTTGGTCTTGCCGAGGATGACGACGTCGGCGGCCTTCAGCCGCTTGGTGACGGTGGCGTCGTACGGCGGGATCCAGCCCTCGAGGATCTTGGAGCCGACCGTGGTGGGCACACCCTCGGTGGTGAAGATGTCCTTGAGCGCGAGCGGCACCCCGGCCAGCGGGCCGAGCTTCTCGCCCGCGGCGCGCTTCTCGTCGACCTTACGGGCCTGGGCGAGCGCGCCCTCCCGGTCCACGTGCAGGAAGGCGTGCACCTTCTCGTCGACGGCCTCGATCCGGGCCAGGTGGGCCTCGGTGACCTCGACGGCGGTGAGCTCACCGTTCGCGATCTTCGCCGCGGTCTCGGCCGCGGTCAGCTTGATGATGTCGGTCATGTCCGTCACTCCTCCCCCAGGATCTGCGGCACCTTGAAGCGCTGCTGCTCCTGCGCCGGGGCGCCGGAGAGCGCCTGCTCGGGGGTCAGGGACGGGCGGACCTCGTCCGGGCGCATGACGTTCGTCAGGGGCAGCGGGTGGGAGGTCGGCGGGACGTCAGCGTCGGAGACGTCCGAGACGGCCGCGACGGCGCCGATGATCGCGTCGAGCTGACCGGCGAAATGGTCGAGCTCTCCGTCGCTGAGCTCAAGCCGCGCCAGCTTGGCGAGGTGAGCGACCTCCTCGCGGGTGATGCCAGGCATGTGCTGGATCCTCACAGGGGTGGTTTCGGTTTGAGGGCAATCCTATGGGCACGGCAGGGATGCCTCGAAACGGATTCCCCTGCCGGGGAGGGTGGGCGGTGGACCGCGGTGGCCGTGGTCCTGCGGGGGGCGGCCGTCCCGCGGTGGGCGAGGGCGGCCCTTACTTGATCGCCCGCTCCTCCGCTTCGGCGGTCTCCGCCGACTCCTCCGCCGACTCTCCCGCCGGCAGCTCGAGCGCTTCCCGCGCTCCCCGCGCCCGCAGCCACGCCGTCGTCTCCTCCGGCGGCATCGCCGCGGCGACCAGCCAGCCCTGCACCGCGTCGCAGCGCATGTCGCGCAGCCGCTCCCAGGTCTCGTCGTCCTCGACGCCCTCGGCTACGACCCTGAGGCCCAGCGAATGCGCCAGGTCGACGGTGCAGCGGACGATCTCCGCGTCCTCGTTGTCGATCGCGAGCCGGGCCACGAACGAGCGGTCGATCTTGAGCTCCGACACCGGCAGCCGCCGCAGATGCACCAGCGACGAATAGCCCGTACCGAAGTCGTCCAGCGACATCTTCACCCCGTGCCCGGTCAGCCCGGCCAGGGTGTCCGCCGCTCGCTGCGGGTCCTCCAGCAGCACATGTTCCGTTATCTCCAGCTGCAGCGCCCCCGGCGGCACACCGTGCCGCGCGAGCCGGGCGGCGACCGCGCCCGCGAATCCAGGCGTGTGCACGTCACGCGGAGAGACGTTGACGGCGACCGGCACCCGCAGGCCTTCCGACCGCCAGGTCGCCACCTGCTCCAGCGCCGTCTCCAGTACGTACTCCGTCAGCAGCGGCATCAGCCCCGACGTCTCGGCGATCGCGATGAACTCCTCCGGGCTCACCCGCCCGCGCTCGGGGTGCTCCCAGCGGACGAGCGCCTCGAGGCCGACGACCTCGCCGTCGAAGCCGACCTTCGGCTGGTAGTGCAGCTCCACCTCGTGCGACTGCAGGGCCCGGCGCAGGTCGCCGAGCAGTCCCAGCCGGTCCGGGGTGTTGCCGTCCCGCCGGGCCTCGTAGACCTCGACGCCGCTGCGGTCCCGCTTGGCCTGGTACATCGCGACGTCCGCGCGCCGCAGCAGCCCCTCGGTCTCGAGCGCGTGCTCCGGGAAGACCGCGACCCCGGCGCTGGCCTCCAGCACCAGCGTCAGCCCGTCCAGATCGAGCGGCGATCCCAGGGCGGCGACCAGCGTCCGCGCCACTCGCTGCGCGGACGTCGTCGAATCGACGGTCGGCAGCAGCACCGCGAACTCGTCGCCGCCCAGCCGCGCGGCCTCCGCCCCGCGCGGCAGCGCCAGCCGCAGCCGCTCGGCGATCTGCAGCAGCAGCCGGTCGCCGGCCAGGTGTCCCAAAGTGTCGTTGACGGCCCGGAACCGGTCCAGGTCGATCAGCACCAGCGCGGCCCGCTCCCCGGTCCGCTCCGCCTCGTCGAGCGCCGACCAGGTCCGCTCCAGCAGCCACTGCCGGTTCGGCAGCCCGGTCAGCGGGTCCTGCAGCTGCTCCTCGGCGCGCGCCCGGGCAATCCACAGGGTGGAGTCGAGCGCGATCAGCGGCACGGCGAACAGCGGCAGCAGCACCGGCATGTGCACCGCCACCACCACGATCAGCGGCGAGATGCCCAGCAGCGCGACGCCGACGAGGCCCTGCCGGATCAGCGCCGTCCGCGCCAGCGCGCTGCGGGTCGGCAGCCCGGCGTGCTGCGGCGCCGTCCCGTACCAGAGCACCACCCGGGTGACCAGCAGATACGCCGCGGCGACCGTGATCAACTCGGGCAGCACATAAGCATTCCAGGTCTGCGGCTCCCACGGCTCGGAGACCGACGGATGCACCCCGAAGCCGCGCAGCGCGAGCGCCGCGCAGGCGACTCCGAGCACATCGACGGCGCCGTGCAGCAGCGCCTGCCGCCACCGGTGCCGTCGCGCCGCTCCGACCAGGACCACGACCACGAGACTGACGAACATGGCGGGCAGCCAGCCGTAGAGCAGCAGCACCGCGAGGGTGAGAGCAGAGCCGGAGCCCGTGCCGCCCCACCACCGGTCGCGGCCCATCGCCACCAGATGCCCGACGATGATCGCGGTGAGCACCGCGAGCGACCAGCCGACCGTGGATCGGGGAAACAGCGCGCGATCGCCGGTGATCGCCCCGTAGAGTCCGGCGGCGAGGGTCAACCCCGCGGCGATCTGCACCAGCACCGGGAGCAGCGTCGTGACGGTGGCGGAGGTGGGCAGGAATCCGCGCAGCCGGGACGCCCGTTCGGCGCCTTCGGTCCCCGCGCGGGGGTCCGGGGGGCGTACCCCGGGCGACTGCGGCATCCCCGTCCCTCTCACCGGCAGGTGTGCGCCTGCGCGCACACCACTGGAGTCAACAGTAGGCCGCGGAGGGCCCGGACGGGCGGCGATCGGCCTCGGTCGCCCGATAACTCCTTCTCGTCCTACTCCTGTCTTACTCGGTGCCGGTGTCTGATCCGGCCGAGTCCTCGGGCGTCCGGGGGCTTGCCCCCGGGGATGTGGCAGCACCGTCTTCACCTGTCGCCGCGGCCTGGCGTGCGGCGTCGGGTCCCTCTTCCAGCAGTACGGCAAAACCGGCCTCGTCCAGCACTGGAACCTTCAGCTGGACTGCCTTGTCGTGCTTCGACCCCGGGTTCTCGCCAACGACCACGAAACTGGTCTTCTTGGACACCGATCCCGTGACCTTGGCGCCGAGGTGCTGCAAAGCTTCCTTCGCGCCGTCGCGCGTATGTGAATTAAGTGTTCCCGTTACGACGACGGTGAGACCTTCCAGCGGACGCGGACCTTCCGATCCGGTCGATTCGGCCTCCATCGTGACGCCCGCGGCCCGCCAACGCTCCACGATCTCGCGGTGCCAGTCCACGGCGAACCAGTCCTTCAGCGACGCCGCGATGGTAGGCCCGACCCCCTCGGCCGCCGCCAGCTCCTCCTCGCTCGCCTCCATGATCCGGTCGAGGGAACGGAACTCGCGCGCCAGCGCCTGCGCCGCCACCGGCCCGACATGGCGGATCGACAGACCGGTGATGACCCGGTCGAGCGGCCGGCTCTTGGCCTCCTCGATGTGCTTCAGCATCAGGCCGGTGTTCTTCTTCGCCTCGCCCTTCTGGTTCGCGAAGAAGGTGACCACCTTGGGCTCGCCGGTCTTCGGGTCGCGCTTGGGCAGCCCGCTGTCCGGGTCGAGGACGTACGACTTGATGGGCAGCAAGGCGTCCTCGACCAGGTCGAAGAGCCCGCCCTCGTCCTTCAGCGGCGGCTCGGACGGCTCCAGCGGCTGGGTGAGCGCGGTGGCAGCGACATAGCCGAAGTTCTCGATGTCCAGGCACTTGCGCCCGGCCAGATAGAACAGCCGCTCCCGCAACTGCGCCGGGCAGGACCGCGCATTGGGGCAGCGCAGGTCGACGTCGCCCTCCTTCATCGGCCGCAGCTTGGTGCCGCACTCGGGGCACTCGGCCGGCATCACGAACTCCCGCTCGCTGCCGTCCCGCAGATCGGCCACCGGACCGAGGATCTCGGGGATCACATCCCCGGCCTTCCGCAGCGCGACGGTGTCCCCGATCAGGACGCCCTTCTCCTTCACCACGTCCTGGTTGTGCAGCGTGGCGAACTCGACCTCGCTCCCCGCCACCAGCACCGGCTCGACGACGGCATAGGGCGTCACCCGCCCGGTGCGCCCGACGCCGACCCGGATGTCGACCAGCTTGGTGTTGACCTCCTCGGGCGGATACTTCCAGGCGATCGCCCACCGCGGCGCCCGCGAGGTGGACCCCAGCCGCCCCTGCAGCCGGATCTCGTCGAGCTTGACGACGATGCCGTCGATCTCGTGCTCGACGTCGTGCCGGTGCTCGCCGTAGTACGCGATGATCTCGCGGACGGCAGGGATGTCGTCGACGACCTTCGCGTACTTGGAAGTGGGCAGCCCCCACTCCTTCAGCAGCTCGTAGGCCTCCGACAGCCGGTCGAAGCGGACGCCTTCGATGTGCCCGATCCCGTGCACGACCATGTGCAGCGCGCGGGTCGCGGTCACCTTCGGGTCCTTCTGCCGCAGCGAGCCGGCCGCGGAATTGCGCGGGTTGGCGAAGGCGGGCTTGCCGGCCTCGACCAGGTCGGCATTGAGCTTCTCGAAGTCCTCGAGGGTGAAGTAGACCTCGCCGCGGATCTCGACGACATCCGGGATGTTCTTGCCCTTGAGGCGGTGCGGAATGCCCTCGATCGTACGGACATTGGGCGTGATGTCCTCGCCCTGGCGGCCGTCGCCGCGGGTGGCGCCGCGGACCAGACGCCCGTTCTCGTACGTGAGATTGACGGCGAGGCCGTCGACCTTGAGCTCGCAGAGGAAGTGGTGCGGGATGCCCTCGAGGTCCTTCTCGACGCGCTCCGCCCAGGCGTCGAGCTCCTCGTCCGTGAAGGCATTGTCGAGCGACAGCATCCGCTGCAGATGCTCGACGGAGGTGAACTCCGTCTCGTACGCCCCCGCGACCTTCTGGGTGGGCGAGTCGGGCGTCCGCAGCTCGGGGTGCTTCTCCTCGATGGCCTCCAGCTCGCGCAGCAGCTTGTCGAACTCGGCATCGCTGACGACGGGCGTCGTCACGTAATACCGGAAGCGGTGCTCCTCGATCTGCTCGGCCAGCTTCCGGTGCTGCTCGCGCGCCGCACTGTCCGTACGCTCCGTACTCAAGGAGTGCCTCCCGTAGTCACTCTGGGTCACTCGACAGCGACCTCGCCCCGCGGACGCAGTGGGCCAGCGCCGCCCGCGCATACGCGGGCGAGGCCCCGGCGAGACCGCAGGCCGGGGTGATCACCACCGACTCCGCGAGGGAGCCGGGATCGAGCCCCAGCCTGCGCCACAACGTCCTGACACCCCCGACGCTACCGGCAGGGTCTGACAATGCGCCCGTGTCCGCGCCGTTTCCCGGCACGACCCCCGCGAGGAGTGCCATGCCGTCCTCGACGGCTTCCCCGACGGCGTCGTCCTGACGCTCGGTGAGCAGCCCGAAGTCCAGCGAGACGGCGGCGGCGCCGGCGCGGCGGAGCAGCGCGATGGGGACGTCGGGGGCGCAGGAGTGGACGGCGGTTGGGCCGTCGCCGTTGACGGCGAGGACGTCGCGGAGGGTGGACTCGACGATCGCGCGGTCGACGGCGCGATAGGTCCGGTACCCGCTGGCGGTCTTCACCTGCCCGGTGAGCACGGCGGTGATCGACGGCTCGTCGAGCTGGAGGACGACCTGGGCGCCGGGGACGCGGCGGCGGACGTCGGCGAGATGATTCCGCAGCCCCTCGGCGAGGGAGCCGGCGAGATCGCGACAGGCACCGGGATCGCGCAGCGCGGCCTCCCCATTACGCGTCTCGAGCGCGGCGGCAAGCGTCCAGGGCCCGGTGGCCTGCACCTTCAGCGGCCCCTCGTACCCCTGCGTGAACTCCTCCAGCGCGTCGAGGTCCTCGCGCAGCCAGGACTGCGCCCGCTTGGTGTCGCGCCCGGGACGATCGCTGATCCGCCACCCGCTGGGCTCGAGGTGCGCATACACATCGACCAGCATCCCGGCACTCCGCCCGACCATGTCGGCCCCGGGCCCCCGCGCAGGCAACTCAGCCAGAAACGGAAACCCCCCGACCTCCCCGGTCACCATCCGCGCCGTCTCGCGCGCATCCCCACCGGGCATCGATCCGACCCCGGTCGCACCGGCGGGGCCCCAGGCAAACTTCACAGTCTCGCTCACCCTCCGAAGGGTACGGCGGTACGCTGCCGTGATCTTCTACGGGGACAAAGGGCGGGGCGCACATGCGCGAGCGGCTGCGGTTGGCACTGGCGCTGGTCGTCGTGGTGGCCCTGGTGGTCACCGGCTTCCTCGTCTACGAGCACGTGACCCGGTATCACGAGGACACCAGCGGGCCGCACGGCGACTTCCCCCGGGCCCTGGGCAGCGGGGCGCCCGAGGCCCCTGCACGGGTGCTGCGCACGCTGCCCGATGACACCTCGGGCATCGTGGGCGGGCTGAGTGTCAGCTCCGACGGCAAGGGTGTGGGCACGGTCAACGTCCGTACGGGCAAGGAGTTCTGGCGGTACGACCGCGAGGAAACGACGGCCGGAGACGTGGACTTCGACCGGCGCACGGTGGCCCAGTGGTGGGACGACGGCGTGCTGGTCGGGCTCGACATCCGCACGGGCAAGCCGCGCTGGCACGCGGACGCACCGGACACGAGCCCGATAGTGCGCATCCTCGACGGCCAGGTGGTCACGATCACGCGGCGCGAGGTCGCCGCGTACGACGAGGACTCCGGCAAGCGGCTGTGGCGCACGCGCCTGCCGAAGGGGTGCAAACCGGACGACGACGGCATCTACGCGATGGCCGGGGTGGACACGCTGAAGGTCCATGACTGCGAGGGCGGCTTCGGCCGGCTCGGCCTCGACCGGCGGACCGGTGCCGTGCGGTGGCGCATCCAGGACCAGAGCCTGCTCTCCCGGCAGCTCGATGCCGACACCCTGGTCTGGGAGGAAGCCGGCCTGGTACGTGCGGACTTGTCGCGCACCCGCCCGGTGCTCCACCCCGAGGCCCGCTTTCCGGGCGACAGCAGGCTGACGGAAGCGAGCGACGGCGTCCTGCTGACCGTACGGGACGCCAAGAGCGGCAAGGATGAGGACGAGGTGCTGGAGGGCCGCGCAGCTCGCGGCGACTACCCGGTTCGCTGGACCCGGCGCCCGGCTCCCGGCAAGCGGCTCAGCCTGCCGCTGGTGGCCGACGGCAAGGTCTACGTCGTACAGCAGCGGCCGCTCTCCCGCAGCGACAAGGGACAGCCGGGCCCGGCCGAACTGCTCGTACTGAACGCGGACACGGGCCGGCTGCTGCACACCACGCGGCTGCCGGTGCTCAAGCCCACCAGCGGCGACTACAGCGGCAACAGCGGCCAGATCCTCCCGTGGCAAGCCCAGGACGACCTGGTCGCGCTGCGCTGGGACGGCCAGTTCAGCGCGACGACCGAGCGGATCATGCTGCTCACCACCAAGTAAAACTCAACCCCCCGGCCGCACCGAAAGATCCGTGACCTCCGCATCCCGCGGCAGATCCAGCGCCAGCAGCATCGTCTTCGCCACCGACTCCGGGTCGATCCACTTTTCGGCGTCGTAGTCCTTGCCCTCCTGCCGGTGGACCTTCTCCTGCATCGGCGTGGCCGTGCGGCCCGGGTACACCGTCGTGACCCGCACCCCGTTCGGCTTCTCCTCTGCCCGGAGGGAGTCCGCCAGGGCCTTCAGGCCGTGCTTGCTCGCCGCGTACGCGCTCCACTGGGCGTGTGCCGCCAGGCCCGCGCCGGAGTTCACGAAGATGACCGTCCCGCGCGCCTGGCGCAGCTGTGGGAGCAGCAGGCGGGTCAGCTCGGCCGGGCCGCTCAGGTTCGCCGCCAGGGTCTCCGCCCACACCTTCGGCGTGAGGTCGCCGACCGGGCCCAGTTCCACCACGCCCGCCACCTGCAGCAGTGAGTCCAGCTGCTGCGGCAGCTCCTGGTGGCCGAAGGCCCACGACAGCCGCTCCGGCTCGCCCAGGTCGCCGACCAGGGTCTTCGCACCGGGGAAGCGGTCCGCGAGCTCCTTCGCCCGGCCCGCGTTACGGGCGAGCAGCCACAGCTCGTCTCCGCGGTCGAGCAGGTGCCGGGTCACTGCCGCGCCGATGCCGGAGCCGGCGCCGGTGATCAGATGGGTAGCCATACGGCCGATCCTCTCACTGCTCCAGGTACGCCAGCGCGGCCGCCGGCTCGTCGGCGAAGAAGACCAGACTGTCCAGCGGGAGCGGGAGGAAGCCCTCCGTCTCCATCCGCTGGAACTGCTCCTTCAGGCCGTCGTAGAAGCCCGCCGTGTTCAGCAGCACCACCGGCTTGGTGTGCAGGCCGTGCTTCTTCAGCTCCAGGATCTCCGTCGCCTCGTCCAGCGTGCCCGTACCGCCGACCATGATGACCACCGCGTCGGCGCGCGCCAGCAGCTCCGCCTTCCGCTCCGCGAGGTCCTTGGCGACGATCATCTCGTCGCAGCCCGTACGCGCCTTGTCGGACAGGAACGTCACCGAGACGCCCACCAGCCGCCCGCCCGCCTCCTGCACGCCGTCCGCGACCACCTTCATCAGCCCGACGTCCGACCCGCCCCACACCAGCGAATGCCCGCGCTTGCCGAGCAGCTCGGCGAACTCGCGGGCGGGGGCGGTGTAGGTCTCGGAGAGGTCGGCGGCGGAGAGGAAGACGCAAATGTTCATGATGCATACGGTACGCGCGGCAATAACGGGAAGAAGGCGCCCCATCCCGTTGCTCTACTGAGCATGACCACTGGACACCGCATCACCGTCGAGTACGGCACCGAGCACGTCCGCGTCCTCCGCGACGGCCAGGTCCTCGCCGACAGCCGCCGCCCGCTCGTGCTCCGCGAGACCGGCTATCCGCCCCGCTACTACCTCCCGCCCGAGGACGTCCGCACCGAGCTGCTGACGCCGACCGACACCACGACCCACTGTCCCTTCAAGGGCGACGCGGCGTACTGGTCGGCGGCCGGAGCGGCGGACATCGTCTGGGCGTATCCCGATCCCAAGCCCGAAGTGGCCGCCATCAAGGACCACTTCTGCTTCTACGACGCCGAGGTCGTGGAGTAGTCGCTCAGCCGGAAGGCCAGCTCCGTCCGCCACTTCTCCGGCTCCGGCTCCTCGGCCGGGTTCGTCAGAAAGCTCTCCAGCCGGCAGCCCCACCGGGCGCCGGCCGGGGTCGCCTGGACATCCCACTCCATCCCGTGCGTCCCGGCCCAGTCCAGGAATTCGCGGGTTACGTCAGCCTCCGGATTCCCCGCGCAGACGGCCGTCAGATAGCGGCCCCCCGGCAGCACGCCGGCGAAGATCCCGTCGCGTTCCGGCAGGTCCGCGGCCGCCGCCTTCGCCACCGGCACCCCGGCCTCCACCTGGAGCAGGTCGTCCATGTCGATGACGTTGTAGCGGATGAAGGGCGGCCCCGCGGGCGCGATGCCGCGCTCCGCGAGCCGGCCGATGAGCCAGGGCACGCGGTCGGCGATCTGGTGGAGGGTCGCCATGGTGACGCTGCGGGCGGTGCCGGCGTACGGCTGCGCGGCGCGCTCGACGACCACCGGTTCCGCGATGAGATACGGGTCCATGGTCAGGTAGACCAGCCCCGCGCCGGGAATTCATCGCGCCCCGGTCAGTTCTCCGCCAGAAACCTCTCCGCCAGCGCCTCCCCCGCCGCCACCGCGGCCGCGTGGTCCTCGATCGGCTCCGCGGCCGAGCCCGGGAAGAGCAGGTACGTCACCCCCGAGTCCACCCCGCCCGACGACGGGTCGGGGTCGACGCCAAGCCCGGCGGCGCTCGCGTACGACGCCTCGCCGATGATCTTCTTCGGCCCGAGGTCGCCGACCACCGCGTACTGGACCTCGCCCTTGTGGATCACCGCGGCGATGGTCCCACCGCCGATGCCCGCGCCGCGGTAGTCCCAGATCTTGCTGGGCAGCGGTACGACGATGAACGGCAGCCCGGCCGAGTTCAGATGCCGCCCGTCGGACTGCTGGAAGGCGGTCTCCGGCTGGAACCAGCGGTCGGTCTTCTTGTTGCACCGCTCGGTGGGCTGGCCGTCGCAGTCGATGTCCATGTCGGCGTGCCAGTAGACGGCGCCCTTCCGGCCGCAGACCGGTACGGAGGCGCGAGCGTCGCTGTCGGTGCGGTACTTACCGCGGGAGAGCTGGGCGTCGCAGCCGCGGAGCGCGGCCAGCAGCTCGTCCGCCCGCACCGAGCCCTCCGCCGCGGCGGGCGTCGTCGCGTGGCCCGCGGCGGGCAGGAGCAGCAAGGTCGCGAGGGCGGCCACGAGCGCCATGGGGCGACGGCGACGTCGCATGCGGGGTCTCCGGTTTTGTGGGGGGCGGGAGATGCCCTATGACGCTGTCGGAGCGGACATGCCCTGGTCAAGCACCCCACGCCGGGTCGTCGCCGCGATCGTCGCGGACCCGACCACCCGGGTGCCGTCGTACAGCACGATCGCCTGGCCGGGCGCCACGCCCCGTACCGGCTCGGCGAACTCCACCCGCAGCTCGCCGTCCACGACCTCCGCCGCCACCGGCGTCTCGCTGCCGTGCGCGCGCAGCTGCGCCGTGTACGTGCCCGGGCCCTGCGGCGCCGTGCCGCACCAGCGCGGCGTTACGGCCGTCAGCGCGGTCACGTCCAGGGATTCCGCCGGGCCGACCGTCACCGTGTTGTCGACGGGCGAGATGTCCAGCACGTAGCGCGGCTTGCCGTCCGGGGCCGGGGTGCCGATCTTCAGGCCCTTGCGCTGGCCGATGGTGAAGCCGTATGCGCCCGAGTGCGTGCCCACCTTGTCGCCGCTCTCGTCGACGATGTCGCCCTCGGCGGTGCCGAGGCGCTGGGCGAGGAAGCCCTGGGTGTCGCCGTCGGCGATGAAGCAGATGTCGTGGCTGTCCGGCTTCTTGGCGACGAAGAGCCCGCGCTCGGCGGCCTCTTCCCGGATCTGCTCCTTGGTCGTCGCCGTGTCCCCGAGCGGGAACATCGCGTGCGCCAGCTGCCGGTCGTCGAGCACGCCGAGGACGTACGACTGGTCCTTCGCCATGTCGGCGGCCCGGTGCAGCTCGCGGCCGCCGTCCGCGCGGACGATCACCTGCGCGTAGTGCCCGGTGCAGACCGCGTCGAAGCCCAGCGCCAGCGCCTTGTCCAGCAGCGCGGCGAACTTGATCTTCTCGTTGCAGCGCAGGCACGGATTGGGGGTGCGCCCGGCCGCGTACTCGGCGAAGAAGTCCTCGACCACGTCCTCGCGGAAGCGCTCGGCGAGGTCCCACACGTAGAACGGGATGCCGATGACGTCGGCGGCCCGGCGGGCGTCATGGCTGTCCTCGATGGTGCAGCAGCCGCGGGCGCCGGTGCGGAACGACTTCGGGTTCTTCGACAGCGCCAGATGCACGCCGGTCACGTCGTGGCCGGCTTCCGCGGCGCGGGCGGCGGCGACGGCGGAGTCGACGCCGCCGGACATGGCGGCGAGGACCTTCAGGCGGGGGCGGGTGGTCGTGCTGCTGGCGTCAGTCATAGCCCTTACAGGGTACGCACCTGCTCCAGGTACCGGTCCCAGTCCCAGTGCGGCCCGGGGTCGGTGTGGTCGGCGCCGGGGACCTCGTTGTGCCCGATGATGTGCTTCCGGTCCACCGGGATGTCGTACCGGCGGCAGATGTCGGCGGTCAGCCGGGCCGAGGACTGGTACATGGCGTCCGTAAAGGAGTCGGCCCGGTCCACCCACCCCTCGTGCTCGATGCCGATGGAGCGCTCGTTGTACTCCCGGTTGCCCGCGTGGTACGCGACGTCCAGCTCGCGCACCATCTGCTCGACATGGCCGTCCTGGGCGCGGACGACGTAGTGCGTGGCGGCCTGGTGGGCGGGGTCGCGGAAGACCTTGAGGGTGCTGGCGTAGCCGCCCTGGGTGACGTGGATGATCACGCGGTCTATCCCGTAGTCGGCGGGCCGGTCGGCCCGCCGCCAGTTCGCCTGGTCGGCGGCGGTCCAGCGGGCCCGCGGGTAGTCGAGCTCGCCGGCCTTGCGCGGCTTGTCGACGCCCGGCGTCCGCCACCACCAGCGGGCGAGGGTGTCCTGCTCGGTGGCCGCGAGCGCGCCGGCGCCGACGACGGCAGCGCCGCCGATGAGCAGCTTGCGCCGGCTGATGCGGGGTCCTGAGGCCTCGGGCCCGGGATTCTCGTTCATACGTGAGGAGAGAACGCCCGCCGCGGAGATCTGGTTCCGCCGCGCCGCCCCCGCCGAAATCATGGGCCAGGGCCATACGCTCCGCGTTAGGCTCGGCCCTCCTGGCACCAGCAGGACGGGAACAGCATGGGCATTTTCCGCAGGAAGCCGCGCCGCGACGGCCCCGAGGCGCCGCGCGATCCCGACTTCACCTTCTTCTCCGAGGCCGAGGGCGCCCTGTTCCGTACCCAGGTGCGCAGCGCCTTCGCCGAGCGCGGCGTCGAGGTGACCGTGCCGGCCGCGGTGGTGCGGGACGACTCCGGCCGCCAGTTCGGCCTCGGCAACATCGCTGCGGTCTGCCACAACGACGAGCGCGGACAGGCCGTCTGGCCGGGCCTGATCGACCGGCACGTCGACATCATGCTGCGCGGCCTGGAGGCACCCGAGCCGGACGACCTCACACCCGAGGACTTCCGCTCCCGCATCTACCCGCGGCTGCTCACCGAGAGCTCGGCCGCCGAGATCTTCGACTACGGCCGCACCCTGGCCCCGGGCCTCCGCGAGGGCCTGGCGCTCGACTACCCGGACCGCGTCGCCCTGCTCCCGCGCCAGACCCTCGACAAGTACGGCACCCTCCCGGACCTCACCGCCCAGGCGCTGGACAACCTGCGGCAGCTGCCGCTCATGGAGTACGAGCACATCGAGCGCGAGGACGGCGGCGACATCGACGTGGTGATGGGCGAATCGCTCTACACCACCAGCTTCGTCCTGCTCCTCGACGAGCTGACGACCAAGCTCACCGGCCGCGCCCTCAGCCCCGACGGCGCCCTGGTGGTCCTCCCGCACCGCCACCAGCTGGCCTTCCACCCCATCCGGGACCAGAACGTCATCCCGGCCCTGAACACCCTGGCCCGCTTCGCCGTGGCCGGCCACATGGACTCGGTCGGCCCGCTCAGCCCGTGCGTCTACTGGTGGCGGGCCGGCCATCTCACTCAGCTCAGCAGCATCGAGGACGAAGAGCTGCGGGTGACGGTGGACGAGGAGTTCCAGGCGGTCCTGGAGCGCCTGGTCAGCTGAGCCCGGCGGCCCGCGCCCGCTCCACCGCGGGCCCGATGGCGGCGGCCAGCGCGTCGACATCCGCCTGCGTCGAGGTATGCCCCAGCGAGAACCGCAGCGTGCCGCGGGCCAGCTCCGGATCCGCCCCGGTGGCCAGCACGACGTGACTGGGCTGGGCGACGCCCGCCGTGCACGCGGAACCCGTCGAGCACTGGATCCCCGCCGCGTCCAGCAGCAACAGCAGCGAGTCCCCCTCGCACCCGGGGAACGAGAAGTGCGCGTTGGCCGGCAGCCGGTCCACCGGATCGCCCCCGAGCACGGCGTCCGGCACGGCGGCCCGTACCGCCGCGATCAGCCCGTCCCGCAGCTTGCCCACCTCGCGCGCGAACTCCTCGCGCCGCGCCACGGCCAGCTCCGCCGCGACGGCGAACGCCGCGATGCCGGGGACGTCGAGGGTCCCGGAGCGCACGTCGCGCTCCTGTCCGCCGCCGTGCAGCAGCGGTACGGGCGACCGGTCCCGGCCGAGCAGCAGGGCGCCGATGCCGTACGGCCCGCCGATCTTGTGCGCGGAGAGGGTGAGGGCCGCGGGCCCGGCCGCCGCGAAGTCGACCTCGATCTGCCCCGCGGCCTGCACGGCGTCGGTGTGCAGCGGCACCTCGTACTCGGCGGCCACGGCGGCCAGCTCGGCGAGCGGCATGACGGTGCCGATCTCGTTGTTCGCCCACATCACCGTCGCCAGCGCGACATCGCCCGGGTCGTGCGCGATGGCCTCGGCGAAGGCCTCGGGGTGGACCCGCCCGTACGCGTCGACGGGCAGCCAGTCGACCCGCGCGCCCTCGTGCTCGGCCAGCCAGTGCACGGCGTCGAGCACGGCGTGGTGCTCGACGGGACTGGCGATGACCCGCACCCGGCGCGGCTCTGCGTCCCGCCGCGCCCAGTACAGGCCCTTGACCGCGAGGTTGTCCGACTCCGTACCGCCGCCGGTGAAGACCACCTCGCTGGGCCGCGCGCCGAACGCCCCGGCCAGCCGCTCCCGCGCCTCCTCGACGACCCGTCTGGCCTGCCGCCCCGCGGAGTGCAGTGCGGAGGCATTGCCGACGACGCCGAGTTTCCCGGTCAGCTCCCGGACCGCCTCCGGGAGCATGGGTGTGGTGGCGGCATGGTCGAGATAAGCGGGCGGCTCGATGGGGGACACAAGCCACGATTCTACGAGCCCGGCGGCGGGGCTATGCCTCCCCGGCCCGCCCGCTCCTGCGCTGCCACGCCCGCGGGGCCCGCCATCCGTACCGCATCGCGAGCAGCCGCACCGTGAACGCCAGCGCCGCCGCGGCCGCGCCGGCCGCCGGGCTGAGCTGATCGGCCTTCAGCAGCAGCGCGGTCAGCGTCGCGCCGAGCAGCGCCGGGACCGCGTAGATCTCCCGGTCCCAGCGGAGCAGCGCCGGCACCTCGCCGGCGAGCATGTCGCGCAGCACTCCCCCGCCGGCCGCGGTCGCCACCCCCAGCGCCGTCGACGCCGTCATCCCGAGCCCGTGCTCGTACGCCTTCACGGTCCCGGCCACGCAGAAGAGCCCGAGCCCGGCCGCGTCGAAGACGCCCACCGCGGTGTTGATCCGCTCCACCTCGGGGTGCAGGAAGAAGACGAGCAGCGTGGCGACCAGCGGCGTCAGGAAATACCCCAGATCCGCGAAGGCCGCGGGCGGCACCGACCCGATCACCAGGTCGCGGAAGAGCCCGCCGCCGAGGCCGGTGACGAGCGCGAGCACGGCCATGCCGAACACGTCGAAGTTCTTGCGCACGCCGAGCAGGGCGCCGGAGATCGCGAAGACGAAGATCCCGGCCAGGTCGAGCCAGTGCTGCAGGGAGGGGGAGAACAGATCCGCGGACACGCGACCGTTCTACACGGTCGGGTGTCCGCGGATGCGCATCGGCCTGTCCGAGCCCCGTTACGCCACCGTCTTCTTCTCCACCACGGTCTCCGCGCCGGCGAGCGGCGCGTCACCCGGCTTCCGGTCCTCGGCGTTCTCCGGGTGGTGGCACGCCACCTGCTGCCCGGTCCGCAGCTCGATCAGCGGCGGCTCCTCCTTCGTGCACACCTGCGTCGCCTTCCAGCAGCGGGTGTGGAAGCGGCAGCCGCTCGGCGGCGAGATCGGCGACGGCACATCGCCCTTGAGGAAGATCCGCTCGCGCTGCTGGCGCCGCTTGACGTCCGGAATCGGCACCGCCGACATCAGCGCCTTCGTGTACGGGTGCATCGGCGCCTCGTACAGCGACTTGCGGTCCGCGAGCTCGACGATCTTGCCGAGGTACATCACCGCGATCCGGTCCGACACATGCCGTACCACCGACAGGTCGTGCGCGATGATCAGGTACGTCAGGCCGAACTCGGTCTGCAGGTCGTCCAGCAGGTTGACCACCTGCGCCTGGATCGACACGTCCAGCGCGGACACCGGCTCGTCCGCGACGACCATCTTCGGCCGCAGCGCCAGCGCCCGGGCGATGCCGATGCGCTGCCGCTGGCCGCCGGAGAACTCGTGCGGATAGCGGTTGTAGTGCTCGGGGTTGAGGCCCACCGTCTCCAGCAGCCGCTGGACCTCCTTCTTCAGCCCGCCCTCGGGCTGCACGCCCTGGAGCTTGAACGGCGCACTGACGATGGTGCCGACGGTGTGCCGCGGGTTGAGGGAGGAGTACGGGTCCTGGAAGATCATCTGGACGTCGCGGCGCATCGGCCGCATGCCCCGCACCCCGAGGTGCGTGATGTCCCGGCCTTCGAACTCGACGGTGCCGGCGGTCGGTTCCAGCAGCCGGGTGACGAGGCGGCCCATGGTCGACTTGCCGCAGCCGGACTCGCCGACCACGCCGAGCGTCTCTCCGGAGCGCACCTCGAAGTCGATGCCGTCCACCGCCCGCACCGCGCCGACCTGCCGCTTGAGCAGGCCCTTGCGGATCGGGAAATGCTTCTGCAGGCCGGTGACCTTGAGCAGGGTCTCGCCGTTCGCGGCAGCCGGTACGGCGTCCTTGGCGCTCTGCGCGGGAATCGTCACTTTCTTGTCCTCGCTCACAGCTTCGGCGCAATCTCTTCGGTCCACAGCCGCTCCCGCTGCTCCGCCGACAAGTGGCAGGCCGAGAAGTGGGACTCGGCGCTCCCGTCCACCAGCTCAAGCTCGGGCCGCACCGTCCGCGTGACATTGCCCTTGGGCAGGTCGGCGTACGGGCAGCGGGGGTGGAAGGCGCAGCCGCTCGGGATGTTGATGAGGCTGGGCGGCGAGCCCTTGACCGGGTTGAGCCGGTCGGTCTGGTCGCGGTCGATGCGCGGCATGGAGCCGAGCAGGCCCCACGTGTACGGGTGCTGCGGGTGGGTGAACACCTGCTCCGCCGGCCCGCGTTCGACGCACCGGCCGCCGTACATGACCACGATCTTGTCGGCCAGCTCGGCCACCACGCCCAGGTCGTGGGTGATGATGATGACCGCGGAGCCGAACTCCTTCTGCAGATCCCGGATCAGGTCGAGGATCTGCGCCTGGACGGTGACGTCCAGCGCCGTCGTCGGCTCGTCGGCGATCAGCAGCTCGGGGTTGTTGACCAGCGCCATCGCGATCATCGCGCGCTGCCGCATGCCGCCCGAGAACTCGTGCGGGTAGGAGTCCACCCGCTTGTCCGGCTGCGGGATGCCGACGCGGTCGAGCAGCTCGATCGCCCGCTTGCGGGCGGTCTTCTTGTCGACGTTGTGGTGGACCCGGTACGCCTCGACGATCTGCTTGCCGATCGAGTAGTACGGGTGCAGCGCGGACAGCGGATCCTGGAAGATCATCGACATCTCGCGGCCGCGCAGCTTGCGCACCTTGTCCGGCGGGGCGGTGAGCAGCTCCTGCCCGTCCAGCCAGATCTCACCGGAGATCCGTGCCCGCCGCTTGGAGTACTGGCCGACGGTGTGCAGGCCCATGATGCCGAGCGAGGTGACGGACTTGCCGGAGCCGGACTCGCCCACGATGCCGAGGGTCTGGCCCTTCTCCAGCGAGAAGCTCAGGCCGTCGACGGACTTCACCAGGCCGTCGTCGGTGGGGAAGTGCACCTTGAGGTCGCGGACTTCAAGGAAGGCGGAGGGGGGTGCGGAGGTGGTGTCCACGGGTTCGCCGGCCACGGCTCCGCTTCGGTTCAGGTCGTTCATCCGAGCCTCACTCGCGGGTCGATGACGGCGTACATGATGTCCACGACGAGGTTGGCCACCGCGATGGCGAGCGCCGCGATCAGGGTGACGCCCAGGATCACCGGGAGGTCCTTGGAGCCGACGGCGTTGACCGCCTCGTATCCGATGCCCTTCAGGCCGAAGGTCTGCTCGGTGAGGATGGCGCCGCCCATCAGCACGCCCAGGTCGAGGCCGAAGACGGTGAGGATCGGGGTCATCGTGGAGCGCAGGGCGTGCCGGATGATCACGGCCTGTTCGCCGAGGCCCTTGGAGCGGGCGGTGCGGATGTAGTCCTCGCCCATGACCTCGAGCATGGTGGCTCTGGTGAGGCGCGCGTACATCGCCGCCTGCAGGAAGGCCAGCGCGATCCATGGCAGCAAGAGCGTCTCGAACCAGACGCCGATCGAGTCGCTGGAGGTCAGCTCGTCGTCCAGCTTGAGCAGACCGAGGCTGTGGACGAAGACGCCCATCATGATCATGCCGGTGAAGAAGATCGGCATGGAGACGCCGGAGAGCGCTCCGATCATGGCGGTGCGGTCCCAGAACGAACCCCGCTTCAGCGCGGAGAGGACGCCGACCGCGACACCGCCGACCAGCCACATAATGCACGCGCCGAGGGCGAGCGCGCCGGTGACCGGGAGGGCGGAGGTGAGCGCGTCCCACACCGAGGTCTCGGTGCGGAAGGAGTAGCCGAGGCAGGGGGCGTCGCAATGGGTCACGTCGTCCGCGCCGTTGGCGTAGTCGCGGCCCATCGGGATGCCCTTGACGAACTCCCAGAACTGCGCGAGCACCGGTTCATCCAGGCCGAGCTTGTTCCGGATGCCCTCGAGCGCCTCGGGGGATGTCCCCTTTCCGGCGTAGACCACCGCGAGGTCCTGCCCGGACCACTTGGGCAAGAGATAGAAGATGGAGAAGGTCGTGAGCAGCACGACCAGCACCATCATGATGACGGCGATGATGCGCCGGATGAGGTAAGCAAGCACTGTGCGCGGCCCTCCGGCGGCCGGGACCCCGGGTTGCGGGGGCCCGGCCGCCGGCCGGGGCCATCACCTGCCCTTCGGACTGGCGGGTTTGGCGTGGTGTCTCTTCAGGGACCGGTCGCGGTTACTTGACGCCGAGCATGACGTAGTCGTAGCGACCGCTGTAGCCGGCCGTCGAGTACACGTTCGTCGCGTTCGGGCTGCGCCAGCTGATGTTCTTCTCGTAGAGGAACGGCATCCAGTAGGCCTCGTCCAGGATCTTGTGACCCAGGTCGGTGTAGATCTTCTTGGCCTCGGCCGGGTCGGTCGTCGCGATCGCGTCGTCGAAGGCCTTGTCGATCGACTTGTCGTTGATCTGGGCCTCGTTGTAGTTACCGGTCTTCTGGATGAAGCGGCTGTCCCACAGCGGCTGGCCGTAGCCCTGGCCGGACGGGAAGTCCGGGCCCCAGCCGGTCATGACCATGCCGTAGCCCTCCTTCTTGACCTTCTCGAGGCTGCCGGACATGTTGGACGAGTCCTGGCCGGAGAAGGTGGCGATCTCGAGCTTGATGCCGACCTTGCCGAGCTGCTCCTGCATCGCCTCGGCGGCGTCTTCCTCACCCGGGTTGTCGTTGCGGGCGGTGATGACGGTCTCGAAGCCGTTCGGCTTGCCGCACTTCTTCAGCTCGGCCTTGGCCTTGGCCTCGTCCGGCTTGCCCTTGCGCTCCAGCACGCCGTACGGGTCGTAGTCGTCGTTGCCCGGAATCGACTTCGGGTACGGGCTGTTGGCGATCTCACCCGCGACCAGCTTGCCGCCACGGGTCTGCTGCAGGGCCGCGAAGTCGGTGGCGTAGAAGACGGCCTTGCGGCAGTTGACGTTGTCCAGCGGCTTGGTCTTGGTCACCAGCGCCACGTAACGGATGAAGTCCGTCTGCATGTTGTCCACGCTGTCGCGGTGGTCCTGGATGGCGGTGGTACGACCCGACTGGGTCATGCCCGTGCCGTTCATGTCGATGTGGTAGTCGCCCGCCATCAGGCGCTTGTCGTTCTCTTCGAGGTTCTTGTTGATGGCGACCGTGATCTTGTTCGGCAGCGCCGGGCGGATCGGGTCCGAGGACTTCTTCCAGGCCTTGTTGCGGACCAGCGTGATCGACTTGTTCACGTGCCGGGACTCGAACTTGTACGGGCCGTTGGAGAACGGCTTCTGGTCGTACTTGGCCCGGGTGTCCTTCGCCGCCTTGACCGGAGCACCGGTCGGCATCGCCAGCATCTGCTCGAAGTCACCGTTGGGCTTCGGCAGCTTGAAGACGATGGTCTGGTCGTCCGGCGTCTCGATCGACTTCAGGTTGTCAAGGTTCTTGTCCTTGTAGGGACCCTTGTACTCTTCCTTCGGGTCGAGCGTGCTGCGCAGGTAGCCCGGACCACCGGTGATGACATCCTTGTCCCAGATGCGGGAGATGCCGTACTTGATGTCCTCGGAGGTCAGCTTGGAGCCGTCCTCCCACGTCAGACCGTCACGCAGCTTGTACGTGTAGGTCTTGCCGTCCTCGGAGACCTTGGCCATGTCCTCGGCCATGTCCGGGACCAGCTTGTTGCCCGCCTCGCCCGGCTTGGTGTCGTAGGTGACCAGCGTGCGCGCGTAGTAGCGGCTGAAGTCCCAGGACATACCGAAGTACATGCGCTGCGGGTCGGCGTAGTCCAGGTCCTGCTTGGCGACAAACTTGAGCGTGCCGCCCTTCTTCTTCGACGGGTTGGCGATCTTGCCTATCGCGGCGTTGTAGCCGGCAGCCTTGCTGTCGCCGCCGTCCTCGCCTTCGTCTCCGCCGCCGCAGGCGGTGAGGGCCATCGTCGACGCGACGATGATGGCCGCACCCGCGGTGAGCCGTCGCTTCTTGAAAACTCTGGGCATTCTTCTCGCATCCTCCGAGATTCTGGGTCCTTGGCCTTGCTGCCGGAGAACCGTGGGGAAGAGCCACCCGACCTGGACGGCAGGGGGCAGGAGTTGGTAGCTAGCGCGTTCCCTTCGGGTCGAGCGCGTCCCTGAGACCGTCACCGAAGAGGTTGAAGGCCAGGACGGTTATGAAGATCGCCAGACCGGGGAAGACCATGAACATCGGATCGTGCTCGTAGGTGCCGAGCGCGTCCCGCAGCATGCCGCCCCACGATGCGGTGGGCGGCCGGACACCCGCGCCGAGGAAGCTGAGCGCCGCCTCCGTGAGGATGTTCGTCGGGATCATCAGGGTGGTGTAGACGGTGATCGGCGCCACCAGGTTCGGCAGCAGCTCGCGGAAGAGGATGTGCCGGGATCCGCCGCCGAGGCTGCGGGCCGCCTCGACGTACTCGCGCTCCCTGAGCGACAGCGTCTGGCCGCGGACGATCCGGCCGACGTACGGCCAGCCGAAGAAGCCGATCACCAGGATCAGGATCATGATGCGCACCCCGCTGCCGGTCAGCCCGAACAGGTCGTTGGGCAGCACCGACACGAGCGAGATGATGAACAGCAGCTGCGGGAAGGCCAGCAGCACGTCCATGACACGGCTGATGACCGCGTCCACCCAGCCGCCGAAGAAGCCGGCGATGATGCCGAAGAGGGTGCCGAGCACCACGGCCAGGATCGCGGCGAGGAACGCCACCAGCATCGACACCCGGGCGCCGTAGATGATCCGGCTGAAGATGTCGCGGCCGTTGTTCGGCTCGACACCGAACCAGTGCTCGGCGCTGACTCCGCCGAGGGCGCCCTGGGGCAGGTTGGTGAGCGGGTCGAGCTTGTCCTGGTTGAACTCCGTCGGCGGATGCCCGAACAGGTCGACGATCAACGGCGCGAAAACGCTGACGATGACCAGCACGAGCACGATGACCGCACCGGCAAGCGCGAGCTTGTCTTGTTTCAGGCGGTTCCAGGCGATCTGCTTCAGCGACCGCCCTTCAACCTTCTTCGCCCCGGCCTGATCAGCGGCCCCGGATACCTCACTCGGGGCCGCTTCCGCGGGCGTGTCGTGCAATGGCGCCGTCATCGTGGCAGGACCCCTCTCGGCCGGCGATCGGCCGGCCCGTGCTGCGCCGTGGTAGCGGCTGAGTCACATCACTGGTGCTGGATGTACGGATGGTGCGGGAGAGCTCGTTGAGGCCATTCGTACACCGGGACGAAAGTCCCTGGACCGGGAGTCTTCATGGGGGTCGCGATCACCCGCCAGCCCTGACGGGGAAAGGATGCCTATTCGTGATGTGCGACACCGTCTTCCGTTATCCGGACGTCCACGGACGGTAAACGGTGGGTCAAGTAGCCCGGCATGGCCGGGATCTGGGGCCATAACGGACTAATGGGTGCGCACTGTCTCAGTCTGTGGGCGCCCGGCGCGGGCCGGGCGGAACCTCAGCCGGGCGCGGGCCGGACGGGCGCTCAGTACGCCCGCGGCGCGGCGCCCTGCTGCCAGCCGCCCTGGGGCGGGTAGCCGTAGCCGGAGGCGGCCGGGGAGACCGCCAGGCCGCCCTCGCTGTACGCGCCGCGGTCGAAGAAGGGGCGCGCGTTCGCCCGCATCCACATCGCCACCGGGTCGTAGTCGTCGGCCATCGCCACCGTGGACACCGGCAGCCCGGGCGGCACCGCGGCCACCGCTTCCTGCATCATCGTGCGCGCCGCCGCGACCGACGGGGTCGCGTCGTCGTAGAGGTCGAGGCCGATCGCCAAGTACGGCTCGCCGAGCGCCGGTTCCACCCAGGCGCGGGTCAACGCCCGTACCGCCTGGGTGCGATGCGCGGCCTGGCCGAGGACGGCGTAGAACTGCTGCGCCTCCACGGTCGGTTCGCTGATCCGCAGCGGGCCCGCGGGCAGCCGCTCCAGCCCGGTGGCCATCCGGCGCAGGTCGAGCCAGGGGATGCCGACGCCGCCGCCCGGGGCGTGCGGGTCGAGCCACAGGCCCCAGTGGTCCGGGTACAGCGCGGCGGCGATGTCGCGGCCTGCGACCGATTCGTGCGAGCGGGTCCAGCCGCTGGCGGCGAGCTCCTGGGCGGAGCTGACGCAGGGGGCGTAGCCGAGGCCGTCGACCTGCATGTTGCCGTACTGGGCGTCGTGGGTGCCGGGCATGCCCTGCCACAGCAGCATCCAGACCTGCCCCTCGGCGAGCGCGGCCAGCAGCGCCTCGTACGCGTCATAGCGCCCCGGAGCCTGCTGCTCTACCAGCTGCCCCACCGTCGCGCCCCCGCTCACCGCACGCCTCCAGCCCCCGTATCAGTCCTGCACGTCACACGTTCCGCCGCACACGCGTGCGCGGCGGCCCTGGCAATCAAATCAGGTTAGGCCGCCCCGAAGAAGGGACGCACCCGCTCCGCCATCCATGTGACCACCGGATCTGCTACCGCGTCGAGGAAGACCATTTGTACGGGCCAGGGCGTCGGGTGGGCGCCGAGGGCCCGGCCGAGGGCGTCCACCGCTGCCTGCTGGGCCTGATCCGAGGCCTCGGTCAGCTGGACGCCCACGTACAGCTGCGGGGGCGCGCCCTCCACCGAGGCCAGCGCGCGGCGCGCGGACAGCACGACGCCGGAGGCGTGGAATTCGTCGCCCGCCCGGCGCAGGAAGTCCACCGGGTCCTCCTGCCAGTCCGGCTCGCTCAGCCGCACCCGGCCGCCGGCGGCTCCCGCGTACGGCTCGCGGCACAGCTCGGCGACGGCCTGCGGCGGCAGCGGCACGCCGATGGCGCCGCCCGGGTTCAGCGCGATTCCCAGCTCGGGGGGCAGTCCGCGGGCGAACTCGCGGGCCGGCGCGACCGTGAACGACATATGGCTGCCGACGACCTTCAGGAACTCCTCCTTGGAGGAGAAGACGGGCACGTAAGCCTGCCCGCCGATCTCGGTGGTCGGCAGATCCAGCGTCGCGCTGCCCGGACTCCCGCCCTCCGGCAGCGGCACCCACAGATGACTCCGCCCGACCACCTCCAGCAACCGCGCCCCCGCCTCCGGCCGCCCAACGGCCGCGGCAAGCACCTCTTCCAGCTCATTGACGGGAAACTGCTGCTCCGGATAGCTCACGCGGTGAACGATAATCCGAGCCGGGCGCCTTGGACCACGCCGCCCCTGTGGGGGGGGGAAGCATGCGCAAGCAGTGGCCGGCACCGCTGGCGGTCAACCTGCTGCTGGGACTGCCGGCCGTCGTGCCGTTCTGGCTGCTCTTCTACTTTGCCGTCAACTGGCCCCTGAAGGCCCGCGGCCTCACGGTGGGCAACCCGACCGAGAACGACGGGGTGCTGCCCTGGGTGATCGTCGCGACGCCGGTACTCGCCGTGTTCGCCCTGGGCTGGGTGAGCGCCGCCGCCACCGCCGCGCCCACGCTCGCCCTGGTCGCCGCCGGCTGAGGGCCCGCGGCCGCCCGCGCTACTCGAAGCGGATGGCCCGGACGCCGTCCGCTGCCTCGCGGTCGACCAGGACCACGCTGTCGCAGCCTGTTGTCAGGGTGCCCTCCTCGGCGGCTCTGACGAGGGAGCGGGTGGCCTGCTGGTGGCGGGCGAAGGCGTAGCGGGAGACCTCGCGGCCGCGGGCCCGCTGGCCGGCGCGGGCGAGATCCGGCGGCACGTCGAGGACCAGCAGGTGCACGCCGGCGCCGCGCCGCCGCGCCTCGCGGGCGACCCAGCGCCGTACCCAGGGCAGCGTGCCGCAGTCGTGTACGACGACGCCGGCGGCACCGCGCAGCGCGCGGCCGAGGCCGAGGTAGTGCGCGGCACGCACCAGGGGACGGTAGACGGCGTACGGCAGCCGGCGCCCGAGCCGGGTGTCCCAGCGGTCCCGGGTGTCCTGCGAGTCCACCCGCCGGACGCTTCCGGCCCGCCGGATCAGCGTGGACTTCCCGCTGCCGGGCAGCCCGGAGACGACCACCACATCACCGGCGGGGAAGGCCAGCGCCCGACCGGGGAACGGCCGTCCCCGCAGATCGGACAGCCCGGGCGGCGGCGCCCACACCGTGGGCCCGCGGCGCGCGGGCACCCGCGCGGACCGTTCGAGGTCCGGCTGTGCCGGGGCGACATCGTGCACGTTCATCGTCCCCCTAGGGTTCCAGGCGCGTTTGGCCTGTCCCGGCCGAGTGTAAAGAAATGGCAATCTGCAGCAAGGGTGCCTCTCGCAACCGGCTGTAACGGGTCGACCACATCCAGCACCCTAGCCGCCCGCTCCTTCCATGGGTCCCCCGCGACCGGCCACCGCCGCCCGCCATCCGTGCCATGATGTGCCGACAACCGCATACAGGCCGCTCGACTCCGCGCGGGAGAGTCCTGGAATCACGCCAGGCGCCGAAGGAGCAAGACCCCCTCGAATCTCTCAGGCACAGATACCGCACGGAATAGGCAAGTCTGAAAAGCGAGCCGCAGGCCGCAGGCCCCGCGCGCTCCACCCAAGGTGCAAGCCACCCGCCCCAGCGGTTGTGGCGAACCTCTCAGGTGCCGATGACAGATGGGGAGGGACATCCGCCCACCCCTGTCCGGGAGCCTGATGATCATGACCGATGCCCCCCGTCGCACCGCCCTCGACGCCACCCATCGCGCCCTCGGCGCGACCATGACCGACTTCGCCGGCTGGGACATGCCGCTGCGGTACGCCAGCGAGCGCGACGAGCACAACGCCGTCCGTACGCGCGCCGGGCTCTTCGACCTCTCGCACATGGGCGAGATCACGATCACCGGCCCGCAGGCCGGCGAGCTCCTCGATTACGCACTGGTCGGACGGCTGTCCGCGGTGGGTGTCGGCCGGGCCCGCTACACCATGATCTGCCAGGAGGACGGCGGCATCCTGGACGACCTGATCGTCTACCGGCTGGCCGACCACGAGTACATGGTCGTCGCCAACGCCTCCAACGCGCAGGTCGTCCTCGACGCCCTCACCGCCCGCGCCCCCGGCTTCGACGCCGAGGTGCGCGACGACCGGGACGCGTACGCGCTGATCGCCGTCCAGGGCCCGGAGTCCTCCGGCATCCTGAAGTCCGTCACCGACGCCGACCTGGACGGGCTGAAGTATTACGCGGGCCTGCCCGGCACGGTCGCGGGCGTCAGCGCCCTGATCGCCCGTACCGGCTACACCGGCGAGGACGGCTTCGAGCTGTTCGTACGGCCCGCCGACGCCGTCACCGTCTGGGAGGCGCTGACCGAGGCGGGCAAGGGCGCTGGCCTGATCCCGTGCGGGCTCTCCTGCCGCGACACCCTGCGGCTCGAGGCCGGGATGCCGCTTTACGGGCACGAGCTGAGCACCGCCCTCACGCCCTTCGACGCCGGGCTCGGCCGGGTGGTGAAGTTCGACAAGCCGGTGGACTTCGTCGGCCGCAAGGCCCTGGAGCAGGCCGCCGAGCGGGCCGAGACCGCGCCGCCGCGGAAGCTCGTCGGGCTCGTCGCCCAGGGGCGGCGGGTGCCGCGGGCCGGGTACGAGGTGGTGGCCGACGGCTCCGTGATCGGCGAGATCACCTCCGGCGCCCCCTCCCCCACCCTCGGCAAGCCGGTCGCGATGGCGTACGTCGACGCCGCGCACGCCGAGCCCGGCACGGCCGGCGTGGGCGTGGACATCCGCGGCAGCCACGAGCCGTACGACGTCGTCGCCCTCCCCTTCTACAAGCGCGAGCGCTGAACTTCACTGCTTCACTGCGGCCCCGCCCATGTCTGCAGCACCGACTCTGATCTAGGAGAATCAGCCCCATGAGCAACCCCGAGCAGCTCCGCTACAGCAAGGAACACGAGTGGCTGTCGCCCGCCGAGGACGGCGCGTCCACGGTCGGCATCACCGCCCACGCCGCCAATGCCCTCGGCGACGTCGTGTACGTACAGCTTCCCGAGGTGGGTGACACGGTGACCGCGGGCGAGACCTGCGGCGAGCTGGAGTCGACCAAGTCGGTGAGCGACCTGTACGCGCCGGTGACCGGCGAGGTCACCGCCGTCAACCAGGACGTCGTGGACGACCCGGCGCTGGTGAACTCGGCCCCCTTCGAGGGCGGCTGGCTGTTCAAGGTGCGGGTCACCGACGAGCCGGGCGACCTGCTGTCCGCCGACGAGTACACGGCCTTCACGGCCGGCTGAGGTACGTAACTGATGACGCTTCTCAACGACTCCCTCAAGACGGTCGACCCCGAGGTCGCCGCCGCCGTGGACGCCGAGCTGCACCGCCAGCAGTCCACCCTGGAGATGATCGCCTCCGAGAACTTCGCGCCGGTGTCGGTGCTGGAGGCGCAGGGCTCGGTGCTCACCAACAAGTACGCGGAGGGCTATCCGGGCCGCCGCTACTACGGCGGCTGCGAGCACGTCGACGTGGTCGAGGACCTGGCCCGCGAGCGGATCAAGGCGCTCTTCGGCGCCGAGGCCGCGAACGTGCAGCCGCACTCCGGCGCCTCGGCGAACGCCGCGGCGATGTTCGCCGTGCTCAAGCCTGGCGACACCATCCTCGGCCTGGACCTGGCGCACGGCGGCCACCTCACCCACGGCATGAAGATCAACTTCTCCGGCAAGCTCTACAACGTGGCCGCGTACCACGTCGACGAGGAGTCCGGCGAGGTCGACATGGAAGAGGTCGAGCGGCTCGCCAAGGAGCACCGGCCGCAGCTGATCATCGCCGGCTGGTCCGCCTACCCGCGGCAGCTGGACTTCGCCGCCTTCCGGCGGATCGCGGACGAGACCGGCGCGCTGCTCATGGTCGACATGGCGCACTTCGCGGGCCTGGTGGCGGCGGGGCTGCACCCGAACCCCGTCCCGTACGCGGACATCGTCACGACCACGACGCACAAGACCCTCGGCGGGCCGCGCGGTGGCGTGATCCTGTCCAAGCAGGAGCTGGCGAAGAAGATCAACTCGGCGGTCTTCCCCGGTCAGCAGGGTGGCCCGCTGGAGCATGTGATCGCGGCCAAGGCGGTCTCCTTCAAGATCGCGGCGGGCGAGGAGTTCAAGGAGCGCCAGCGTCGTACGCTGGAAGGCGCGAAGATTCTCGCCGAGCGGCTGCTGCAGCCGGACGCGGTCGAGGCCGGCGTCTCGGTGCTGTCGGGCGGCACGGACGTGCATCTGGTCCTGGTGGACCTGCGCAAGTCCGATCTCGACGGCCAGCAGGCCGAGGACCGGCTGCACGAGATCGGCATCACGGTCAACCGCAACGCGGTCCCGAACGACCCGCGGCCGCCGATGGTGACCTCGGGACTGCGCATCGGCGCGCCCGCGCTGGCTACCCGTGGCTTTACGGCGGACGACTTCCGTGAGGTCGCGGACGTGATCGCGGAGGCGCTGAAGCCGTCGTACGACGAGGACAAGCAGAAGGCGCTCGCCGCCCGGGTCTCGGCCCTGGCGGAGAAGCACCCGCTGTACCCGAGTCTGTAAAAAGCAATACGAACGGGGGCAGGGCAGCGCGCAAGCCCAAGTCGCGCTCTCTGCCCCCTGCTGCACCCCCGTCACCGGTTCACCCACGACCGGACAAAGGAGTCCTGCCACCGTGGCCATCTCCGTCTTCGACCTCTTCTCGATCGGCATCGGCCCGTCGAGCTCGCACACGGTCGGCCCGATGCGCGCCGCGCGCATGTTCGCCCGCCGGCTGAAGAACGACGGCGTGCTGGCGCACACCGCCTCCGTCCGCGCCGAACTCTTCGGCTCCCTCGGCGCCACCGGCCACGGCCACGGCACCCCGAAGGCGGTGCTGCTCGGCCTCGAGGGCTACTCCCCGCGCACGGTGGACGTGGAGTGGGCGGACAGCGAGGTGGAACGTATCCGCACCTCAGGCCGCCTGCGGCTGCTCGGCGCCGAGATAGGCGAGGCGCACGAGATCGACTTCGACCAGCCGTCGCAGCTGATCCTGCACCGCCGGCGCTCGCTGCCGTACCACGCGAACGGCATGACGCTCTTCGCGTACGACGCCGCCGGGACGCCGCTGCTGGAGAAGACGTACTACTCGGTGGGCGGCGGCTTCGTCGTCGACGAGGACGCGGTCGGCGAGGACCGCATCAAGCTGGACGACACGGTGCTGAAGTACCCGTTCCGTACCGGCGACGAGATGGTGCGGATGGCCCGCGAGACGGGCCTGTCGATCTCGGCGCTGATGCTGGAGAACGAGAAGGCCTGGCGTACCGAAGAGGAGATCCGGGCCGGGCTGCTGGAGCTCTGGCGGGTGATGCAGGAGTGCGTCCGCCGCGGCCTGACCAAGGAGGGCATCCTCCCGGGCGGTCTCAAGGTCCGCCGCCGCGCCGCCACTTCGGCCCGCCAGCTGCGCGCCGAGGGCCTGCGTGAGACGCACGCGATGGAGTGGACGACGCTCTACGCGATGGCCGTCAACGAGGAGAACGCCGCGGGCGGCCGCGTGGTCACCGCCCCGACGAACGGCGCCGCGGGCATCATCCCGGCGGTGCTGCATTACGCGCGGGACTTCGTCCCCGGGGTGGCCGACGACGAGGACTCGATCGTCCGCTTCCTCCTTGCCGCGGGCGCGATCGGCATGCTCTTCAAGGAGAACGCCTCCATCTCCGGCGCCGAGGTCGGCTGCCAGGGCGAGGTCGGCTCCGCCTGCTCCATGGCCGCGGGCGGCCTCGCGGAGGTGCTGGGCGGCACCCCGGAACAGGTCGAGAACGCCGCCGAGATCGGCATCGAGCACAACCTCGGCCTCACCTGCGACCCGGTCGGCGGCCTGGTCCAGATCCCCTGCATCGAACGCAACGGCATGGCCGCGGTCAAGGCGGTCACCGCCGCCCGGATGGCCCTGCGCGGCGACGGCCACCACTTCGTCTCGCTCGACAAGGCCATCAAGACGATGAAGGAGACGGGCGCCGACATGAAGGTCAAGTACAAGGAGACGGCGCGGGGCGGGCTCGCGGTGAACGTCATCGAGTGCTGAACCGACGGCACGCCCCCGGTGCGGAACCCGCACCGGGGGCGCTTTGCGCCGTACGTGGGTCAGGCCTCCATTCGGATTACGGGGCGGTGCCCCACAGCAGTTCGCCGGCCGCGTAGACGCCGATCTTCGGCGCGTCCGCGTATGAACTCGCGGTCCCGTGGCTGTAGTCGTCGGCCTCGTTGAAGTTCGACCAGTCGGCCCGGTGCAGCCGCAGCTGGATATCGCCGGTCGAGGCGCCCGCGGCGAGCGAGCCGCCGGTGACGTTGACCTTCAGATAGCGGTTTGCCCCGGTCGCCGAACCGTTCGCCGACACCGAGTGGGTAAGGTTCGAGCAGCCGATCTGCGCCCAATCGCACCAGGTCGTGTACGAGGACGCCTCGTCGCCGAACCAGTAGCGGATCTCGACGTCCTTCAGGCTTTGCGCGCTGCTGCCGGTGTTGACCAGCTGCAGGCTCATCCGGATCGCGTTGTCCGTCATGCCCGTATCGCTGGTCTTGTACTGCACCTTCAGATTGCCGGTCCCGGGCCCGCCGCCCGCGGTCGTCGTGCCGGCGACCTGCGCGGACTGGGCCGAGGCGTTCCCGGCGGCGTCCCGCGCCCGCACCTTGTACTGGTAGGTGGTGGAGGCGGTGAGGCCGCTGTCGGTGTACGTCGTGCCGCCGGTGGAGCCGACGAGGGTCCCGTTGCGGTAGACGTCGTACGACGCGACGCCCACGTTGTCCGTCGAGGCTGTCCAGGACAGCGACACGGACGACGAGGTGGCAGACGTCGTCTTCAGTCCCGCCGGGACGCTCGGCGCCTCGGTGTCGTCGCCCGGGTCGCCGCCGCCGTCCAGCGGCGGGTAGGCGTTGGCCAGCAGCATCCGGAACTGTGCCGAGAACCAGTGGCCGGCCAGCGGGGCGTCCGCCATGGCGCCGGTCGGGTTGTTGCCGTTGCGGTCGTTGCCCCCGTACGTCGGGTCGCACATCCGGTCGAAGCCCTTGCCCTCGTCATTGTCGATGGGCTTGCTGTTGCCGTCCGACTCGCCCGGGGGCTTGGCCCACACGTACGCGTCGATGCCCGGCTCGGGCGCGGTCTTCGGGCGCTCGCCGACACCGGCACCCTCCTGGTTGCACCAGTTGCCGGTGTGGATACGGCGGTCGACGCGGCTGCCGTTGACGTAGCCGTCCACCGACGTCATCGGGCCGGGGCCGGTGGGCCGGGCGGTGCCGCCCCAGCCGCTGCGGGCGGTGTCGATGAGCATGCCGAGGCCGGAGTTGAAGCCGCCGCGGCTGACCAGGCGGTCGCGCAGCGCCTGGGCGAAGGACAGCTCGTCGACGTAGTAGTTCCAGTCGACCCACTTGGACTGGCGCACGGTGGTGCCGTTCACCGAGTCCGTGACCTTGAAGTGCGGCTCCTTCACCGCGTTGTAGTTGGCGGTATTGACGATGAAGCCGTGCACGTCGTCGACCGTCGCGCCCTCGGTGGTGGCGGCCTTCTTGAACTGGTCCACCGCCGGGTCGAAGTTGGTGTCCCAGCCGAGCCAGCCGTGGTGGCCCGCGTCGATGTAGTTGTAGACGTTGGGGATGTCGCCGAGCTTGTTCAGCGCGTAGCCGACGCCCTTCTCGTACGACCCCAGCTCCTTCACGTGCCGGCAGGCCTCCGTGGCGCCGGCCGCACTGCCCGCGTTGGTGACCATGTTGGGCAGCGAGTCCGGCTCGATCAGCGCGGAGATCCGCAGTGCCGCGTACTTCGGGTCGGCGAGGATCGCCGCGATCGGGTCGATGTACTCGGCCTTGTACCGGCCGAGCTCCTCCGCCTTCAGCTCGCCGTTGGAGGCGAGCGCCGAGCAGTCACGGCCCGGCAGGTCGTAGATGACGACCTGGAAGAGCGTGGCGCCCTGCGTCAGCGCGTGGTCGAGGTGGGCGCGCAGGCCGCGGCCGTTGGCGGTGCCGGTGATCGCGGCGATCCGGTCCATCCAGACGAAGCTGGGCTGGTCGGCGATGGCGGAGCCGCCCGGCTCGGCCTTGGCCTTGGCGGACCAGTCGGGGTTGACGTAGGGCTTGGCGCCCACGTACGGGTTGTCGACGCGGGCGGCCGCGGCGGGCGAGGCCGGCAGCGCGACGCTGAGCGCGGCGCCCATGGCGAACGCCGGCAGCAGCGCGGCGAGCCTCCTGAAGCGGCTCCTGCGTCTGAGGTGCGTGGTGGTGTTCATCGCGGCTCTGGTGCTCCTCTCGGATAAGGCTGCACGTACGTGCCCCGGTGGCGGGAAGGGGCAGCGGGAAGGACTCCCGCCACCGGGTGTCTTGGGGGTGGATCAGGGCGCGGTGCCCCACAGCAGTTCGCCGCCGGAGTAGACGCCGATCTTCGGCGCGTCCGCGTATGAACTCGCGGTCCCGTGGCTGTAGTCGTCGGCCTCGTTGAAGTTCGACCAGTCGCTGCGGTGCAGCCGCAGCTGGATATCGCCGGTCGAGGCGCCCGCGGCGAGCGAGCCGCCGGTGACGTTCACCTTCAGATAGCGGTTCGCCCCGGTCGCCGTGCCGTTCGTGGACACCGAGTGGGTGAGGTTCGAACAGCCCAGCTGCGCCCAGTCGCACCACGTGCTGTACGAGGAGGCCTCGTCGCCGAACCAGTAGCGGATCTCAACGTCCTTCAGGCTGCGCGCACTGCTGCCCGTGTTGACCAACTGCAGGCTCATCCTGATCGCGTTGTCCGACGAGCTCGTATCGCTGGTCTTGTACTGCACCTTCAGATCGCCGTCCCCGGTGCCACCGCCCGGCTGCGTGGTGACACTCACCGGCCCCGCGGGCGGCGAGACATTCCCGGCCGCGTCGCGGGCGCGCACGGTGTAGCTGTACGCGGTGGACGCCGCCAGCCCCGTGTCGGTGTACGTCGTGCCGCCGGTGGAGCCGACGCGCGTGCCGCCGCGGTAGACGTCGTACGCCGTGACGCCGGTGTTGTCCGTGGCGGGATCCCAGGCCAGCGCGGCGGACGACGAGGTCGACCCGGTGGACCGCAGGTCGCGGGGCGCGGTCGGCGGCGTGGTGTCCTCGTCGCCCCCCGTGTCCTTACTGGCCTCGAACGTAAAGGAGTTCACGCCCAGCCCCTGGCCGCCCTGCCAGATCTCGAAGCCGGCCTCGGCGTCGATCAGGTAGTGCGCGGGGTTGATCTGGCCGCGTGCGGTGGCGTCGTCGACGAGGTCCTTCACGTCGAGGTCCCGCACCGCGGTGGCGCCGCCCTGCAGCACGTACGAGATGACCTTCCACCCGGAGGCGCCGGGCCCTGTCCACACGTCCCACGTCCGCCCGTCCGCGGTGAAGGTGGCCGTGCGGGAGCCGATGGGCTGGACGCCGCCGCGGTGGTTGATCCAGATCATCACCTCGGTGCCGTCCGGCTGGTCGTCGGTGGTGGGCGTGGAGTTGAACCACAGGTCGTACGCGGCGTTCCAGGCGCCGGAGGCGACCTGGGTGGTGTCGAAGGTCGAGCGGGCGCTGCCCAGTTCGCTCACCTTGATCGGCAGGCCGCTGTTCGCGGTGCACGCGCCCCAGTGACAGCCCTTGTAGCTCGACGGATACGTGGCCGGTGGCCCGGCCGTGGTGAGCGAGAAGTTCGCCTCGGTCAGCTTCCAGGCGCCGGTCTCGGTGTCGATGCTGGCGCACTGCCGGGCCGTTGAGTTCCACTCGTTCTGCTGGTACGTGTAGGCGCCGCCCTGCATCGCGGTGGTGCCCCACTGGGTGCAGTCGGTGATCGTCGCGGCCGCCGCCCGGCCCGCGCCGGTGAACAGCGCGAGCCCGGCGAGCAGGATGCCCGCGGCGGCCGCGGCGAGCGCGCCGCGCAGCTGACGTCTCCTCACGGCGCCGTCCCCCATACGAGCTCACCGCCGACATGAGCGGTGATCTTGGAGGCGTCCGAGAAGGCCGGGTTGGTGCCGCGGCTGTAGTCGTCCGCCTCGTTGAAGTTCGACCAGTCGCTCTTGTGCACCCGCAGCTGGATCTCGCCGGAGTCGCCGCCCGCGGCGACGCTGCCCGCGCCCGCGGTGAAGCCGACCTCCAGGTAGCGGTCCGCGCCGGCCTTCGGGCTGCTCAGCGCGACCACCTTGTGGGTGATGTTGGAGCCGCCGAGCATCGCCCAGTCGCACCAGGTGGTGTACGTGGACGGGCCGCCGTCGCCGGTGAAGTAGTAGCGGACGGTCACCGTGGAGAGGGAGAGCGCGCCGCCGCCGGTGTTGCCGACCTTCAGGGACATCCGGATGGCGTTGTCGGTGGCATTGGAGTCGCTGCTCTTGTACTGGACCTTGACCCCGCCCGTACCGCCGCCGGCCTTGGTGGTGCCGGTGACCTCGGCGGACAGTGCGGAGGCGTTGCCCGCCGCGTCGCGGGCGGCGACCCGGTAACGGTAGGCGGTGGACGCGGAGAGCCCGGAGTCGGTGTAGGCCGTAGCGGTCGGGGTGCCGGCCGGGGTGCCGTCGCGGTAGACGTCGTACGCCGCCACGCCGGTGTCGTCGGTGGCCGCGGTCCACGACAGCGACACGCTGGTGCTGGTGGTCGCGGTGACCGTGAGGCCCGTGGGGACGGTCGGCGGGGTGGTGTCGTCGCCGCCGGGGTCGCCCTCGTCGCCGAGGAGTTCGGCGTACGAGGCGAAGGAGAGCGCCAGCGCCGCCTGCGCCCAGAAGCGGTGGTAGGTGAAGACCGGCGGGGCGCCGCCGTCGAGGTACGCCTGCACCTTCGACCAGCCCGGCTCCTGCTTGAGCCACGGCCGCATCGAGATGAAGGTGGTGCCGGAACCCAGCTTGACGCCCTGCGGGGAGGTGCCGGACCAGCCCGAGGGGAAGTGCACCGGGTCGTCGAAGCGGTCGTAGTCGCGGCGGGTCTCGGGGACCGCTATGCCCTTGGCGTCGGCGTGCGCGGCCATCGCGTCGAGCAGTGACTTGGCGAGTCCGGCGGCGTCGGCGTCCTCGGACTTCGCGGCGTAATAGATCAGCGTCATGGCCAGCGCGGCGCCCACGCCGACGTCGTCGCCGTAGTCGACGACCGAGACGTGCAGGCCGGTGTTGGCGCCGGGGGCGGCGGCGTTCCACGTGTCGGGGGCGCCGGTCCAGCGCAGGGTGGCGGGGAAGCGGTAGCTGCCGTCGGCGCCGACGGTGGTCTCCCCGGCGGCCCAGGCCACCCACTTGTCGAGGACGGTCCTGGCGGCCGCGTTGCCGGTGACGTAGTAGTACTGGGCGACGCGCTCCATGCACCAGACCTGGAAGCCGAACCAGTTGTTGGACGGCGGGTCGTGGTAGACGGGCTGCCAGTCGTACGCCATGCCGTAGAAGGTCGGGGTGCCGGCCGGCGGGGTGCCGTACTGGCCGTCCCAGCTGTTGGAGCAGCCGCCGGCGAGCCCGCCCTCGGCGGACTGCAGCCAGCGCAGGAACTCCAGCTGCCGGGTGAGCGACTTCTGCCAGTCGCCCTTGGCGGTCGGCGACTTGGGGGTGAGCGCGGGGACGGTGGACAGCGCCCAGGCCGCGAGGGGGTTCTGATAGCCCTGGTGGGCGATGCCGTCGCCGATCCGCCAGGCCCAGCCACCGCCGGTGCCGGAGGAGCCGCCCCAGGCGTAGTACCAGGACAGCAGGTAGTGCTGCGCGTCGCGCCCTGAGGCGGCCGAGCACCCGGTGGGGCTGGTGCAGTTGCCGATTTTCTTGAAGTACTTGTCGAACATCGAGTAGCGCAGGTAGTCGCCCATCTTCGCGGCCCTGGCCACGGAGGCGGACACCTGGCCCGCCTTGCCCTGCGCCGTCGCCCACGTCAGCGCCCAGTAGGCGGCCTGCACGGCGCGCGCGTCGGCGTCGGGGGCGTTGGTGTACTTCCACTGCTTCGCGTACGAGGCGTCCTTGACGAAGAGGTCGAGGTAGCCGTTGGGCCCGCCGTACTTGAAGAGGTCGGTGGAGGGCTGCGGGATGGTCTCCCAGACGGACTCCTGCGCGCCGCGCTGGTAGCTGTTGACGAAGGACGCCATCCTGCCGGGGCCGAGCTCGTCGCCGGTGCCGGGCTTGTTGCCGAAGCCGTAGACGTTGTCGAGGTCCATCAGCCAGTGCATGCCGTAGATGTCCATCGTCCCGTACGCGGAGGCGAGTTCGGCGGCGATGGGGTCGGAGCCGACGGGGACGGAGGCGGTCAGCTCGGCCGGGTAGCTGGTGACCTGGGGGTGCTCGGGCGCGTAGATGGCGGGCTTGGCGGCGCTGTACGAGTCGTTGGTGGGCTGGTCGATGTGCGGCGGGATGATCGAGGCCTCGGCGACCTCCCAGGATTTGTTGAAGGGGGCCCAGTCGCCGGTGACCCGGCCGTACGCCGCCTCCAGCCAGATCCAGAAGCTGAACGCCTCGGAGGTCGTCTGGTGTCCGTGGTCCGGGGCCTCGACGATCAGGGTCTCGGCGGAGTGGTAGGGGATGCCGTCCGGGCTGAAGTAGCCGCTGTCCGGGTTCTTGATCTTCTCGTACTGAGCGAGGAAGGCCTCCGTGTACGGGCCGTTGGCGGCGGCAGCAGCCGCCTGCGCGGCGGCCCCGCCCGGGGCGTCGGCGGCGCGGGCGAGGGCCTGTCCGGCGCCGAGGGCGACCAGGGTGCCGCCGGCCGCTGTGGCGAAGGAACGCCGGGATAATAAGCTGGATCTATGGGATCTTTCGGGCATGTCAGGGTGCGTGGACACGATTCCTCCATCGAGGGTCGGGTGGGAG
>NZ_JAAKZV010000259.1 GCF_011044975.1 Streptomyces coryli | reverse complement strand
CCGCCCGGCAGACCAAGGCGCCCCGCCTCCCCCTCCTCCCGTAGCCAGCCAACCCACTCCGGCACCGCACCCCAAAGCACGACGGCAGCGCGGCCGTCACCATCCGATGTCAAGTCCCCCGCACACGCCGTCAGGCTGGGGCCCGCCGTCCGCTACCCGACCGCCGCCCCGAACAACGACCCCAACCCATACGTAACAGCCGCCGCAGCCCCACCCAGCACCAGTTGCCGCAGGCCTCCGTACCACCACGACCGCGTCGTCACCCGCGACACCACCGCGCCGCACACGAACAGCCCCACCAGCGCCAGCGCCACCGCAGGCCACAGCGAGCTGGACCCCAGCAGGTACGGCAGCACCGGCAGCATCGCCCCCAGCGCGAACGAGCCGAAGGACGACACCGCAGCGACCGTCGGGGACGGCAGGTCGTCCGGGTCGACGCCGAGCTCTTCCCTCGCGTGTATTTCCAGGGCCTGGTCCGGGTCCTTCATCAGCTGCTTGGCGACCTCGCGGGCCAGGTCCTCGTCCACGCCCCGGGTCACGTACAGGTCCGTGAGCTCCTGCTCCTCCGCCTCCGGGTGCCTGCGCAGCTCGCGCCGCTCGACGTCCAGCTCCGCCAGGACCAGCTCCCGCTGGGAGGCGACCGACGTGTACTCCCCCGCGGCCATCGAGAAGGCGCCCGCCGCCAGGCCGGCGAGGCCCGTTACCGCGATCGTCTTCGTCTCCACCGAGCCGCCCGCGACGCCGGTGATCAGCGCGAGGTTCGAGACCAGGCCGTCCATCGCGCCGAAGACGGCGGGGCGCAGCCAGCCGCCGTTGACGTCCCGGTGGGTGTGCTGGTGGGCCTCGGCTGAGCCCGCGGAGTCGGCGGCGGCTGGGGTGGTCATACGGCCGACCGTACGCGCGCCCGTACCCCCTCGCCAGCAAGGCAGGCCGTACTTACCAGCCCACCTTCCAGGACTTACCGGCCCACCTTCCACGCCGGAGAGATCGCGATCACAGCCGCACAGGTCTTGACGCCGCCGTAACTCACCAGCAATATCTGTAAACGTTTCCAGTCGCTGTAAACCTTTACAGCAATGGCGCATCACCGACGCAAAGGGGCGAGTGTGGTGACATCCGGCACGGGCTCAGGGCCGCCGACCATCGTGTCCATCGCCGAGCGCGCAGGCGTCTCCATCGCCTCCGTCTCGCGCGTGCTGAACGGGCTCAGCGCCCGCCGCGACACCGAGGAGAAGGTGCGCAAGGCCGCAGCCGAGCTCGGTTACGTGCCCAACTCCGTGGCCCGCAGCCTCAAAGGCGGCCGGACCCGGCAGCTCACCTTCGCCATGCCGGACATCGGCAACCCCGTCTACGTAGCGATGGTCCGCGAGATCCAGGCCGTCGCCAAGGCCGCCGGCTACCGCCTTCTCCTCCACTCCACGGACGCCGTCACCGAGGACGAACTCGCCGTCGTGCGCAGCCTCGCCGAGCGCACCAGCGACGGGCTCATCATCTGCCCGATACGGATAACGCCCCAGCATGTCGAGGCCATCGCGCACGCCACCGCCCCCGTCGTCGTGATCGGTTCGCCGCCACCGGACGCGGCGCTGGACTGCGTGCAGGCCGACTCCGTCAGCGGCGCGCAGAAGGCCGTGTGGCACCTGGCCGACACCGGCCGCCGCCGGATCGCCTTCATCAACGGGCCCCTCGACACCGTCCCGGGCCGCAACCGCGACGAGGGCTACCGCAAGGGCCTCGCCGACCACGGTCTCGGCTACGACCCGGAGCTCACCGCCGCCACCGACTTCGCCGTCACCGCGGGCGCCGCCGCCGCGCACGAGCTGCTCGACCGCCGCCCCGACCTGGACGCGATCTTCTGCGCCAACGACCAGCTCGCCCTCGGCGCCGCCCAGACCCTGCACGCCCGCGGCATGCGCGTCCCCGAGGACGTCGCGGTCGCCGGCATGGACGACACCCTGCTCGCCCGCGCCGCCTGGCCGCCGCTGACCAGCGTCGACCTCGGTTCCGCCGAGCGCGGGCGGATCGCCGCCGAGCTGCTGCTCGAGCGGCTGCGCGAGGCGGCGGAAGCCCCCGCCGAGCGCACCAACAGCACCAGCAGCACCAGCAGCACCGACGACACCGACGTCCCCCCTCCTGCCCCCCGCCGTACGACTGCCGAGCCGCGGCTCGTCGTGCGCGAGTCCACCGTCCCGGCGAGGTCCGTATGAGTCTGACGAGCCCCAAGCCGAAGCCGAAGGCTTCGGGAAACCGAGGCACCCCACCACCCCGCACCCCCGCGCAGCGCAAGGCCGCGCTGGGTCTGGACCGCGGCGGATGGTTTCTGCTGCTGCCCGCGCTGATCCCGATCCTGATCCTCAGCGTCGGCCCGCTGCTGTACGGCGTCTCGCTCGCCTTCACCGACTCGCAGTCGGGCCGGACGAACCCCACCGAGTTCGTCGGCCTCACCAACTTCGCCGACCTCGGGCACGACTCGCTCTTCTGGGACTCCTTCCGCATCGGCCTGGTCTGGGCGTTCTGCGTGACCGCGCTGCAGCTGCTGCTCGCGCTGGGCCTCGCGCTGCTGCTCAACCAGAACCTGCGCTTCCGCTGGCTGGCCCGCACCCTCGCGCTCGTCCCCTGGGCGATGCCGGAGGTCGTGGTCGGCATCATGTGGCGGCTCGTCTACCACCAGGACGCGGGCATCCTCAACGCCACCCTGAAGGACTTGGGCTTCATCAACGAGAACGTCGACTGGCTCGGCTCCCTCTCCATGGCCCTCCCCGCCGTCATCGTCGTCGGCATCTGGGCGGGCATGCCGCAGACCACCGTCGTCCTGCTGGCCGGGCTGCAGAACGTACCCGGCGAGCTGCGCGAGGCCGCCGCGCTCGACGGCGCCGGGATCTGGCGCCGCTTCACCGCCGTCACCTGGCCCGCGATCAAGCCGGTGATCGTCGCGATCACGGCGCTGAACTTCATCTGGAACTTCAATTCCTTCGGCCTGGTCTACGTCCTCACCCAGGGCGGGCCGGGCGGCGAGACCCGGCTGCCGATGCTCTTCGCGTACGAAGAGGCCTTCAAGTACGGCCAGTTCGGCTACGCGGCCGCGATGGGCCTCGCCATGATCGCGGTGATCGCGGTCTTCCTCACCCTGTTCCTGCGCAAGCGTCTGAAGGAGGAGGCCGCCTGATGTCCACTGTCGGCACCCTGCGAGCCAAGCGCGCGGCCGGCCACACCGGCCAGTACCTCGCCCTCCTCGCCTACCTCGTCTTCCTCGCCTTCCCGCTGCTGTGGCTGGTCTCGACGGCGTTCAAGCCGGCGAAGGAGCTCGGCTCCATCGACCCGACCTGGCTGCCGAAGGACTGGACCCTGGAGAACTTCCGGGTCGCCTTCGACTCCCAGCCGCTGCTGCACTCGGCGCTGAACAGCCTGATCGTCGCCGTATCGGCGGCCGTCATCGCGGTCGCGATCGCGATCCCGGCGGCGTACGCGATGGTGCGCTACAAGTCGAAGGTCTCCACGGCGGGCACCGCCTGGATCCTCGTCAGCCAGATGTTCCCATTCGTGCTGATCATCATCCCGCTGTTCCTGGTGCTGAAGAACCTGCACCTGATCAACTCCATCGGCGGGCTGATCATCGTGTACGTCGTCTGGAACCTGCCCTTCTCGCTCTGGATGCTCCAGGGCTACGTGAAGGCCGTACCGATCTCGCTCGAGGAAGCCGCGGCCGTGGACGGCGCCAGCCGCTTCCGCACCCTGGTCAGCGTGGTCTTCCCGCTGCTGACGCCGGGCCTGGTGGCCACGCTGATGTTCTCCTTCGTCACCGCCTGGAACGAATTCTTCTTCGCCCTGGTCCTGCTCAAGTCCCCGGAGAACCAGACGATGTCCGTCATCCTCACCCGCTTCCTCGGCGCCGAGGGCGTCGCGGACCTCGGGCCGCTGGCCGCCGCCTCGGTGATCGCCACCATCCCGAGCCTGCTGTTCTTCGCCCTGCTCCAGCGCCGGCTGGTCAGCGGGATGCTCGCCGGGGCGGTGAAGGGCTGATGCGCCGCAAGCTCACGACCCTCGCCGCGGGCGCCGCCGCCCTCACCCTCCTCGCCGGCTGCGGCGGCAACGGCGACGACACCGCCGGCGGCAAGGTCACCCTCGACTACCTCTCCCTCGCCTGGCAGAAGGAGTCGATCGACGCCAACAAGAAGCTGGTCGCGCAGTTCAACAAGGAACACCCGAACGTGCAGGTCAAGTACGTCCAGGGCTCCTGGGACAACATCCACGACCAGCTCCTCACCTCCTTCGAGGGCGGCGAGGCGCCGGACATCATCCACGACGAGGCGTACGACCTCACCGACTTCGCGTACGGCGGCTACCTCGCCGACATGACGGAGCTGCTGCCCGCCGACCTCAAGCAGGACATCCCCAAGCCCTCCTGGGACTCGGTCTCGATGAACGGGGGCGTCTACGGCGTGCCGTTCCTGCAGGAGCCGCGGATGATGATCGCGAACACCAAGCTGCTGAAGGCCGCGGGCATCCGCATCCCCACCCCCGACAAGCCGTGGACCTGGGACGAGTTCGAGGACATCTCGAAGAAGCTCACCAAGGACAAGAACGGCGACGGCAGCACCGACCAGTACGGCGTCGCCTGGGGCATGAACGAGCCGGTCAACCAGTCGGTGAACCTCTCGCTCTCCACCGGCGGCGAGATCTTCACCAAGGACAAGACGGACGACGGGGTCAAGAACAAGGTCCACTACGGCCCCGACGAGTCCGCCGTCGCCCAGCTGATCAACCGCCAGGTCAACAAGGACCACACCTCCCCCAAGTCCGGCCTGAGCATGAAGGGCTCCGACACCCTCCCCGGCTTCTTCGCAGGCCGTTACGCGATGGTGCCGCTGAACTTCTCCTTCCGGCAGCAGGTCGCCCAGCAGGCCCCGGACGACTTCGACTGGGAAGTGCTGCCGATGCCCGCGGGCAAGGACGGCATCACCCAGGGCGTGAGCCCGCAGACGCTGTCGATCTCCGAGGACACCGAGCACAAGAAGGCCGCGATGGACTTCATCGCCTACATGTCCGAGCCCGACCACATGGCCGAGCTCGCCAAGGGCGACTGGATGCTGCCCACCGGCAAGGAAGCGATGAAGGACCCGGCGATCAACCGGGAGAAGTACGGCTGGGGCGCGGGCGCGGCCGTATCGAAGTCGCTCAAGCCCTCCCCCATGCTGGGCGTCCGCGGCTATCCGGAGTGGTCCGACAAGCTCGCCACCCCCGCCTACCAGCGCTTCTACAACGGCGACACCGACCTGGAGGGACTGCGCAAGTCGCTCGTGGAGGACGGCCAACGGGTGCTCAACAGATACCAGCGCTGACCCGGCACCGCCGGACCGCCCAGCCCAGCGAGCGCACCACGTAACGAAAGAGCACGATCAGCACATGAGCAGCAGCCCAGAACCGGTCAGGGAGGGGCGTACGGCCACGCGCCGCCCGCGACCGGGCCCGCGGCGCGATGCTGGGCCTCGCCGTCGGCGACGCGCTCGGCGCGCCCGCGGAGAACATGAAGCCCTCGCAGATCCGGGAGCGCTGGGGCCGGATCGAGGACTTCGTCTCGGACGACCCGGCCGGTACGGACGACACGGAGTACGCGATCTTCTCCGGGCTGCTGCTCGCCGAGCACGGTTCCGGGCTGACCCTGGAACACGTCGAGCATGCCTGGCACGAGTGGATCGCCGACCTCGACGAGGGCCCGTTCAAGGGCGCCGGCTTCTCCGAGCGCGGCACCCTGGAGAACCTCCGCCGCGGCCTCGCCGCCCCCATCTCCGCCCAGCACCGGCACTCCTGGAGCGACGGCCTGGCGATGCGCGCCGCCCCCTTCGGCGTCTACGCCGCGGGCCGCCCGGCCGAGGCGGCCCGGCTGGTCGCCATCGACGGCACGGTCAGCCACGACGGCGAGGGCATCTACGGCGGCAAGGCGGTCGCCGCGGGCGTCGCGGCGGCGATGGTGAGCGACAGCCCGGACGCGGTCGTCCAGGCGGCGCTCTCCGTCATCCCCGAGGACTCCTGGACCTCCCGCTCCCTCCAGCGCGCGGTCTCGGCGGCCCGCCGGGCCCGGCTGAACCCGGACGCGACCCCGCTGTCCATCGAGCGCGCCGTGCGCACCTCGGTGATCATCGGCGGCTACCCGTGGACGGACCTCGCGCCCGAGGCCGTGGGCCTGGCCTTCGGCGCCTTCACCGCGGCCCGCGGCGACTTCATGACGTCCGTGCTGACCGCCGTGAACATGGGCCGCGACGCCGACACGACCGCCGCCGTCGCCGGTTCCCTCGCGGGCGCGCTGCGCGGCGCGAGCGCCATCCCCGAGGAGTGGGCGGAAGCCATCCGCCCGGTCCGCGGAACCTGCCTGCCGTCGATGAAGGGTCACCACGTAGTCGAGATCGCCGACCGCCTCGCGCCGTCGGATGAGGGAGACAGGGCCGCCTCATGACACCACCCATAGTCACCGAATCCGCCCTTACGGAGCCCCAGCGCGGCCCCGAGCCGAACCGCATCGAGGGCCTGCTGCTCGGCATCGCCTCCGGCGACGCCGCCGGCTGGCCCTCGGGCAAGCACCGCGCCGCCCGGATGCCGGAGTGGACCCGCCGCCTCACCCGCGAGCTGGACACCTTCGCCGAGCAGAACCAGACGACGACGCTGCCGGTTCCGATAGCCCTGAACCAGCCGCCGGAGCCGCTCCGCCTCGGCCCGTCCGACGACGCCGAATGGGCGGCCTTCACGGCCCAGGCGGTCCTCTCCGCAGGCACCTCCCTGCACAGCGACCTGACCGTCGACCAGCGCGTCCGCTCCGCCCTCACCCTCGCCTGGAACGCCCTGGCGGACGAGGTCGCGGCGGCCGCCGAGCGCGCCGACGAGATCGAATCGGCGGAGATCCCGATCCGCGCCCGCATCTCCGTACGGGCCGGGCTCGGCAATCTCGCCACCGGCCTCCGCCCCCCGGCGACCGGCCACGACAACCCGCACTACTTCGACGACGCGGCCTGCGTACGGGCCGCGGTGCTGGCCACCGTCCACCCGGGCGACCCGGCCGCCGCGGCCGAACTGGCCGAGTTCGACGCCCGCTTCACCCAGGACGGCGACGGCGTGCACGGCGCCCGCGCCATCGCGGCAGCGGTGGCGGCGGCGCTCGGCGGCGCGGTCGTGGACGCCAGCGTGGACGCCGCCCTCGCCCAGCTCCCCGAGGGCACCGAGATACGCCGCAACGCCCTGAAGGCGGTCCAGCTCGGCCGCTCCGCCGTGGCCACCCGCCCCGGCCTCCCCGGCAACGCCTTCGCCCTCGTCCCGGTCCTGGAACACGAGATCGTCGACCACGTCTACAGCTACGGCATCGCCGCGGCCGAGACGGTCCCGGTCGCGCTCGCGGTGGCAACGGCCTCCGCCGGCGCGGTCACCGAGGCCGTCCCGGCCGCCGCCTGCCTGTCCCGGGTCGCCGACTCGGCCCCGGCCCTGGCCGGCGCGCTCACCGGCGCGATCGGCGGCGCCGCGCTCCTCCCGGCGACCTGGCGGGACGCCTGCCGCGTGCTCTCCGGCTGCGCCCTCCCCGACCTCGCCGGTACGGACCTCGTCGACCTCGCCGAGCAGCTCACGGCCAACCAGCTGGCCGAGACCACCGACCAACTCCCTCCTGCCACCACAGGAAACCCCACCACCGCGGAAGGACCCCTCGCATCATGACCGCGCCCTCAGTCACCACCACCCCGACGCTTTCCGACCGCGCGACCGGCTGCCTCGTCGGAGCCGCGGTCGGCGACGCCCTCGGCGGCCCGGTCGAGGGCTGGACCCCCGAGGCCATCGCCGAACGCCACGGCGGCCGGGTGCAGGGCATCGTGGAGCCGTTCTACAAGGACGAGTGGAAGACCGCCCGCCCAATCGCCCCGTACCACAAGGGCGATGGCCACGTGACGGACGACACCCTGATGACCCACGCCCTGGTCCGGGTCTACGAGCAGGTCCGCGACCACCTGGACGCGTACTCGGTCGCCGACTACCTGGTCCCTGACCTGATCGGCACGCCGCGCTGGATCCCCGAGCTGGAGGCCGAGGCCCTCCCCCTGCAGCGGATCTTCCTGGCGGAGAAGTGGATCGTGGCGCGTATCCACTACGGCCACGTGGACCCGCGGGAGGCGGGCGTCGGGAACATCGTCAACTGCGGCGCCGCGATGTACATGGCGCCGGTCGGCGTGGTGAACGCGGGCAACCCGGCGGCGGCGTACGCGGAGGCGCTGGACGTGGCCGGCGCGCACCAGTCCTCGTACGGCCGCGAGGCGGCGGGCGTCTTCGCGGCGGCGGTGGCGTCGGCCTTCAAGCCGGGCGCGACGGTGGACTCGGTGATCGCCGATGCCCTGTCCCTGGCGAAGGACGGCACGAAGGCCGCCATCGAGGCGGTGTGCGAAGTCGCCTCCCGCTACGACGACTTCGAGGACGCACTGAAGCCGCTGCGCGCGGCCGTGGAGCCGTACGACACGGTCGGCCCGGAGTACCGCAAGCCGTCGCTGGGCGCGCGCCGGCCCTCGCGGCTGCACGCGATCGAGGAGCTGCCGGTGGCGCTCGGCATGCTGGTCGTGGGCCGCGGCGACTTCCGGCACACGGTGCTGGGTTCGGTGAACTACGGCCGGGACTGCGACTCGATCGCGACGATGAGCGGGTCGATCGTGGGCGCGATGCGCGGCGAGGCCGCGGTGCCGTCGGAGTGGTCGTCGGAGGTGGCCCGGGCGAGCAAGCTGGACCTGGTCACGCCGGCGAAGTCCCTGGCGGGAGTAGCCGGGGAGGTCTTCCGGAAGGACCTCGACCGCCGCCGTGCCCACGAGGCCGCCTTCGGCGCGATCGCGGGGTCGTGATGCTGCGTCTGACCTGGGTACAGCCGGAGGACCTGGTAGGCCACGAGCTCCGCCAGGCGGCACAGGACGGCCGGGACGCGAGCGAGGTTGAGCGGCGCTGGGTGGCGGCGGGCGGCCACCTCGCGCCGGAGCGGGCGGGGGCGTCGGCGGGGCCGACGGATCCGGCGCTGCGGGCCCTGGCGGAGTCGCTGCTGGACGAGTTGACTGCGCTGCCGTCGCCGTTGGCGGCGGATGAGCCGACGGACCTGGACGCGATCAGGACGCTGTGCCCCAACTGGCCGACAGCGACCGCCGGTTCCGCACCGGAAGATCGCCTCCACGCCGCCTGGCTCGGCCGCGCCGTCGGCTGTGTGCTCGGCAAGCCCGTCGAGAAGATGACGCTCGAAGGCATCCGCGCCATCGCTCAGGCCACCGGCAACTGGCCCCTCACCACCTGGTTCACCGAGGTCGGGCTGAGCCCCGAGCTCACCGCCAAGTACCCGTGGAACCGCCGCTCCCGCCCCACCTCCCTCGCCGAGAACATCGACGGCATGCCGGAGGACGACGACCTCAACTACCCGCTCCTCGGCCTGCTCCTCCTCCAGCGCCACGGCCACGACTTCACCACCACCGACGTGGCGAAGCTCTGGCTCGACGAGCTCCCCGCCGGCCGCACCTTCACCGCCGAGCGCGTCGCCTACCGCAATCTCCTCGACGGCCTCGAGCCCCCGGCGACCGCCACCCACCGCAACCCGTTCCGCGAATGGATCGGCGCCCAGATCCGCGCCGACATCTTCGGCTGGACCAACCCGGGCGACCCGGCCCGAGCCGCCGAGCAGGCCCACCGCGACGCCACCCTCACCCACACCGCCAACGGCGTCTACGGCGAGATGTTCACCGCGGCCGCCATCGCCGAGGCCACCCGCGGCACCACCGACATCCACCGCGTCATCGAGACCGGCCTCTCCGTCGTCCCACCCCGCTCCCGCTACGCGGAGGCGATCCGCTACGGCGTCGAACAGGCCCGTACGCACGCGGACTTCGCCCACGCCGTGGACGCCCTGCACGCGAAGTACGCCGACCACCACTGGGTCCACGTCCTCCCCAACGCCGCCCTCCTCGCCGCCGCCCTCACCCACGCCGACGGCGACTTCTCCGCGGCCATCACCAACGCCGTCTCCGGCGGCTGGGACACCGACTCCAACGGCGCCACCGCCGGCTCCATCGCGGGCCTGATCGCGGGCACGCCAGACGCCCTCCCCCACCACTGGACCGCCCCGCTGAAGAATCGCCTCGCAACCACCGTCGGCGGCATGGACGGCATCGGCTTCGACGAGCTCGCCGCCCGCACCCTGGAGGCCAGCGCATGACCACGAACCTCGCCGTACTCGGCTCCACCAACATGGACCTCGTCGCGTACACCGCGAAAGCCCCGGCCCGCGGCGAGACCGTCACCGGCCGCGAGTTCCGTACGGTCCCGGGCGGCAAGGGCTCCAACCAGGCCATCGCCGCCGCCCGCGCCGGCGGCAGCGTCGCCATGATCGGCGCCGTCGGCGACGACGACTTCGCGACCCAGCTCCGCGCCGCCCTCACCGACGCCGGCGTCGACACGGCGGGCCTGCGCACCGTCCCCGGCCCCAGCGGCACCGCGCACATCGTCGTCGACGACGACGGCGGCAACTCGATCGTCGTCGTCCCCGGCGCCAACGGGACGGTCACCGGCCTCGCCACCGGCGACGAGGGCCGCATCGCCGGCGCGAGCGCCCTGCTCCTCCAGCTGGAGCTGCCGCTCACCGGCGTCATCGCCGGCGCCGTCACCGCCCGCGGCCACGGAGTGCGCACCGTCCTCACCCCGGCCCC
>NZ_JAAKZV010000258.1 GCF_011044975.1 Streptomyces coryli | reverse complement strand
CCTGAGGGTGCTGCTGGACGCGGGCTTGATCGGGCGACGGCGAGCGGGGCGGTCGGTGCTCTACTACCGCACGGGGGCGGGGGATTCGGTGGTGGAGGCGGGATCGGGCGGTGCGTGAGGCGGAGGCTCGCCGGGAGGAGAGGGCCACCGAGGGGCAGGCGGCGAGGCTGCGCGGTGCCAGGCGGCAAGCAAGGCGCGGGCGCGACCGTGAGGCGTAGGGCCGCGCGGTGTCAGACGGCAAGGCTTGGCGACGGGGCGCGGCGTGGAGGCGGCAAGGCGCGCACGCGGACGTGAGGCGTAGGGCCGCGAGGATCAGGCGGAAGGGCCATGCGGCGGGACGCGGCGGGGTGCGAGGCAGCGGGCCGCTGGCTGCGATGGCCGCCTGGCCGCCCCGCCTCCACTGCCGGCCGCCCGGCAGCGCGAACGTGCCCCGCCGCCCCGCTCCTCCCGTAGCCAGCCAATCCACCGGCACCGAGCCGGACCGCACCCGGCAGCGCGGCCGTCACCATCCGATGCCAGATCCCCCGCCCTCAGCCAGCGCTTCCGCGATTCCCCCTGCGAATGCCTCAGCCGACGCCCCGGTCAGGCCTCCAGCCGACGCGCCCGTAGGACCGCATCTTGGAGGGTGACCTCGCTGTCGTCGGAGGCGCGGATGGTGCGGGGGCGGGTCTCCGCGACCTCAACGGACCAGTGCGCCGGGTCCAGTTCTGCCGCCATCTCCGGGGCCGTTACGTGGGCGTGGGCCGCGTCCGTGTGCCGCGGGCCCGCCGCGTCGTGACCGACGACCAGGAGGGTGCCGCCCGGGGCGACCGCCGACGCGAGCCGGTGGAGGAGGTCGCGGAACGGGCCCGGCGTGTGGACGTAGTGCGTAGTGACCAGGTCGTAACGGGCGTCGCCGGGGGTCCACTCGATGAGGTCCGCCTGGACCCAGTCGATCGCCTCCGCCGCCCCGTCGCCGCGCGCCGCCGCGTGCTCGCGGGCGCGGGCGAGGGCCGTCGGGGCGATGTCCACCGCCGTGACCTGCCAACCGCGGGCGGCGAGCCAGATGGCGTCCGCCCCCTCACCGCAGCCGGCGTCGAGTGCGGTGCCGGGCGGGAGTTCGGCCGCCTCGGCGGTCAGCTGCGGATTCGGCGTACGACCGCCGACGGCCGCGTGATGGCCGTGCCCAGCTCCGTGACCGTGCCCGGCTCCGTGATCGTGCGCGGCACCATGCTCGCGCCCGGCATGGGAGCCGTGCCCGCCGGCGTGACCGTGCCCGGCTTCCCGCTCAAGTCCCGTGCCCTGCCCGCGCTCCGCACCGTCGTCACTACTCCCATCCTCACCCCCCGCGTAATGCTCCTCCCAGAACTCCCCATCCATCGCCTCAGTCTTCTTGCCCACAGTCGCTCCCTCGCTCATCCCGCTCACAGCCCACGCCTCCGAACCCGCCACCAACTCCGCCATCTAGGCCTCCGCCCCCACTGAGAACGACGCCCGATGCGCCTCCACCGCCACCCGCGTCTCCTCCGCCACCAGATCGGCATTGATCTGCGCCGCCGCCATCGCCCCCGCGGCCGCCGCCGCGCCGACCTGCGCGGTCAGGTCCGTCACGTTCCCCGCGACCCACACGCCCTCGACGCTCGTACGGCCACCCGCCTCGCTCGGGACGTACTCGCCGACCCCGGCCGGGTGCTCCTCGGCCCGTAGCCCCAGCGACTCCAGGAAACCCGCTCGCGCCACCATCCGCGACGCGACCACGACCGTCTCGCGCTCCACCAGCCGCCCGTCAGCCATCCGCACGCCGGAGAGCCGCTCGTCGGTCGTCTCCACCGCCACCACCTCACCAGCGACCACCCGCACCCCCCGCGCCGCCAGCTGCTCCGCCTCCTCCTCCGACGGCGGCCGCTCGTGCGCGAAGTACGTCACGTCGTCGCTCCACTGCCGGAACAGCAGCGCCTGGTGCACCGACATCGGCCCGCTGCCCAGCACCCCGACCGCGCGGTCCTTCGCCGCCTCCCAGCCGTGGCAATACGGGCAGTGGATGACGTCGCGGCCCCAGCGCTCGCGCACCCCGGCCACCGCCGGCAGTTCGTCGACCAGGCCGGTGGTCACCAGCAGCCGCCGGGCCCGGACCGTACGGCCGTCGGCCAGTGTCACCACAAATCCATCCCCCACCCGCGACGCCCCGGTCACCTCGCCAGCGACCACCTCGCCGCCGTATCCGCGCACCTCGCCCCGCCCCCGCTCCAGCAGCTCCAGCGGGTTGATCCCCTCCAGCCCCAGCAGCCCGTGCGCGCCCTCGGCGGGCGCGTTGCGCGGCGCCCCCGCGTCCAGCACCACCACCGACCGCCGGGCCCGCGCCAGCATCAGCCCACCGCTCAGGCCGGCGGCGCCGCCGCCGATCACCGCCACCTCGTAGTCGTTCCTCAGCTCGTCGGTCATCGTGACCACCTCCATACGAGCCGACCATGCGGCATCCGCCGCCCGACTGGCAAACCTCGTTGCCGTTCCGGCAAACTATCCCCATGGACGACGAACTCGATCAAGCCCTCGCCGGCGTAGGCCCCCGCCTCCGCGCCCTCCGCTCCGAGCGGCAGACGACCCTCACCGACCTGTCCGAGCGCACCGGCATCTCGGTCAGCACCCTCTCCCGCCTGGAATCCGGCAGCCGCAAGCCGACCCTGGAGCTGCTACTCCCCCTCGCCAAGGCGCACGGCGTCAGCCTGGACGAGCTCGTCGACGCCCCGCCGACCGGCGATCCCCGCATCCACCTGCGCCCAGTGACCCACCACGGCCTGACGATGCTGCCGCTGACCCGCCGCGCAGGCGGCATCCAGGCATACAAGATCGTCCTCCACCCGGAAGACCGGCCGCGAACCCCCGACCCGCAGACCCACGAGGGCTACGACTGGCTCTACATCCTCAACGGGCGCCTGCGGCTCGTCCTCGGCGAGCACGACATGGTGCTCGAGCCCGGCGAAGCAGCCGAGTTCGACACCCGGGTGCCGCACTGGTTCGGGCCCGCGGACGATCAACCGGTGGAGTTCCTCAGCCTGTTCGGCAGCCAGGGCGAGCGAGCGCACCTCCGCGCGCGCCCAAAGGCCCAAAGGCCGGAGCGGACGGCTAACGCGTAAGCGCCCGCCACACCGCCTTAGCCGCATTCTGCCCGCACATCCCATGCACCCCCGGCCCCGGATACGTCGCCTGCGAGCAGATGAACACCCGCGGATGCACCGTCGACCACGGCGACCGAGCCGGCTTCGGCCGCAGCAGCGTCTGCAACCCCGAGAAAGCCCCGCAGGCGAAGTCGCCGCCCACATAGTTGGCGTTACGCGCCGCCATCTCCGGCGGCCCCGCGATCGCCTTCGCCAGCACCAAGTCGCGGAAGCCGGGCGCGAAGCGCTCGATCTGGCGCTCGATGAGGTCGGTCGCGTCGCCCTTCCAGCCGTTGGGCACATGGCCGTACGCCCAGAAGGTGTGCTTGCCTTCCGGGGCCCGCGTCGGGTCCACGAGCGTCGGCTGAACCGTGATCAGGAACGGCGTCTTCGGGTCGTCGCCGCGCACCGCCCGCCGCACCGAGTCGTCGATCTCGCCCGCGGTCGGGCCGACGTGCACCGTGCCGGCGCGGCGGGCGTCGGCCGCCGTCCACGGGACCGGGCCGTCCAGGGCGTAGTCGATCTTGAAGCAGGAGGGGCCGTAGCGGTAGTTCGCGTACGCGTTCCCCAGGCCCGCGATCCGGGCCAGCGCCGTGGGCGAGGTGTCGAAGACATACGCGCGCGCCGGCGGCAGCTCGTCGATCCGCTTCACCTCGACGCCGGTGTGGATCACGCCGCCGAGTTCGCGCAGATACGAGCCGAGCGCGTCCGAGATGGACTGCGAGCCGCCCTTGGCCACCGGCCAGCCGACCGCGTGTGCGGCGATGGCGAAGGTGAGGCCGAGGGCGCCGGTGACGAAGCTGCTCATCGGGGAGACGGCGTGCGAGGCGAGGCCGGCCATCATGGCCTTGGCCTTCTCGTCGTGGAAGCGGCGGTTGATCACCGACATCGGCAGGCCGAACTTGCCGAGGCGGAAGAGCGTGACCGGGTCGCGGGGCAGGGAGTTCAGCGAGAGCGAGAGGAAGTCCTGCGAGAGGGTGTCCCACTTGCCGAGGAAAGGTTCCATCAGGCGCCGGTACGCGCCCGCGTCCCGCGGGCCGAGCGACATCGCCGTCTCCCCCACCGAGCGGGACAGCACCGCCGCCGTACCGTCGTCGAAGGGGTGCGCCATCGGCAGCTCGGCATGCAGCCACTCCAGGCCGTGCCGGGCGAGGGGCATCTTGCGGAAGGCGGGTGAGCCGATGCCGAAGGGGTGTCCGGACGAGCACGGGTCGTGCCGGTAACCGGGCAGCGTGAGCTCCTCCGTGGAGGCACCGCCGCCGATCTTCTCCCGTGCCTCGAAGACCTCGACGGCGAAGCCGCGCCGGGCGAGTTCGACGGCCGCCGTGAGCCCGTTGGGCCCGGCGCCGACGACCACCACGTCCACCATCGAGGTCATGAATCGCCCTCTCCCACTCGCCGTTGAGTCGCCCGAGGCTATCGCGCCAGAGGCGTGAGCAGCCCGAGGATATGCCGGAGCGTATCCGCGTCCCGTGCCGTCACGAACGGCAAGGCATTGCCGCCCGTGATGCGGAACGGCTCGCCCGCCACCGTGCCGTTCACCCCGCCCGCCTCCGCGACCAGCAGCAGCCCCGCGGCGTGGTCCCAGGGCGACTCCCACGAGGCGACGAAGGCGTCCAGCTCGCCGGTCGCCACCCGCAGGTACTCGAGGCCCGCCGACCCGCACGGCCGCGCGGAGACGCCGGGCACGTCGAGGCCGTCGATCACGCGCCGGGCGCCCGTCCGCGCATAGTCCGGGTGCGAGGTGGCGACCTGAAGGTCCTGGTCGCCCGCGGGGTGCCCGGCGCGCAGCAGCTCGGCGCCGGAGATCCGGGCGCCCCCGCCGCGGCGGGCGGTCGCCATCAGGACCTGGGCCGGGGCGTACGTCCACGAGGCGAGCAGCTCGCCGCGGTGCGCCAGGGCGACGAGGCAGCCGAAGTCGGGCTCGCCCCGTACGAACGAGGAGGTGCCGTCCACCGGGTCGACGATCCACACCGGCGCCGCGCCGCGGACGTCCGCCAGCCGCCCCGGCTCCGCATGCACGCCCTCCTCGCCGACCAGCACCGAGCCGGGCAGCAGCGCGGTCAGCGACCGCTCCAGCAGCTCCTCGGCCTCCCGGTCCGCCACCGTCACCAGGTCGTGCGGCCCGGCCTTCTCCACGACCTCATGCGCCGCGAGCTGCCGGAACCGCGGCATGACGGCCTCGGCCACGGCCTCCCGCACCGCGGCCTCCACGCGATCAAGCCAGGCACCGCCATCCCAGGCACCCGCACCCACGAGATCCTCGATCATGTCCCCATCGAACCACGTGCCTCCGACAGCAGCACCGTCCGTCAGCCGAGCGCCACCGGCATCGACTCCATGTCGTTCTGCGTGAGGATCGGCATGACGCGCAGCTCCGCCGCCGGCACCGCGAGCCGCAGCCCCGGGAAGCGCGCGAACAGCGCCGGCAGCGCGATGGCCGCCTCCAGCCGCGACAGCGCCGCGCCGGGGCAGACATGCGGACCGTGACCGAAGGACAGGTGCCGCGTCGCCTGCCGGGTGATGTCGAAGACATCCGCCGCGCCGCCGTGCTGCGCGCGGTCGCGGCCCATCGCCCGGTACGACATGACGACGCCCTCGCCCTTCTCGATGACCAGGCCGTCCGCCTCCGGGGCCTCGATGTCCTCGGTCGCGAAGCGCATCAGCACATGGCTGGTCGGCGGGTCCCAGCGCAGCGTCTCCTCGATCACCGCGTCCCAGCCGACCGCGCCGTCCAGCACCATCCGCAGCTGCTCCGGGTGCGTCAGCAGCGCCCGTACCGCATTGGTGATCAGCGTGATGGTGGTCTCGTGCCCGGCCGCGACCATCGCGTGCAGATTGCCGGCGACCTCCTGGATCGACATCGGCTCGCCGCCCTCGTCGGCGAGGATCAGCGCGCTGGTGAGGTCGTCCTCGGGGGCCGCCTTCTTCTGCCGGGCCAGGTCCAGGAAGTACGTCTCCAGCGCCTCGATCGACTTCAGCCGCTCGTCCTGCGGGGTGAGCATGGAGAAGAAGACCTTGAACAGCCGCATCAGCTCCGGGATCTCCGCCACCGGCACGCCCATCAGGATGCACACCACCGACATGGGCAGCGGCGCGGCGAAGGTGTGCTTGAGGTCGGCCACGCCCTCGGCCGAGGCCGCCGCCTCCGCCTCCGCCTCCGCCTCCGCCTCCAGGTCGTCCAGCAGCCCCGCGACCAGGCCCTCGATGACCGGCCGCAGATCCTCGACCCGGCGCGGGGTCAGCGCCTGCGCGATCTTGGCGCGCAGCCGGCGGTGCTCGGGACCGTCGGCGGTGAACATCGACGGCGGCACGTCGATCATGCCGATCAGCGGCCACGCGCTGGTGACCGTGCCGTCCTGCCGCAGCCGCCACTGATCCAGGTCTTTTACGAGCCGGGAGTCCGCCAGCAGCCTGCGCGCCACGGCATGCGAGGTGACCGTCCACGCCGGGACGCCCAGCAGGTCGATCCGTACGACAGGACCCGCCTCCCGCAGCCGTGCCGTCTCGCCGTCGAGGTCGGAGACCATCGGGTCGATCGCGATCACGTCGGTGGTGGGGTGCGGCAGGGTCAACGGACGCCGCCGTCCGTCAGCACCGGCAGCGCCTCGAGCTCGTTCTGGGTGAGCACCGGCAGGTTGCGGATGTCCTCGTCCGGCACCGCGAGCTCGAGGCCGGGGAAGCGCGCGAAGAGCGCGGGCAGCGCGACCGCCGCCTCCAGCCGGGACAGCGCCGCGCCGGGGCAGATGTGCGGGCCGTGGCCGAAGGAGATGTGGCGGATCGGGGTGGGGCGGGTGATGTCGAAGGCGTCGGGGTCCGAGTCGTACGGCTCGGGGTCGCGGCCGATCGCGCGGTACGACATGACGACGCCGTCGCCCTTCGGGATGATCTGGTCGCCGACCTCGATGTCCTCGGTGGCGAAGCGCATCAGCAGGTGACTGTTGGGCGGGTCGTAGCGCAGCGCCTCCTCGATGGCGGTCGCCCACGGCACCTTCTCGTCCAGGACCAGCCGCAACTGGTCGGGGTGGCCGAGGAGATGGCGCACGGTGGCCAGGACGAGCTGGATCGTGGTCTCGTGGCCGGCGCCGATCATCGACTGGAGGTTGCCGACGACCTCCTCCTCGGTGAGCGGTTCGCCGCCCTCGTCGGCGAGGATCAGCGCGCTGGTGAGGTCGTCCTGGGGGTTGGCGGTCTTCTCCCGGACCATCTCGGTGAAGATGCCGCGCAGTTCCTCCAGGGTCGCCATCCGCTCCTCGTGCGGGGTGAGCATGGAGAAGAAGGCCTCCCACAGCCGGGTCTGGCGGGGTATCTCCGCCTCGTCGACGCCCATCAGGGTGCACACCACCCGCATCGGCAGCGGCCGCGCGAAGACCGCCTTGAGGTCGACGACGCCGTCGGCGGCCTCGGCGGCCGCGCGCTCCACGTCGTCCAGTAGCTCCGCCACGATCCGCTCCACCGTCGGGCGCAGCGCCTCGAGCCGGCGCGGGGTGATCGCCTGCGCGGTTTTGGTACGCAGCCGGCGGTGCTCGGCGCCGTCGACGGTGAACATCGACCGGCCGGGGTTGACCATGCCGATCAGCGGCCATTCCGCGGTGACTTCGCCGCTCTGCCACAGCCGCCAGGCTTCGATGTCCTTCACCAGCCGGTCGTCGGTGAGGAGCCGGCGCGCCTCCGCCTGCCGGGTGATGGTCCATGCCGGCACGCCGAGCAGCTCGAGCCGGGCCAGCGGCGGGCCGCCGGCCAGCCGCGCGGTCTCGCCGGCGAGGTCCCGTACCAGCGGGTCCACGGCGAGGGGCTCGGGGAGCGCGCCGGTTCTCCCGGCGGCTTCGGCATGGGGGCAGTTCACGGGTGACCTCCGGATGCTCGTACGGGCGTGAAGCTGACGGGCAGGGCGGTCATGCCGCGCAGGAACGCGGACGGCCGCCGGACTAGCGTCTGGGCCGGCACGGACAGATCGAGGTCGGGGAGCCGGTCGAGCAGCACCTCGATGCCCGTACGAGCGATGATCTCCGCAATCTCCTGCGCCGGGAAGGGGCAGCGGAAGTCTCCGTAACTGAACGCGAAATGGGCGCTGTTGCCGCCCGCGGCCTGGCCGCCGTTCCGGCCGCCGGGGCCGGTGAGGGCCTGCTGGATGACCGGGTCGTCGTTGGCGGCGGCGAGGCCGAGCAGCAGCATGTCCCCGGCGCGGATGGGGCGGCCGCCGAGCTGGGTGTCGCGGGCGGCCCAGCGGCCGACGAGGATCTGGGTGGGGGTGTCCTCCCAGAGCACCTCGTTCATGGCGGTGGCGACGCTGTGCCGGCCGCCGCCGAGGGCGGCGGCGAAGCGGTCGTCGGTGAGCATCAGCCGGATGGAGTTGCCGATCCAGTCGGCGGTGGGCAGGAAGCCGGCGGCGGTGGTGTCCTTCAGGTTGAGCATCGCCTCCTCCGCGGAGAGGCGGGCGGGGTCGGCGAGCATCCGGGAGGCGACATCCGCGCCGGGGTGCTGCCGCTTGTGCGCGACCAGCTCGCGCATCCGGTCCACGTAGGTCATGTACGCCTTGACCGCGCCCGGGCCGCCGTCGGCCAGTTCGGTCATCACGCCCGCCAGCTCGCGGCCGCCGTCGTCCGGCATGCCGATGAGGCGGGCGAGGACCAGCACCGGCAGCGGCACGGCGTAGTCGGCGACGAGCTCGGCGCTGCCGCGGGCGCAGAAGGCGTCGATGAGCCGGTCGGCCAGCTCCTCGCTCTGCCGGCGCAGGTCGAAGGGGTCGACACCCTCGAGCGCCGAGCCGACGACGGAGGCGTGCCTGCGGTGCTCGGTGATGGTCGGCGCGTAGTGGATGGAGGGCGCCACGGCGCCGACCATCGGCATCAGCGGCCAGTCCTGGGGGACGTTCTCCCACTGATTCCACTGGCCGCGGTCGCGGCAGAACAACTCCGGGTCGGAGGTGACCTGGTGCAGCTCGCGGTAGCCGATGACCAGCCAGGCCGGGATGCCGCCGGGCAGCTCGACGGGCGCCACCGGGCCGTGCTCGCGGCGGAGTTCGCGGTAGAGCTGCAGCGGGTCGGTGTGGAAGCGGGGGCCGCTGAGCGGGACGGCGTCGTGGGCGACGGGGCAGCCTGCGGACGCGGACTCGGGCTGGGGGGACGGGGAGGTCATGGTGCGGCGGTCTCCTGCTGTGCGGCGGCGAGGGACTGCAGATGCTCGGCCAGCGAGATGAGGACCTGCTTGCCGGCGGCGCGCGAGCGGGCGTCGCACGTCAGCAGCGGCACGTTCGGGTCGAGGTCGAGGGCCTTGCGGACCTCGGCGGCGGTGTACGGCGGGCCGCCGAAGTCGTTACGGGCCACCACGAACGGCGTGCCGTGGTGCTCGAGCCGGTCGATGGCGTACCAGGAGTCGGCGAGCCGGCGGTCGTCGACCAGCACGATGGCGCCGAGGGTGCCGGCGAAGAGCCGGTCCCACAGGAACCAGAAGCGCTCCTGGCCGGGCGCGCCGAAGAGATAGAGCACGGTGTGCTCGTCGAGGCTGATGCGCCCGAAGTCGAAGGCGACGGTGGTGGCGGTCTTGTTGGGCACCGCGGAGCGGTCGTCGGTGCCCTCCCCCGCCTGGGTCATCGTCTCCTCGGTGTTCAGCGGCCTGATGTCGCTGACCGAGCGGACCATGGTGGTCTTGCCGACGCCGAAGCCGCCGACGATGACGATTTTGAGCCCGTTGTCGGCGGTCGCGGCCAGCGGCGTACGCGCTTCAGAGGCGGTGACGGAGTCCAACGAGCACCTTCTCCAGCGTGGTCGGGTCGGGCAGCCGCTGCGCGCCGGCTGTGTTGGGGGTGGTCCGCGGGTGGCGGGCGGTGACCTTGCCCGTCTCCAGCAGGTCGGAGAGCAGGATCTTGGTGATGCTGACCGGCAGCTTCAGCTGCGCGGACACCTCCACGACGGCGGTCGGGCGGCGGCACATGCGCAGGATCGCGACATGCTCGGACTGCATGCCCGGCACCGGGTCGCTCTCCGCGACCACGAGCGTGACCAGGTCGAACTCGTCGGTGGCGGGCCTGCTGCGCCCCTGCGTGAGGGTGTAGAGCCGGTCCGGGTCGTCGTCCCGCCCGGGGCGGGGCGTCATTCGGCGCTGCCGAGACGCAGGTTGTACCCCAGGTCGTTCTCCCGCGGCGCCGCGCTCAGGTGCTCGCCGATCTGCTCGACGAGGGCGAGGAGGTGGTGTCCTACGAGCCCGGGGTCGGCCTCCTCGCCGGCCACGACGGCCACATGGCTGCCCTCGCCGGCCTCGACGATGAACAGCACGCCGCCGTAGAACTCGGTCATCGACTGCCGCACGCCGCCGCTGCCGTCCCCGAACTCCACGGACGCGCCGTGGGCGAGGCTCTGGATGCCGGCGGAGATGGCGGCGAGCTGGTCGGCGCGGTCGGCGGAGAGTTCGCGGGTGTGACAGAGCTTCAGGCCGTCCCGGGAGAGCACGAGCGCGTGTCTGGTGCCGGGGGTGCGCTCCAGCAGGCCTTCGAGCAGCCAGGCGAGCTTGCCGGCCTCGGCGGCGGAACTGGTCATGATTCGTCCTCCGAGGGGGATACCGAGGTGGTGCGGGTGGGGGGTTGGTCGGTGTCGGCGCCCGTGGGC
>NZ_JAAKZV010000257.1 GCF_011044975.1 Streptomyces coryli | reverse complement strand
CTTCGGGGGTGGGGAGGACCTTCAGCTGTACATCGAGGCCCTCCTTCTTGAACTCGCCCTTCTTCACCGCCATTTGCAGCGGGGCTACGTACTCGGCGTTGAGCGTGCCGGTCGCGACCACCAGCTTGCGCGGCTTCTTCAGCGGCTTCGGGGCCGGGGCGCCGGACTTGCAGCGGGCCGGGGCGCGGTCGGGAGCGAGGTCGGCGGGGTCGGTCCAGGCGTCGGCGCCGCAGCCGGCGACCGGCTTGATCGGGCGTGGCTTCGCGTCGTCAGAGGAGGACGTCGAGCCGGCGTTGCTGCAGGCCGCCAGGGCCAGAGCCGCGCAGAGGGACAGAGCGAGGGGGGTGGTGCGGGATCGCATGGAACCTCCGGGTCCATTAGTTCTGGCCGCGGCCGCGGTCGCGTGGCGCCCACGGGGTGAGCAGGCGGCCGACGAGGCGGATGAGCTCGGAGAAGAGCACGCCGAGGATCGCGACGCAGACGATGCCGACGAACATCACGTCGTTCTGGAAGAGCGCGCGGGAGTCGAAGATCAGGTGTCCGAGTCCGTTGTTCGCCGCCACCGCCTCGGAGGCGACGATCACCAGCACCGCCACCCCCGCCGCGATCCGGGCCCCCACCAGCACGGCCGGGAGCGAGGCGGGCAGCAGCACGTGCCGGAACATCTGCCAGGGAGAGGCTCCGAAGACCTTCCCCGCGTCCCGGTGGCCCTCGGGGACGGCCAGCACGGCGGCCATCGTCGAGATCCAGACGAAGAAGAAGACCGTCGCGGCGACCAGGGCGATCTGCGGGCCCTCGCCCAGGCCGAACATGTTCAGGAAGATCGGCAGCAGCGCGAGCTTCGGCACCACGTACAGCGCGTCCAGCAGCGGCTCCAGCGCGGCCCGGACAAGATGCAGTGACCCCATCAGCAGGCCGAGGAGGTAACCCGAGACGGTGCCGATCGCGTAACCCGCCAGCACCCGCTTCAGCGTCGCCCACACGTCCGGCCACAGCTCGCCGTCGCCGGCCCGTTCCCAGCCGTCCGCGGCGATGTCGCTCGGCGCGGGGTAGACGCGGTCGTCGATCCAGCCCTGGGTGGCGGCGAGCTGCCACAGCAGGACCAGGACCACCGGCACGGCGATGGCGAGGGAGATCTCCAGCGTGCGGCGCCTGCGGTGGGTGCGTACGGGATGGAGCTCCTGCGGGCCGGGGCGGCGCAGCAGCGTCGTGGGAGGGGCCGTGGGCTTGGTCGTCGTCTCCGTGCTCATGCGGGCACCGCCTGGGGCCGGCTGGATTCTTCGAGGGCGCCACGCAGCAGCGCCCACAGCTCGCTCTTCAGCTCGGTGAACTCGGGCGCCGAGCGCACGTCACCGCTGCGCGGCCGCTCGAAGGGCGGCCGCCGCTCGGCGATGATCCGTCCGGGACGCGCGGACATCACCAGCACCCGGTCTCCCAGGACGATGGCCTCCTCGAGGCTGTGCGTGATGAAGAGCGTGGTGGTACGGGTGGTCTGGGTGAGCTCCAGCAGCTCGTCCTGGAGGATCGTGCGCAGCTGCGCGTCCAGGGCGGCGAAGGGCTCGTCCATGAGCAGCAGCTCCGGCTCCACCGCGAGCGCGCGGGCGATCGCGACGCGCTGGCGCATGCCGCCGGAGAGGGTGGCGGGGTAGGCGTCGGCGAAGTCGGTCAGGCCCATCCGGGCGAGCCAGCCGCGGGCGCGGTCGTCGCCTTCGCGCCGGGGCGTGCCCTGGATGTCGAGGCCGAAGCGGACGTTGGCCAGGACGGTCTTCCAGTCGTAGATCCCGTAGTCCTGGAAGATCATCGCGGCCGGGCGGGGCGTGGTGGCCTGGATCGCCAGCTCGCCGGCGCTGGGCCGGAGGAGTCCCGCGGCGATGCGCAGGAGCGTGGACTTCCCGCAGCCGGACGGTCCGACGATGCAGGTGAACTCCCCTTCGGGGATGTCGAGATCGAGCGGTCCGAGGGCTTCGACGGCCTTCGGCCCACGGCCGAACGTGCGGGTCAGCGCCTGTGCGGTGAGTTTGGGTGGGGTCGGGTGCGGCTCGCCCACGATGCCTCCTGCCGGAGTGGTTGGAGCTCACTGATCTCCGGCGAGAATATGACGGTCCGTCAGATCCGGGAAGGGGGTGTGCTGTTGCGCGCGGGCATGCGAAAGCCCCGGCCGTACGGGCCGGGGCTCAGCGAGTGATGTCCGCCGTCAGGCGGAAGCGCAGTTGGGGCACAGGCCCCGGTAGGTGACCTCCGCGTCCTGGACCACGAAGCCGAAGCGCTCCTCCGCGGGCAGGTCGGCGACTGGGTTCCCGCGCGGGTGCACATCGCGGATCGCGCCGCAGCGGGAGCAGACCAGGTGCTGGTGCGGGCGGTGCGCGTTCGGGTCGTAGCGCTTGGCGCGCCCGTCCGTGGCGACCTCGAGGACCTCGCCGATGGAGACCAGCTCGCCGAGGGTGTTGTAGACGGTGGCGCGCGAGATCTCGGGCAGCCGGGACACCGCCTTGTCGTGCACCTCGTCGGCGGTGTAGTGCACGTGGTCGCCGTCGAGTACCTCGGCGATGACACGACGCTGGGCAGTGAGGCGCCAGCCGCGCCCGCGCAGTCGTTCCAGGAGGTCACTCATGTGTCCAAGAGTAGCAGCGGAGCGGCCCAGCGCCAGAACCCGTACGGACTTCAGCCTCATCTTGACTTAGACATTGTCCAATGTACGATCGGTGATCAGGACAGATCCCGAACCACTGGGATGCCCGAAATCTGGGAGGCGTACGTGACTGGCCCGCTGACGACAGAATCCGGTGCTCCGGTAGCCGACAACCAGCAGAGTGAGACCGCAGGACCCGGCGGCCCGGTTCTGGTGCAGGACCAGCACCTGCTCGAGAAGCTCGCGCACTTCAACCGCGAGCGGATCCCGGAGCGCATCGTGCACGCCCGCGGCGCGGGTGCGTACGGCACCTTCACCGTCACCAAGGACGTGACCAAGTACACCCGCGCGAAGTTCCTCTCCGAGGTCGGCAAGCAGACCGAGACCTTCCTGCGGTTCTCGACCGTCGCCGGCAACCTCGGTGCCGCGGACGCGGTCCGCGACCCGCGCGGCTTCGCGCTGAAGTTCTACACCGAAGAGGGCAATTACGACCTCGTCGGCAACAACACCCCGGTGTTCTTCATCAGGGACGCCATCAAGTTCCCCGACTTCATCCACACCCAGAAGCGCGACCCGTACACGGGCAGCCAGGAGGCGGACAACGTCTTCGACTTCTGGGGTCTTTCGCCCGAGTCGACGCACCAGGTGACCTGGCTCTTCGGCGACCGCGGCATCCCCGCCTCGTACCGCCACATGGACGGCTTCGGCTCGCACACCTTCCAGTGGAACAACGAGGACGGCGAGGTCTTCTGGGTCAAGTACCACTTCAAGACCGACCAGGGGATCAAGAACCTCACCGCCGAGGAGGCCGCCAAGCTGGCCGGCGAGGACCCGGACAGCCACCAGCGTGACCTGCGGGAGTCGATCGAGCGGGGCGAGTTCCCGTCCTGGACCGTCTCCGTCCAGATCATGCCGGCGGCCGAGGCGGCCAACTACCGCTTCAACCCGTTCGACCTGACCAAGGTCTGGCCGCACGCGGACTACCCGCTGCACGAGATCGGCAAGCTGGAGCTCAACCGCAACCCGGAGAACATCTTCGCCGAGGTCGAGCAGTCGGTCTTCAGCCCCGCGCACTTCGTGCCGGGCATCGGCCCGTCCCCGGACAAGATGCTCCAGGGCCGCCTCTTCGGCTACGGCGACGCCCACCGCTACCGCGTCGGCATCAACGCCGACCACCTGCCGGTGAACCGCCCGCACGCCACCGAGGCGCGTACCCACGGACGGGACGGTGTGATGTACGACGGCCGCCACAAGGGCGCCAAGAACTACGAGCCGAACAGCTTCGGCGGCCCGTCCCAGACCGGCCGCCCGCTGTGGGAGCCGGCTCAGGTCACCGGCCCGACCGGCGACCACGTCACCCCCTCGCATGCCGAGGACAACGACTTCGTGCAGGCCGGCAACCTCTACCGGCTGATGTCCGAGGACGAGAAGGAGCGCCTGGTCGCGAACCTGGCGGCGGCCATCTCGGGAGTCTCCCGCGATGACATCGCCGAGCGCGCGATCGGCAACTTCGCCAACGCGGACGAAGACTTCGGCAAGCGGCTCACGGTCGCGGTCCAGGCCCTCCGCGGCTGATACGGGCTGTTTGCCGAACAAACCACAGAGGCCGGACGCCATTGGGCTCCGGCCTCTGTGTCGTTCCCGCTAGACGGCCGCCGCCCGCACCGGCGCCCAGCAGCGGATGATGTCGCGTACGGACACGACGCCCGACGGCTCCGCGCCGTCGAGGACGATCAGGTGCCGGAAGCCGCCGTTCGTCATGGCCGAGGCGGCGTCCTCCAGCGACCAGTCAGGGGCCGCGAAGACCACGTCCGTCGTGGTGTGCGCGGAGGCGCGTTCGCGGTCCGGGTCCTGGCCCGCGCCCACGGAGTTGAGCACGTCGCGCTCGGTCAGAATGCCGAGCCCCGCGGTGTCGGGATCGAGGACCACCGCCGCGCCGACCCGGCGGGCGGACATCAGCGCGGCGGCCTGGCGGAGGGTGTGGTCGGGGCCGATGGTCAGGACCACCGTGCTCATCGCGTCTCGTACGAGCATGTGAAGGAGCCTCCTGGAGGGGTCATGCGAAAGTTTTCACAATCGCACAAGCAGGCGGATTCTCATGTTCACATGGCTACGCCGACCGCAACAAGGGGCGCGTGGAGCGGGCTTCGGACGCGCCGCGCCCCAACGGGCAGGTTTCGGGCCGGATTTATGACCCGAGGTAGCTCAGCAGCTCACCGTGCAGCAGCCCGTTGGACGCCGCCGCGTTCCCGCTGTGCACGCCCCGCTGGCCGTCCAGACCGGTGAACTTGCCGCCCGCCTCCTCGACGATGATCGCGTTCGCCGCCATGTCCCAGAGCGACAGCTCGGGTTCCGCGCACATGTCGACGGTGCCCTCGGCGACCATCATGTACGGCCAGAAGTCGCCGTAGGCGCGGGTGCGCCAGCAGTCCTTGGACAGGTGCAGGAAGCCGTCGAGCCGGCCGCGCTCGTCCCAGCCGCCGAGCGAGGAGTACGCGAACGAGGCGTCCTCGATGCTCGAGACCTTGGAGACATGCATCGGCGTCGCCTTGGAGAGGCTGCGCCCGGTGTACGCCCCGCCGCCCGCGGCCGCCCACCAGCGGCGGCCCAGCGCGGGCGCCGAGACGACGCCCACGACCGGGGCCTGGCCGTGGTCGGTCGGGACCATCAGCGAGATCAGCGTGGCCCAGACGGGCACGCCCCGCACATAGTTCTTGGTGCCGTCGATGGGGTCGATGATCCAGCGCCGTGGGCCCACCCCGTCGAGCCCGTACTCCTCGCCCATCACGGCATCACGGGGCCTGGCGCGGCGCAGCTGGCCGCGGATCAGCTCCTCGGCCTGTTTGTCCGCCTCGGACACCGGGGTCATGTCCGGCTTGGTCTCGACCTTGAGGTCGAGCGCCTTGAACCGGTCCATGGTCGCGTTGTCCGCGGCGTCTGCCAGCACATGTGCCAGCCGTAGATCATCATGAAAACCCGCCATGGGGTGAACAGTAATGCTGATCGCCGCTGCCATGGGGTACCCGGTCCTCCCCCACGCCCCCCACCGCGCCCGCTTGGGGCCGCTACGCCCCTTGACAGCACTGGGTGGCGAGTCAATTCTGACGGCACGGCGGGGCCCGCCAAGTCGTCACAGCTGTCGGAGGCAATGATGCCCACAGCGCGAGAAGGACTGCTCGACGCCGCGTACGCGGCACTGCGGAACCGGCCGTGGGCCGGAGTGCGGATGGTAGACGTGGCGGCCGCGGCAGGTGTGTCGCGGCAGACCCTCTACAACGAGTTCGGCAGCAAGGAGGGCCTCGCGCAGGCGCTGGTCAGACGTGAAGTGGACGGCTATCTCGGCGGCGTCGACCGCGCCCTGGGCGCCGCCGAGCGGGCCGGCGCGGACCCGGCCGGGCGGCTGGCCGCCGTCGGCGCCTGGACGCTGCGCTCCGCCCGCGCCAATCCGCTCGTACGGGCCGTGCTCACCGGCTGCTGGAGCGAGCGGTTACCCGTGCCAGTAAGGCCGGGGCGGCTGCCGGCGCCCAGGCCGGGGGACGCGGAGGCGGCGGTGGACCGGCGGATGATGGCGCCGGTGGAGAGCCCGACCGAGGTGCTGGACAAGGTGTGCGACCGGGTGGTGGCGGCGCTCGGCCAGGAGTGGCAGGGGCCGGGACTCGCCGCGGCGTGCGAGGAGTTCACGCGGGTGGCGCTGAGTTATGTGGTGGCGCCGGCGGTCGAGAAGGAGGGCCGGGACGGCGCCGAGGCCGGCGCGGGGCTCGAGCGGCTCGCGGGCCGGCTCGTCAGTGGGCGCCGCCCGACAGCTGAAGGCCGATGACGCCGACGATCACCAGCGAGATCGAGACGAGCTTGAGGGTGGAGACGACGTCGCCGAGGAAGATCATGCCGTAGATCGCGGTGCCGGCGGCGCCGATGCCGGTCCACACCGCGTACGCCGGGCCGACGTCGAGGCGCTTGAGGGCGAGGGTCAGCAGGCCGAAGCTGCCGAGTGCGAAGGTGGCGAAGGCGACGGTCGGCCACAGCCGGGTGAAGCCGTGGGAGAGCTTGAGGCAGACGGCGAAGCCGGTCTCGAGGATTCCGGCCACGACGACCAGCAGCCAGGCCATGCGGTTTGCCTCCAGTTGGTTGACGCTGGTGTGAATTATGACTCAGCGACCGTGCTGGGGGCACGCGAACATGCTTGTCAGTCTCCTTCTTTACGATCTCGGGTCGCGAGCAGCCGGCGCAGTGAGTACAGCCGGGCCGGGTCGGCGTGGCCCTCGGCCACCCAGTCGTCCAGGGCGCAGTCCGGCTCGTCGTGGCTGCAGGCGCGGGGGCAGTTCTCGGCGCCGGGGAGCAGGTCGGGGAAGGCGTTGATGACGCGGGCCGGGTCGATGTGGTTGAGACCGAAGGAGCGGATGCCCGGGGTGTCGATCACCCAGCCGTCCTCGTCGTCGGGCAGCTTCAGGGCGAGCGCCGACGTCGTGGTGTGACGGCCGCGCCCGGTCACCTCGTTCACGCCGCCCACCGCCCGCTGGTGGTCCGGGACCAGGAAGTTGACCAGCGTCGTCTTGCCCACGCCGCTGTGGCCCACGAAGGCGGTGATGCGGTCGGTCAGATACTCCCGGACCAGCTCCGCCGCCTTGCCCGTCGCCAGTTCCTCGCGGTTCACCGCGACCGCCTGCACGCCCAGCGGCTCGTACGACTCGAGCAGCGTCTCCGGCGACGCCAGGTCGGACTTCGTCAGCACCAGCAGCGGCTCGAGGCCCGCGTCGAAGGCGGCCACCAGACAGCGGTCGATCAGCCGCGGGCGCGGCTCGGGGTCGGCGAGGGCGGTGACGATGGCGAGTTGATCGGCATTGGCGACGACGACGCGCTCGTACGGATCGTCGTCGTCCGCGGTGCGGCGGAGAGTGGAGGAGCGCTCCTCGACCCGGACGATACGGGCGAGGGTGCCCTCGTCGCCGGTGGTGTCGCCGACGATCGCGACCCGGTCGCCGACCACGATGCCCTTGCGGCCGAGCTCGCGCGCCTTCATGGCGGTGACGACGCGGTCCTCGACCAGGCAGGTGATCCGGCCGCGGTCGACGGTCACCACGAAGCCCTCGGTGGCGTCCTCGTGCTTGGGCCGGTTACGGCTGCGCGGCCTGCTGCCGCGGCGGTCGGGGCGTACGCGGACGTCGTCCTCGTCGGGGTTCTTGCCGTAGCGCCGCATCGCGGGTGGTCAGGCTCTCCGCGCGGGGACGCCGAGGAACCCCGTCCACATCTCGTCGAAGTCGGGCAGGGTCTTGGCCGTCGTGCCGATGTTCTCCACCTCTACACCTTCCACCGCCAGGCCCAGCACCGCTCCCGCAGTGGCCATCCGGTGGTCGTCGTACGTGTGGAAGACGCCGCCGTGCAGCGGGCGGGGGCGGATCGCGAGGCCGTCGGCCGTCTCGGTGACGTCGCCGCCGAGGCCGTTGATCTCCGCGGTGAGCGCGCCCAGCCGGTCGGTCTCGTGCATCCGCAGGTGGGCGACGCCGCGCAGCTGCGAAGGGGAGTCGGCGAGCGCGGCGACGGCGGCGATGCCCGGGGTGAGCTCGCCGACGTCGCCCAGGTCGATGTCGATGCCGTGCACCTTGCCCGTACCGGAGAAGGCCAGGCCGGCGTCGGTGAACTCGCAGGAGCCGCCCATCGCCGTGAAGATCTCGCGGAGGGCGTCGCCGGGCTGGGTGGTCTGGCGCGGCCAGTCGCGGATGGTGACGCTGCCGCCGGTGAGCAGGGCGGCGGCGAGGAAGGGCTGGGCGTTGGACAGGTCCGGCTCGATGGTGAGGTCGCTGCCCAGAAGGGCGCTGGGCGCCACCCGCCAGACGTTCGGCTCGCCGCCGTCCTCGGGGGCGTCGACCTGGGCGCCGGCGGCGCGCAGCATGCCCACCGTCATGCGGATGTGCGGCAGGGAGGGGAGGCTGTGGCCGGTGTGGCGCAGGGTCAGGCCCTGGTTGAAGCGCGGCGCCGCGAGCAGCAGGGCGCTGATGAACTGCGAGGACGAGGAGGCGTCCACCGAGACCTCGCCGCCGTCCAGGGCGCCGCCGCCGTGCACGGTCATCGGGAGCGCGCCGCGGCCCTCGTCGTCGATACGGGCGCCGAGGTCGCGCAGCGCGTTGATGACGCCGTGCAGCGGGCGTTCGTACGAGCGCGGGTCGCCGTCGAAGCGGATCTCGCCGTCGGCGAGGGCGGCGACGGGGGGCAGGAAGCGCATGACGGTGCCGGCGTTGCCGACGTCGACCTGCGCCGGGCCGCGCAGGCCGTTGGGGATGACCCGCCAGGCCTCGCCGGTGCCGTCGGGGCCAATGCCTTCTTCGATGTCGATGCCCATGGCGCGCAGCGCGTTCGCCATCAGGGCGCTGTCGCGGGAGCGCAGCGGGCGGCGCAGCCAGCCCGGCTCGGCGGCGAGGGCGGCGAGGACCAGGGCCCGGTTCGTGACCGACTTCGAGCCCGGCACGGTGATGCTCCCCGAGGTCGGGCCGGGCGCGTGCGGCGCGGGCCAGAGGGGGGCGGCATCGGGGCGTGTGGCTTGCTGAGAAGGGCCGGTCATGGGCTTCACTCTAGTGGGATTCCGGCCGTCGGCTCTGCCCGCGGGGCGTCAGAAGGCGGGCTCGAGCAGCAGCCGGGCGCCGATCAGGAGCGAGCCGAGGGCGACGACGTAGAAGAAGAACAGCCACAGCGCGGCCGGGATGCCGGTCAGCCGGTGCAGCTGATCGGCGTCGGACTCCGGGGCGCGGCCGCCGGCCCGCTTGCGCTGCAGCTCGAAGACCGGCCGTACGCCGCCGAGCAGCAGGAACCAGACGGCGGCGTAGGCGAAGCCCGCCTGCACGTCCGCGTCGGTGAACCACGAGATCAGGAAGAAGAGCGCGCCGGTGAGGACGACGGTCAGCAGCCCGTAGGCATTGCGGATCATGATCAGCATGGCGGCGAGCAGCAGCACGGCGCCCCAGAGCAGCGCGGTGATGTGCCCGGCGGCGAGCAGCCAGGCGCCGGCGAGGCCGAGGAGGGAGGGGGCCGTATAGCCGGCGGCGGCGGTGAGGATCATGCCGAGCCCGGTCGGCTTGCCGCGGCTGACGGTCAGGCCCGAGGTGTCGGAGTGCAGCCGGATGCCGTCGAGCTTGCGGCCGGAGAGCAGCGCCACGAGGCCGTGGCCGCCCTCGTGCGCGATGGTGACGGCGTTGCGGGTGAGGCGCCACACGCCGTACGGGACGATGGCGGCGAGCGCGATCAGGGCCGTGACGGCGACCAGCCACTCGGAGGGGTCGGGCTGGGTCCCCACGACGCGGTCCCACAGCTCGGTGAAGCTGGTGCTGTCGGTTTCCATGTGGTGCGGGCCCTCCTGAGCCTGGTCTTCGATTGTCGGACCGGTCTGGCAGTCTGACATGCATGTGCGGTCGCTATGCATCGAGCAGGAAGCCCGAGGATCTCGTCGGGATCTTCGAGGTGGAGAAGTGGGACCCGGCGGAGACCATCGCCCCGGATTACAACGTCGCGCCCACGAAGGACGTCTACGCGGTGCTGGAGCGTCCTGTGAAGGACGCGCCGGACCCGGATCCGGTTCGCCAGCTGCGGAAACTGCGCTGGGGCCTGGTGCCGTCCTGGGCGAAGAACCCGGACACGGGCGTGAAGATGATCAACGCCCGGGCGGAGACGGTGGTGGAGAAGCCGGCGTATCGGCGGGCTTTCGCCTCGCGTAGGTGCCTGCTGCCGGCCGACGGCTATTACGAGTGGATGACCGCCAAGGGCGAGCTGGCGCTGGAACAGCAGGGGAAGAAGAAGCGCCCGCGGAAGCAGCCGTACTTCATCACGCCGGAGGACGGGTCGGTCTTCGCGATGGCCGGCCTGTTCGAGTTCTGGCGGGACAAGACGCTGCCGGACGAGCATGAGCGGGCGTGGTGGGTGACGTGCACGGTCATCACGACGGATGCGGAGAAGACGCCGCTGGCGGGCGGGGCCGCGGGGGAGGACGGACCGTCGTCGCTTACGGAGATCCACCCGCGGATGCCGCTGATGATGACGCCGGACAAGTGGGATGCGTGGCTGGATCCTTCGAACAAGGATCCAGAGGCGCTGGGGGAGCTGCTGGTGCCGCCGCCTGCGGGGTTGCTGCGGGCGTATCCGGTGTCTACGGCGGTGAGTGATGTGCGGAATAACGGGGCGGAGTTGGTGGAGGAGCGGGAGGCTCCGGAGGAGGAGACGTTGTTCTGAGTGGGGGCT
>NZ_JAAKZV010000256.1 GCF_011044975.1 Streptomyces coryli | reverse complement strand
CCCCCGCGACCTCCCCGCCCGGCCCCAGCACCGGCGCGGCGATGGCGCGGACGTCCTGTTCCGCGTACTCGTCGTCGACCGCGTAGCCGGTCTCGCGCACCCGTGCCAGCTCGGCCAGTACGGCTCGCGGGTCCGTCACCGTCCGCGGCGTACGCGCGCCCAGCGGCTCACCGCCCAGCAGCCCCGCCGCCTCCTCCGGCGGCAGCGCCGACAGCATCGCCCACCCCACCGCCGAGCAGTACAGCGGGACTTCGCCGCCCGCGGCCAGCGCCATCCGGTACGCGGACGACGGTTCCGAGTGCGCCACGTGCACCGCGGCCGCCCCGTCCCGTACCGAGAAGTGGGCCAGCTGGCCGGTGCGCTGCCGCAGATCGTCCAGGACCGGGCGGGCCAGCCGCAGTTCGCGGCTGGCCGCCAGCGCGGTGGCGCCGAGGGCGAGCAGCCGCGGGCCCGGGCGGTACGAGCCGCCGGGGGCCGGGGCCGCGTAGCCGGCGTCCGCGAAGGTCTGGAGGAGGCGGTGCACGGTCGGTTTCGGCAGGCCCGTGCGCGCGGCCAAGTCGGCCAGGCGGTGCGGGGAGTCGGGCTGGGCGAGCGCGTCCAGCACCTCGAGTGCCTTGTCCACGGGGCCTTTTACGGGTGCTCCGGCGGCGGCGGGGGTGTTGACCGGCTTCGGCATGTCGCTTAGCTTAACGCATCAACGTTCCGGTGAACGGAACGATCGCACTGTTCAGTGGAACGCATTGCGAAGGGCAGATCGTGACTCATCCAGATATGTCACGCCGTAACGCCCTGCGACTAGCAGGAGTTGCCGGGTCCGCCATCGCCGCACCCGCGGCGCTCGCCGGGTGCGGAACGGCCGCGGGCGCGGCCGGGGACGGCACGCTCCGGGTGGCGCAGACGGCCGACCCGACGACGCTCGACCCGCACAAGCAGGGCGACATGGTCTCCATGAACGTCCTGATCAACATCTTCGACACCCTCACCACCCGCGACGTCCGCGGGCGGCTGGCGGCCCGGCTGGCCACCTCGTGGGAGGCGCGTTCCCGCACCGTGTGGCGGTTCCGGCTCCGCAAGGGGGTGCACTTCCACAACGGGGAGCGATTCGACGCCGAGGCGGTCAAGTTCTCCATCGAGCGGGTCCTCGATCCCAAGACCCGGTCGCCGATCGTCGAGCTGCGGTACGTGACGTCGGTGAGCGTCGTCGACCGGTACACCGTCGACGTGCACACCAAGCTGCACGACCCGATCCTGCCCGCGAAGCTGTCGCTCTTCGGCGGCGTCGTGGTGCCGCCGAAGTACATAGCCGAGGCCGGCGACGCCGCCTTCGCCCGGCGGCCGGTCGGCACCGGCCCGTATCGCTTCGAGTCCTTCCGGCGCGACCGGCAGCTCGAACTCAGCGCCAACCGCCGCCACTTCCACGGTCGGCCGGGAGCGGACCGGCTCGTCTTCCGGCCGCTGCCCAATCCCGCCTCCGCCCTGGCCGCGCTGCAGAGTGACGAGGTCGACCTCGTCACCGGGCTCACCCCGGACGCCGCCCGGCAGCTGTCCGGATACGCGGGCGTCGAGCTGGAGAACCACCCGGGCATCAGGACCGCGTACCTCAACATCGACACCTCGGCCGGCCCGCTGCGCGACCGCCGGGTGCGGCAGGCGCTCAACCACGCCGTCGACGTGCCGCTGCTCATCAAGGCCGTGCTGGACGGCAAGGCCCGCGAGGTGCCCGCCATGATCCCGCACGGATCGGTGGGCTTCGACGAGTCCGTCGAGCCGTTCCGCCGCTCCGTACGCACGGCGAAGCAACTGCTCGCCGACGCCGGGCACCCGGACGGCATCAGCACCACCCTCGCCGCCTCCAATACCGACGGCCAGGTCGCCGAGGCCATCGCGGGCCTGCTCGACCGGGCCGGCATCCGGGCCCGCGTCGACCTGCTCGACCCGGGCACCTTCTCCGCCCGCCTCACCTCCGACAACCGGCAGGCGCTCGGCCCCCTTTACCTCGCCGCCTCCACCGTCTGGACGCTCGACGGCTCGTCGATGCTGCAGTCCAACGTGCGCAGCGACCGGCGGCAGAGCCGCTGGCGCTCGAAGGAGGCGGACCGGCTCGTCGACGCCGAGGAGCTGTCCATGGACCCGGACGACCGGCAGCGCGCCTTCACCGCGCTGCAGCGGCTGATGAAGACCGAGGCGCCGTTCGTGCCCCTCTACCAGCAGGACAACATCCTCGCCCGCACCACACGGGTGCGCTGGACGCCGATCATCAACGGGTCCCTCGCCATGGAGGGCGCGGAGGTGAAGCCGCGATGAGCGCCTCCCTCGCCCGCCACATAGCCACCCGCCTCGGCACCGCGATCGGCGTGCTCTTCGCCGCCGCCACCCTGGCCTTCCTTCTCGTACGGCTCTCGGGCGATCCGGTCAAGCAGCTGCTGCCGCCGGACGCCACCGCCGCCCAGGAGGCCACGCTCCGGCACCAGTTGGGGCTCGACCAGTCGACGCTCGCGCAGTACGGCGACTATCTGTGGGGCCTGCTGCGGCTCGACCTCGGCGACTCGCTCGTCTACAACGAACCCGTCAGCCAGGTGATCGCCGACCGCATCCCCGCCACCCTCGAACTCGCCGCCGGCGCCCTCGTCCTCAGCCTCCTCATCGCCATCCCGGCCGGCATCTACGCCGCGATGCGCCGCGGCCGGGCCGGCGACACCGGCGTGATGACCGCGGTGCTGCTCGGCCAGTCCACCCCGCCGTTCTGGATCGGCATCCTGCTGATCCTGCTCTTCTCCGTCCAGCTCAAGGCCCTCCCCGCCTCCGGATACGGCACCTTCGCGCACCTCGTGCTGCCCGCCGTCACCCTGTCCGTCTACTCCATCGCCGTCATCGCCCGGCTGCTGCGCTCCTCGCTCATCGACGTGCTCGGCTCGGACCACATCCGTACCGCGAAGGCCAAGGGCCTCGGCCCGGCGAAGGTGGTCCTCGCGCACGGGCTGCGGAACGCCTCGCTGCCGACCGTCACCGTGATCGGCCTCGAATTCGGCGGCCTGCTCGGCGGCGCGATCCTCACCGAGCAGGTCTTCTCCTGGCCGGGCATCGGGCGGCTGACCGTGGAGGCCATCTCCCACCGGGACTTCCCGCTGGTGCAGGCGGCGGTGCTGTTCTTCGCGGCCGCCTTCGTGATCGTCAACCTGCTCGTCGACCTCTCCTACAGCCTCCTCGACCCGAGAGTGAGGGACCGGGCATGACCCGCACGCTGATACGTAACCGGCTCGCCCTGGTGGCCCTCGGCGTGCTCGCGCTGCTCCTGGTCGCCGCCGCCTTCTCCCCGCTGCTCGCCCCCGACGACCCGGCCAAGCAGGACCTGCTCGCCCGGCTCAAGCCCCCGGCCTGGTCGGACGGCGGCAGCCTCGCGCATCCGCTGGGCACCGACCAGCTGGGCCGCGATCTGCTCTCCCGGGTCATCTACGGCTCCCGGGTCTCGCTGCTCGTCGGTATCGGGGCGGCGCTGCTCGCGGGCGTCGTGGGTGCGGCGGCCGGGCTGTTCGCGGGCTTCCGCGGCGGCTGGCTGGACCGGGTGCTGATGCGCTTCGCCGACATCCAACTGGCCTTCCCCTCGCTGCTCCTCGCCCTCGCCATCGTCGGCTTCCTCGGCTCCGGGCTGTGGAACGTCGTGCTGGTGCTCGGCTTCACCGGCTGGGTGTCGTACGCGCGGGTGGTCCGCTCCGAGGTGCTGTCGCTGCGGACCCGCGATTACGTGACGCAGGCCCGGGCAACGGGCGTCACGGACCTGACCATCATGCGGCGGCACCTCCTCCCCAACGTGCTGCCGCCGCTGGCCACCATCGCCACCCTGCACATCGCGGCCGCGATCGTCGCCGAGGCCTCGCTCAGCTACCTCGGCCTCGGGGTGCCGAAGGAGACCGTCACCTGGGGCTCGATGCTCGCCGACGGGCAGCTGTACCTGGGCACGTCGTGGTGGGTCGCGGTCTTCCCGGGCCTGGCGCTGATGTTCACCTCCCTGGCCATCAACATCACCGGCGACGCCCTGCGCGACGTCGCGGACCCGAAGGCGTACCGCCGATGAAGACTCCTGTTCTCGAAATCCGCGATCTCCACGTCGACTTCGAGCTCTCCGCAGGCCCCGTGCACGCCGTCCGCGGCATCAGCCTCCTGGCGTACGCAGGCGAGACCCTGGCCGTCGTCGGCGAGTCCGGCAGCGGCAAGTCCGCCTCGATGCTCGCCGTGCTACGGCTCAACCCCGAGCCGCCCTGCACCTATCCCGGCGGTGAGATCCTCCTCGACGGCCGCGACCTCCTCGTGCTGCCGGAGAAGCAGCTGCGCGAGGTGCGCGGCAACGACGTCGCGATGGTCTTCCAGGACCCGATGACCAGCCTCGACCCGCTGCAGAAGGTCGGCAACCAGGTCGCCGAGGTGCTGCGCAGGCACCGCGGTGCTTCCCGCGGAGAGGCGCGGGCGGAGGCGGTACGGGCCTTGGACGAGGTCGGCATCCCGGACCCCGAGCTGCGGGCGCGGCAGTACCCGCACGAGCTGTCCGGCGGGCTGCGGCAGCGCGTGATGATCGCGACGGCGCTGGTGGGGCGGCCGCGGGTGCTGATCGCGGACGAGCCGACCACGGCTCTCGACGTCACCGTGCAGCGGCAGATCCTCGACCTGCTCGCCGATCTGCGGGCCCGGCACGGGATGGCGGTGGTGCTGGTGACGCACGACCTCGGCGTGGTCGCCGAGACCGCCGACCGGGTCGTGGTCATGAACGACGGCCGGGTCGTGGAGCACGGACCCGTCGGCCAGGTCTTCGACACGCCCCGCGAGCAATACACCCGCGACCTGCTGGCCGCCACCCCGCGACTGGAGCCGACGCCATGACGCCACTGCTTGAACTGGACGGCCTCACCAAGGAGTTCCGCGGCCCCGGCGGCGCCCGTACCACCGCCGTCGACGAGGTGACGCTCACCGTCGAGGACGGCGAGACCCTCGCCCTCGTCGGCGAATCCGGGTCCGGGAAGACGACGCTCACCCGGCTGCTGCTGAAGCTGCTGGAGCCGACCGCCGGGACCGTCCGCTTCGAGGGCCGCGACCTCGCCGGGCTCTCCGCCGCCGAGCTGCGCGGGATACGGGCCGGGATGCAGGTCGTGCTCCAGGACCCGTACTCGAGCATGAACCCGCGCATGCGGATCACCGACATCGTCGCCGAGCCGCTGGTCACCCATGACGCCGGCTATCGCGGACGGGCGGCCAGGCCCCGGCTGCGGGAGCGGGTGGGGGAGCTGCTCACCTCGGTCGGGCTTGCGGCCGGGGTGCAGGACCGGTATCCGCACGAGTTCTCCGGCGGGCAGCGGCAGCGGATCTCCATCGCCCGCGCGCTGGCGCCCGCGCCCCGGGTCGTGGTGCTGGACGAGCCGACGAGCGCGCTCGACGTCTCCGTGCAGGCGCAGGTCCTCGATCTGCTGGCGGAGCTGCAGCAACGGCACGGTCTTACCTATGTGTTCGTCTCCCACAACCTCGCCGTGGTGCGGCAGGTCGCGGACCGGGTGGCGGTGATGCGGCGCGGCGCGATCGTCGAGTGCGGGGCCACCGCCGACGTGCTGGGCGCGCCGGAGCACCCGTACACGCGCGAGCTGCTGGCCGCGGTGCCGCGGCCGGACGCGTACCGGGCCCGCGCGGGGGCTACCGGTGCGTGAGCACCAGACCCGCGCCGCCGAGCAGCGCCACGTCGTCGGGGCCCGCCTCGCCGAGGACGACGCGCGGCGGCGCCGCCGTCGACCAGCCGCTGTCCCGGCGCAGCCGCTCCTCGACCCGGGCGCGGAAGGCCTCCGCGCCCTCGACTGCCTCGCCGTGCAGGACGAACAGGGCGGAGGCGAAGAGCTGCTGGATGTTCACCAGGCCGAGGGCGAGATTGTCGGCGTATTCCTCGACGACCTTGCGCGCTTCGTCCCCGCGGCGTACGAGACCGGCCAGCGTCACGTCGGCGCCGAGACCGGCCGTCTGCGCCCGCTGCCGCAGCCACCGCGTCGTGGCCACCGTCTTCCAGCAGCCGCGCGCCCCGCAGGTGCACGGCTCGCCGCCGGCCACCACCGTCATATGGGCGCCGCTGCGGCCGCCGTGCGGGGCAAGCAGCTCGCCGTCGTAAAGGATGCCGACGCCCAGCACCTCACCCGTGGACACGGACGCGAAGGAGGTCAGCCCCCGGCCGGGGCCGAACCACCGGTCGCCGAGCACCTGCAGCCGGGCCCGGTGCTCGATGTGCACCGGCACCCCGAGCGCCTGCCGCAGCACGTCCGCGACCGGATAACCGGCCAGCGCCGGCACGTCATTGACCTCGATGAACGAACCGCGCTCCGGGTCCACAATGCCGGTCGCCGCCACCCCGACGCCGATCAGCTCGCACCCGTCGAAGCACTCCAGCGCGGCCTGCCGTACCGCCGCGTCCACGCCCGCGGCGTCGGGCGCCGCCGGGTCGAAGCCGGTCGTCGTACGCCGCAGCAGCTCCCCGGAGCGGTCCACCAGCGCCGCCTGCACCTGTCCGGGCAGCACCTCGACCGCGCCCAGCAGCGGGCGCGCGGGCACCGGTGCCGGGGGGTCGGGCACGAGGTGCAGATGTCGAGGTTCGCCGGCCATGCGCCGACTCTGCCACGGCACGAACCGAGGAGGTAGCACGGATTTGTTTCAGCTGACGGAGCTCACCTGGCGCCAGGTGCGGGAGGCGGGCCGCTCGGCGATCGCCCTGCTGCCCATCGGCTCGCAGGAGCAGCACGCCGAACACCTGCCGATGGGCACGGACACGATGCTCGTGACGGCGGTGGTGGACCGGGCGGCGGCGCTGCTGGCCGAGGACGCGGGTCCTGAGGTCGTACGCCTCCCCGCCCTGCCGTACGGGCACAGCCCGCACCACCTCTTCGCGGCCGCGGTGTCGCTGTCGGCGGACACCCTCAAGGCGGTGCTCGGCGACGTCCTGCGGTCCCTCACCGAGAGCGGCTTCCGGCGCGTCATGATCGTCAACGGGCACGGCGGCAACGACGAGATCATGCGGCTCGCGGTGAAGGAGCACGCGCTGCGGGCGGCGGGGACGTACGCCGCCTGCTCGTACTGGAGCCTGGGCGCGGCCGCGTCGACCCCGGGCCACGCCGGCCGTTACGAGACCTCGCTGATGCTGGCCGCCCACCCGGACCTGGTCCGCACGCCCATCGAGCCGCGCCCGCCCGCCGACCCGCCGCCGCTCTTCGACAACCCGCCGCACCCCGGCCTCACCACCGAGCGGCACGGCGAGTGGGCCCGGGCCGGCGGCGCCACCGACGACCCGTCCACCGCCCGGCCCGACGACCCCGAACTCACCGCCCGCGCCCGCCAACTCGCCCAGGCGATACGGGCGTTCCACGCAGCCACCAACGATTGAGGAGCCCATGAAGATCACGCACGTCGACGCCTGGGTCGTCAACCTCCCCCTGAAGAGCCCCTTCACGAGCTCCTTCGAGACCAAGACGGGGGAGACCCGCACCGTCGTCCGTATCCGCACCGACGAGGGCGTGGACGGCTGGGGCGAGACGATGTGGGGGCAGCCGGTCGCCGCGCTGATCCGGAAGCTGGCGCCCGACCTCATCGGCACCAGCCCCTTCGCGCTGGAGGCCTTCCACCGCAAGCAGCACATGGTGCCGTTCTTCCACGGCTATCTCGGCTACGCCGCCATCGCCGCCCTGGACGTCGCCTGCTGGGACGCCATGGGCCGGGCCACCGGGCAGTCGGTCACCGACCTGCTCGGCGGCCGGGTACGGGACGAGGTCCCGCTCACCGCGCTGGTCACCCGGGCGGACGGCGGCACGCCCGAGGCGCTCGCCGAGCACGCCGCCCGCGTCGTCGCCGAGGGCGGCTTCCGGGCGGTCAAGCTCAAGGGGACGAAGGACGTCGACGGCGACGTGGCCAACCTCCGCGCCCTGCGCGCCGCCCTTCCCGACACCGAGCTGCGCGTCGACCCCAACGCCGCCTGGTCGGTGCCCGATTCGGTCCGCGCCGGCATCAAGCTGGAAGAGCTCGACCTCGAATATCTGGAGGACCCCTGCGTCGGCATCGAGGGCATGAGCCAGGTGCGGGCGAAGGTCCGCATCCCGCTCTGCACCAACATGTGCGTCGTCCGCTTCGAGGACTTCGCCCCGGCGGTACGCCTGGGCGCGGTGGACGTCATCCACGGCGACGTCTACAAGTGGGGCGGCATCGCCCCGACCAAGGCCCTCGCCGCCCACTGCGAGACCTTCGGCCTCGGCATGAACCTGCACAGCGGCGGCGAACTGGGCATCGCCACCGCCGCCCACCTGGCCGTCGTCGCCAGCACGCCGGTCCTGAACCGGGCCATCGACAGCATGTATTACCTGCACGCCGACGACATCGCCGACCCGATCCCGCTCCGGGACGGCAGCCTCACCGTCCCGGACGGCCCGGGCCTCGGCGTGCGCGTCGACGAGGACAAGCTGCGCCATTACGCGGGGGTCAATGAGCGGGAGGGGGACCTGACGGGCTGATCAGCTTGCGCTGAGGAACGCCGCCTCCCGCTCCGGATCGACCCCCTTCCGCCCCCGGTCGGAGCGCTGCGGCGCCTCACCGCCGATCGACCGCAGCCACGCCCACGTATCGGCCACCGTCTCCGCGACCGGCCGGCAACGCAGCCCCGCCGCCCGCGCCTTGGAGGTATCGCCGCTGTGCAGATAGTCGTGCAGCGGACCCGGCGGCAGCCACACCGGCAGCTCGGTCCACGGCTCGAACCCGGCCGCGAGCACGGCCTCCGGCTCGTACCACCGCAGCACCGCGTCGGACCCCTCGGAGGAAGCAGCCTTGACGCACGCCTCCAGGAACTCGCCCATCGTGGCGTGCCCCGGCGCGCTGACCACGTCGTACGCCCCGCCGAGCCCGCCCTCGACCGCGTCCAGCGTCCAGGCGGCAAGGTCGCGGGCGTCGATGTACTGCAGCGGGAGGTCGTACGGGCCGGGCGCCAGCACCTCGCCGCCGCGCCGCATGCGGGTCAGCCACCACGGCAGCCGGCCGACATTCTCGTACGGTCCGAGGATCAGCCCCGCGCGGACGAACAGCGCCCGGTCGCCGAAGGCGGCTTCGGCGGCCAGTTCGCCGCCGCGCTTGGCGCGGGCGTAGTCGTCGCCTTCGGTGGAGTCGGGGGAGGCGTCTACGACCGCGGCGGACTCATCCGCACCGGCCGCGGTGGTCTCCTCGGGGTAGACGGAGCGGCTGGAGACGTACGCGTAATGCCGGACACCCCGGTCCGCCAGCAGCCGCGCCGCGTCCCGCACCGCGACCGGCGCGCCGGACCACGTGTCGACGACGGCGTCCCAGCCCGCCTCGCTGTCGGTGAGCGGCGCGAGCCCGCCGTCCGCCAGCCGGTCGCCGATGAGCGACGCGGTCCCCTCCGGCGCGGGGAACCGGCCGCGGTGGAAGACCGTCACCTCCCACCCGCGCCGGACCGCGTCCTCGGCGACCGCGCGCCCCACGAACTCCGTACCACCCAGAATCAGCAGCTTCATGCCGCCGACTCTGCCCCGCGGCTAGGCGGCGGGGGAAGGGGGTACTGCTGACAGCAGATTCCGCGGCGGCTCCGGCGGAGGCTCCGGCAGCTCGGCCGCCGCGGCGCCGGGCGCCGGACGCGGCCGGCGCGGTACGAAGCAGCCGCTGCTGCCGCCGCGGCCGCGGTGCAGCAGCAGCCCGGAGACCGGGTCGGGCACCGCGTCGAGCGCGGCCTGCACGCCGGGAAGGGTGCGCCAGCGGTCCCAGTCGCGCTCCTCCCGGAAGGAGATCTCGAGCACGATGCCCCAGGAGTGCATGTGCCACTCCCACATCAGCGCCCCGTGCGTGATCGCGGACTCCACGAGCGTGTACTCGTAGGAGTCCCGCCACGCGAGCGCGGACGACTGCGCATCGAAGACCTCGACGGACCACCAGTCGGCCATGCCGCCCCACCTCCGGTTGCCAACTCCACGGTAGGCCGGTGCCGATGGCCTATCCAGAGCCAGGGAACAGCGTCGTGAACGGCTCTGTCATCGTCCCCGCGTCGGAGGCGCCCCCGTAGGGGGTGTTCCAGGCCCAGACGAGGAAGAGCAGGAAGGCCATCAGCGCGCTGAACAGCCCCGCCAGCACCAGCTCCCGCGCCGAGCGCTGGATCTGCAGCGCGAAGACCATGCCGATGGAGACGACCGCCCCGATGATCAGCCCCACCCACACCACCGGCGGCATCGTCGGATCGGTGCCCAGGCCGCGCTCCTGCCGGGCCTGGGCGGCCTGCGCCGCCTGGTCGGCGAGGGCGTACGCGGCCCGGTTCTGCGACTCGGTCTTCGGCTCGAAGGCGTCCACCTGCTTGCGTACATCCGCCATCAGCCGGTCGCCGCGCGGGGTGAGGCCGCCGCCCTCGGCAATGGCCGGTTTCCACTCCTTGTTGACGGCGTAGTCGACGTAGGCGTCGATGCTCGCCCGTACGGCGTCGCGCTGCCCGGCGGGATAGGCGGCGGCCCGCTCGCTCACCTCGTGCAGCGCGAACGCCTCGCGCTGCACGGTCTCTTGCGCCGCCCCGCGGGACTCCCAGACCCCGGCGATGGCGAGGCCGAGCACGATGGCGTACACGACGCCGACCATCATCGTCATGTACTCGATGACATCCGGCGTCTCATCGGGATCCTCGTCCTCGGGCCGCCGCCGGTCGCGGATGACGGCGATGAGCACGACGACGCCGGTGGCCGCGGCCATGGCGACGAGGAGCTTGAGCCAGTCGGACATCAGTGACTCCAATCGATAGATACGGGAGACCGGGGCACAGCCGCTCCGGACTCAGTCACCGCGCCCCCCGGCACCCGCGGCGGAGCCGCCGGAACCGCCCGCGGCGAGCGCGGCGGCGGCGAGCACGGCGGGGGCGACGAGAAGCAGCGTCCGGGTCACGGGCGAGGTGCCCTGCTTGGCCTCCGGGCGCGGGGGTGCGTGATAGGCGGGCCGGAAGGAGACAGCGGGGGCGGGCCGCTTGGTCTTGGTGGGGGAGGGCGTCGGCTCCGGCGGTTTCGGCTCGGGCTTCGGTGGCGGATG